>JAXJBF010000064.1:0-40967 GCA_036303105.1 Peptococcaceae bacterium | reverse complement strand
TCCTGCATATCTTTATTGTATGCAAGCGGAAGCCCCTTCATTGTTGTCAGCAGGCCAAAAAGGGCTCCATAAACACGACCAGTTTTGCCGCGAACCAATTCAGCCACGTCTGGGTTTTTCTTCTGAGGCATGATACTGCTGCCTGTACTATAGGCATCGTCTAAGTCAATAAAAGCAAATTCCTGACTTGCCCATAAAATAATTTCCTCACAGAAGCGGCTTAAATGCATCATGCTGATAGACGCGTCGCTTAAAAATTCTAACGCAAAATCTCTATCACTGACACCATCCAACGAATTTAAACATGGTGCATCAAAATGTAACATTTGTGCTGTTTGATTGCGATCTAATGGAAAAGTTGTACCTGCCAGCGCCCCACTCCCCAGTGGCATAATATTGTTACGTTCAAGCCACGAATCCAATCTCTGATAATCACGCTTAAACATTTCAAAATATGCCATCAAATGATGACCGAGTGTAATTGGTTGCGCACGTTGAAGATGTGTATAACCTGGCATCGCTGTTTCAAGATGTTTCTTAGCAATATCCATTAAGGTTTCAAGGAATTCGATCAATTGCGCTTGTATAGTCATGACTTCATGCCGCAGATACATACGCATGTCAACTGCGACTTGGTCATTACGACTGCGTCCAGTGTGTAGTTTTTTTCCTACATCACCAACTTTTTGAGTCAGCAACACTTCCATATTCATATGAATATCTTCATCAGAAGGATTAAAGGTTACTTTACCTTCTTCGATTTCTTCAAGGATGTCACGCAAGCCTTGTACCAATGTTTGCGCTTCTTCCTTTGTGATTACACCAACATTTCCTAACATGGTCGCATGTGCAATACTACCTTGAATATCCCAATAATATAATTTCTGGTCAAAGCTAATGGAAGAATGAAAATCTTCCATTAACTTATCGCTATCTTTGCTAAATCTTCCGCCCCACAGTTTTGCCATAGCAATGCCTCACTTACTTATTAAGATTTTGCTTCATCAGAGCATTAACCTTCAATGGAAGGCCAAACAGATTAATGAAACCTTCTGCGTCTGCTTGGTTATAAACTTCATCTTCACCAAAAGTAACAAATTCCTCGTTATAAAGAGAATATGGAGATGTCATACCAGCCGTAGTAACTCTTCCCTTATAAAGTTTCAAACGAACTTCACCAGAGCAAGTTTCCTGTGTCTTATCAATGAATGCATCAAGTGCTTCCTTCAATGGAGTGTACCAAAGTCCATCATATACCAACTGAGCGTATTTTACGCCTGCAGTTGCTTTAAACGCCATGGTATCACGATCCAAAGTCAGAGATTCCAAACCTTGATGTGCTACATGCAAAATAGTACCGCCAGGAGTTTCATAAACGCCACGAGATTTCATGCCAACTAAACGGTTTTCTACAATATCAAGAATACCAATACCATGTTTTGCACCAAGTTCATTTAATTTTTCCAACATAGCCAATGGAGCCAGTTCTTCACCGTTTAATTTTACAGCATTTCCCTTTTCAAAAGTAAGGGTAATGTATTCCGGTTCGTTTGGTGCATCTTCTGGGCGATTGCAGATAAGATAAAGATCATCTAATGGTTCATTAGCAGGATCTTCCAGATCAGCCCCTTCATGAGATAAGTGCAGCACATTGCGGTCCATGCTATATGGGCGTTTTTTAGTAACAGGAACAGGAATATTATGTGCGTTAGCAAAATCAACAGCGTCTTCACGGCTCTTGATGTCCCAAATGCGCCATGGAGCAATAATTTTTGTCGCAGGGCTTAATGCCTTAATGGTCAATTCAAAACGCACCTGATCATTTCCTTTACCTGTTGCGCCATGTGCAATGTAATCTGCGCCTTCCTTTTGCGCAACTTCAACAAGCGCTTTCGCAATTAAAGGACGTGCGCAAGAAGTACCAAGAAGATAACCGCCTTCATACAGCGCGCCAGAACGGATAACCGGGTAAACGTAATCACGAACAAATTCTTCTTTAAGATCAGCAATATAAACTTTGCTTGCACCAGAAGCCAGTGCTTTGTCATGAACAACGTTAAGTTCATCGCCCTGACCAACATCCCCACATACTGCAATGACTTCGCAGTTGTCATAGTTTTCTTTCAACCAAGGGATGATAATAGACGTATCAAGACCACCAGAATAAGCTAATACTACTTTAGACATGAATACTCCTCCTAAATAATCAATTACATAATGCTAGCCATAATCGCTTTGTGAGCATGCATACGGTTTTCAGCTTCATCAAAAATAACACTACGTGGATGTTCCAAAACATCTTCTGTCACTTCATAGCCACGATATGCAGGAAGACAATGCATGAAAATTGCATCCTCTTTTGCCAAAGCAAACATTTCAGAATCAATCTGATATCCAACAAAGGCTTTTGCGCGAGCCTCTTTTTCATCTTCCTGCCCCATGCTAGCCCAAGTATCAGTATATACAATATCAGCATTTTTCACAACGGCTTTTGGATCGCTGGTTAAAACCAACTGGCAATTATTCTCGTTTGCAATGCTTTGGGCATAAGCCACAATTTCAGCATCTGGCTTATAGCCATCTGGTGTGGCGATTCCAACATTCATTCCACATTTTAACATACCAATCATTAGAGAATGTGTCATATTATTGCCATCGCCAACATAGCAAAAATCTAAACCAGCTAAATGGCCTTTTTGTTCTTTAATAGTAATCAAATCTGCAATGACCTGGGTTGGATGATAGGTATCCGTAAGCCCATTAATTACTGGGACATCCGCATATTTTGCAAAAGCTTCCACTTCTGCTTGTTCATAAGTTCTAATTAAAATACCATCTACATAACGTGCCAGTACACGTGCTGTGTCCTGAACAGGCTCACCTCGACCGATCTGTAAATCTTTCGTACTTAAAAACAACGCTTGCCCGCCAAGCTGATACATACCAACCTCAAAAGAAACACGTGTACGTGTAGATGACTTCTGAAAAATCATGGCAAGAGACTTTCCCTGAAGATACGGATGAGGAATGCCTTTTTTCTGTTTATCTTTTAAATCTAACCCCAAATCAACGATGGATTGAATCTCTTCACCAGTAAAATCACGTAGTGTTAAAAAATCTCTACCCTTAAGGTTCATTGAGCTTCTCCTTTCATACTACCACTATAAAACACAATATTTTTAAATCCTACGCATGCAGCAATATAATACGGCCGTAATTTAAAATATTCAAGCTTATCCACAATCAACGAAATGTTTTCCTCATCGGCATTTAAAAAATGAATGAAACAGGTATTATCCTGGACTTCAAAATCAACATTATACAACCAGCCGCTTTCGGGTTGATCCAAAACCTTATATTTTAGATTTACATATTTTAATTTTCCAAGCGATTCATAAATCATTTGATGCGCAGCTTCGATCATTTCATAAGGATCTTTGCATATGATTTCTCTATCAATCATTAACGAATCTCCTTTCAGCATTACTGAACATGATCGTTGCTCCACTCTTTTCTAACTCTACCATCTTTTAATAACTTTTCAAGTTTTTCGGAATCATTGGTGTGCAACACATCACGATACTCAATAAGATGATTAATAATTTCCTCTATCTCATCTTCCAAATAATCTGCATTTCGTAAAAACAAATCTGTCCACATTTTTTCATCAAGACGAGCAACGCGTGTCAAATCACGAAAACTCCCTGCACTATACCCTTCTTCACGCAACATCGTCGGGCTCTTAATATATGCACTCGAAACAATATGTGCCAATTGAGATGTATATGCAATAATTTGATCATGTGTTTCCGGTGTTGATGATACGAGTTTTCTAAACCCTAATGCATAAACATATTCTTCAAGCAAATTCCAATCAATATGATAATCAATATCTGGATCTTTTGTCATGACCAGGCTAGCACCCTGAAAAAGATTTACTAAAGAATGTTCATAACCAAACAATTCTCTTCCTGCCATCGGATGCATTCCAATATATTGCGGTCCATCGACAGAAAAATACTCCTTAAAGCAAGCCATTATATCTCTTTTAACACCGCAAACATCAAGAACAAGTCCACTTTTATTCATAATACCATGGTTTCTTTTAACGAAGTCAATAATATTTTTTGGTGTCATCGCCAATATAGTAACATCGGCATCTTGAAGATCAGCCTCACCACCGATGTATGCAATAGATTCTTCATCTAATGCTAAAGCTAAAGTTTTATCATCCTTATCTATGCCAATAACTTTTGCGTCAGTATAGGTTGATAAAGCTTTTGCAAGTGAGCCACCAATGAGCCCGAGACCTACGATAAGGACTTTCATGCCAGCACCTTTTTCAAGATTTCAATAGCTTCATCAATTTCGTCTTTTGAAATAACAAGTGGTGGCACAAAACGTAGTACTTGTTTTCCTGCTGTACAAATGAGCAAGCCCGACTCTGCTGCAGCCGAAACAATATCACCAGGCTTTACGCTATCATCCAACAAAAGGCCCAACATTAAACCACGCCCACGTACTTCAAGGACTTTTTCCCCGTCAACACATTCTGCAAGTCGCTTCGCAAAATATTCACCTTTTTCTTGAACCTGAGCAAGGAATGTGTCATCAAAAATAATATCAGCAACTGCGCAGGCTGTGTGAGCGGCCAAAGGATTACCACCAAAAGTTGACGCATGGTCACCAGGATTAAAAGCTGCAGCAACATGATCCTTAGCCAGCATTGCACCCATTGGAACTCCTCCTGCAATGGCCTTAGCCATAGTTACGATATCCGGATGCAAATCAAATTTTTGATGAGCAAAAGCATATCCTGTGCGTCCCATACCTGTCTGAACTTCATCAACAATAAATAAGATATCTTTTTGTTGGCAAATACTTTCAACATGTTTGAGATATGCTTCATCAAGTGCAATAATCCCTGCTTCTCCCTGAATCACTTCAAGCATAATTGCACAAGTATCATCATCGATCATCTGATCTAACATTTCGATATTATTTGCTTCTGTATATTTAAAACCTTCTGGAAGTGGCGCAAACCCGTTCTGATATTTTGTTTGGCCAGTTGCTTTTAATGCACCGAGCGTGCGACCGTGAAAAGACTGAATCATAGAAATAATGGTACTACGCCCATTTCCATATTTTCTTGCCAGTTTAATTGCAGACTCATTTGCTTCAGCACCACTGTTGCAAAAGAAAGCTTTTCCAAGACCACTTGCTTTGCAAAGTTTCTCAGCCAGTTCAATTTGAGGGATATTCCAATATAAGTTTGAAATGTGAATTAAGGTCTCCGCCTGTTCTTGAATCGCTTTAACGATTGCTGGATGACGATACCCCAGGCTATTAACCGCAATACCACTAACCATATCGATATATTTTTTTCCTGTATTATCGGTCAAATAGACACCTTCACCTTTTTCAATTACGATTGGTGCTTGACTATACGTACCCATAATATACTGCTGACCTTTTTCAATCATATTATTCATCTTGTTTGCCTCCCATGACCATGGTTCCAACACCATCGTCAGTAAATAATTCAAGTAATAAACTATGCTGCATCTGTCCATTAATAATATGCGCGCTTTGTACACCATTTTCAATAGCATGCTTGCAACATGCTGCTTTTGGTATCATTCCGCCATAAATAACGCCTTCTTTTTCAAGTTGATCCAAGCGATCAGTCGTAACCTGACTAATTCGCGCGCCATTACGATCAAGAATGCCATCAGTATCTGTAAGTAAGAAGAATTTGTCAGCTTTTAATGCAGCAGCAATGGCAGCAGCTGCCGTATCACCATTTATATTGTAGCGTCCTCCATTGTCGTCAAGACCTATTGGTGAAATAACAGGAATATATTCTTTAGCTAATGCATTACGAATAAGATCCGGTCTAATTTTTGTTATTTCGCCTACATAACCAAGATCAACCAAATGGTTATCCTTATCATAGTGCATCTTTTTCTTTGCTTGAATGGTACCACCATCAATGCCACTTAATCCAACAGCATTACCACCATGTTTTTGCAAGAGAGCAACAATTTCTTGATTAACCTTACCAATCAATACCATTTGGGCGATCTCTAAAACCTCTCGATCAGTTACACGAAGACCATCAACGAATTTGCATTGATAATTTTCTTTTTCAAGCCAATAATTAATATCTGGACCACCACCATGCACAAGGATTGGATTCATACCAACAAAACGCATCAAAACTATATCCGAAATAACTTTTTCACGCATTTCCTTGTCAACCATGGCATGACCACCATACTTAATAACAATTGTCGTGCCATAAAACTTTTTGATATAAGGCAGCGCCTCTACAAGAACCTCTGCCGTGTGATTGCCAAATTCCATTTTTTAACTCCTGTAATCTGCATTAATGCTGACATAATCATGAGTAAGGTCACAACCCCAGCCGACTGCTTCACCTTTACCCTCATGTAAATCAATGAGAACGTCAATCGTATCTTTTGAAAGAAGTGCAAGCGCCTTTTCCTCATCAAAAGCTAAGCCTTGGCCATTATGTGCCACTAACAGATCACCAATGTAAATATCCATTTTATAAGGATCAAAAACTGCACCTGAATATCCTGCTGCACAAGCAATACGCCCCCAGTTTGCATCGCGTCCATACATAGCAGCTTTTACAAGACTGGATGACGTTACCGCACGCGCAATTGTTTTCGCATCTGTTGTCGTCGCCGCGTTCGTTACTTTCACTGAAAACAATTTGGTAGCGCCTTCTCCATCTGCAACAATTTGCTTAGCCAAGCTAATGCAAACATCCTTGAGCGCATTCGCAAATATTGTATACGAATCATTATTCTCACTATCAATAGTCTCGTTTTCTGCAAGGCCATTTGCAAGTACAGTTACCATATCATTTGTCGATGTATCACCATCAACGGAAATCATATTGAAACTATCTCCAATTGCAGAACTCAAAGCCTTTTGCAGTACTTCCGTAGTTATTGCAGCATCGCAAAGGATAAAACCTAACATGGTTGACATGTTTGGATGAATCATCCCAGCACCTTTACACATTCCCCAGAAATTAACAGTTTTACCATCTATTTTAACTGTAACCTGTGCTGTCTTAGGAACAGTATCTGTTGTCATAATACCACGTGAGGCAGATTCAGCACTCTCTTCAAGAGGCTTCAATGTACCTTTCGCCATTTCAATACCTGAATTAATCGTATCTACAGGCAGTGGCATTCCAATGACGCCTGTAGAAGCAACAATTGTGTAATTATCTTTTATATTAAACGTTTGCGCCAATTTTTTTGCAACTGCTTCTGCATCAACGATTCCCTGTTTACCCATCGCTGCATTTGCAATGCCACTATTAATAACAATGGCTTGTGCTTTACCCTCACTAGATAAATGTGCCTTTGTTACCTGCAAAGGTGCTGCTTGGAACAAATTATTTGTATATACTGCTGCAGCACTTGCAGCGACATCAGAATAAACAATGGTAAGATCATCTTTGGCTTTTTTTATTCCACAATGGAGGCCACAAGCCGAATAGCCTTTTGGATAGTTGCTCATGTTTTTTTTCTCCTTTATAATTATGGACAAAGAGGAAATTGCTCCAACCCTTGTGTCTCTGGTAAATCAAATAGAATATTCATATTTTGTACAGCTTGACCGCTTGCTCCCTTTACAATGTTATCAATTGCTGCGCAAATAACAACCGTTGTGGCATCAACCATATGCAGAGATATGTCACAGTAATTAGAGCCCATTACTTGTTTTGTCGCTGCATATTCTCCAGCTTTGCGTATTCTTACAAATGGTTCTTTATCATAGAAATTGTGATAAAGCGCTCTAATCTCTTCTTCGCTGCATGCTTTGTTCAATTTGACAGTTAAAGTAGATAAAATGCCCCGATTAATGGGAGCTAAATGAGGATTAAAAACCAAACCGACATTGTCTTCAGCTAAAGCATTCAATTCCTGTACAATTTCTGGTAAATGTCGATGCTTACCGATATTGTACGCTACAACATTTTCATTAACATTTACAAAGTGAGAGCTCTCCTTTAGAGATTTTCCAGCACCAGTTAATCCAGAATCACTATCTGCAACAACAAACGCGGGATTTAATAATTTCTGCTTGCAGAGTGGCGCCAATCCTAAAATAATACTTGTAGGAAAGCAACCAGGATTTGCAACCAAATTGCTTCTGCGAATTTCTTCTCGATGTATTTCTGGCAATCCATAAACGGTTTTTTCCATCCACTCTGGACAAGCATGATCTGCTCCATACCATTCCTCATAGATTTTTGTATCATTTAAACGAAAATCTGCACCTAAATCAATAACTTTGATATTCATTTCTATGAGTTTTTTTGCATATTCTGATGATGTTCCATGCGGAAGCGCCAAAAAAACCACATCACAATCCTTATAATTATCAATTGTCATATCGCAAAATCTTGCGTTTGTTAAATTTAAAATACTTTTATGTAAATCAGAGACATCACCTGTTGTGCTGCGTGCACCAATGGCAGAAAGTTTTACCTCACCGTGTCTCCATAAGAGTCTGATTAATTCAGAGCCTGTATAACCAGTCGCCCCAATGATTCCAACATTAATCATGAATACACCTCCAACGAATGAAATTATTATACAGCGATCTGCATATTTATGCAACACTTTTTACAAAGGAAAGGATTAAAAAGATGCAAATATCTCCCATTGTTCTAATATTTAACAATACCCATGAAAAAAACGCTTTCTTTCAAAATTCAGCATCTCATTCCATACTCAACATTGCTCCAGTAAATGTTCATTACGCTAGAACAATAGAAGAATTTTTTAAAGTTCTAAATGATTGTACGAACGATTTCTATTGTAGAACGATTATTGCCATAGGTAAAGTATTTTATAACTTAAATCACAAATTTTTGCAAGAAAAGTCTTCATACCCCATCGAAAGTCCTTCATTTTCAAGATCAAAATCTTTTTCAAAAAAATATTTCCGTTTAAATACCACAACACATTTATTTATCACAACTTCGGATCATATTTTAGAATTTTTACCTGATATTAAACAATATTATTCACTCATTGACGATCAAACATTATATCAGCAATCTAATAAGATTGGAAACATTCTTAAACAGAAAAACTTAACAATTGCTACAGCTGAAAGTTGCAGTGGTGGATTAATCTGCAAAAGTCTCACAGATATAGCTGGTTCATCAAAATACGTATGTGGTGGTGCTTGTACCTATACCGTCGACGCAAAGCAAAATATTCTACTAGTTTCAAAGAAAATTATTGACTCCTTTGGGGTTGTCTCACACGAAACAGCTAAAGCGATGGCCCTAGGAGCACAAAAACTATATAATTCAAATATTGGTGTCTCAACTACAGGTGTCGCAGGCCCTGGTGCTGATGATCAAAATAATCCCGAAGGCCTTGTATATGTCGGTTTAGCTATCAACAATCTATCTTTTTCTTATAAATATTCAGCATCTATGTATACTTATCTACTAGATCGAGATGTCATCAGAAAAAGTTGCGTTCTGTTTATTCTAAAGAAACTGGAGGAACAATTAAATATCATTTAGATTTTACTTAAAAAGAAACTGAGAACATTATTTTGAAATGACCCCAAAAAGTTAGACAATATTTGAAAAAGGAAACTGTTTAAACAGCTGAAAGGGCTTGTTTGCAGGCGGCAAGCCCTTTCAGCTTTTCCTTGATGCGGTGGTTGTTGTAGTAGTCCAGATAATCCAGCAGCTCACTTTTGAGTAGTCCAAAGAAGCTTTCCATCACAGCATTATCCAGGCAGTTCCCTTTACGACTCATACTTTGACGGATACCTTTCTTTCGTAGCATTCTCTGGTACTGTTTGTGCTGGTATTGCCACCCCTGGTCTGAGTGGAGAATGAGATCCGTCCCGTCCGGTATGATTTCGAAAGCTTTCTCCAACATGGTGGTGACCATGCTCAGAACGGGACGTTGAGAAAGTGTATAGCTGACCAGATAACCATTGTGTAAATCCAGAATCGGAGAAAGGTATAGTTTCTGGCCAAAGAGATTGAATTCCGTCACATCAGTGACCCATTTCTGATTTGGCTTTTTGGCACAGAATTCCCGTTTCAATAAATTAGGAGCAATCTTACCAACTTCTCCCTTGTAAGAACGATACTTCTTAATTCTGACACGGCAGACTAAGCCTAGTTCTTTCATAAGCCGCTGGACAGTCTTGTGGTTGTAAGAGAATCCACGGTTATGTAGCTCAGTCGTGATACGACGGTACCCATACCGTCCTTTGTTCTCATGGTAAATCAGGGTGATTTCTGCTTTGACTTCCGTATATTTGTCCGGTAACCTTATCTGTTTTAGATGATAGTAGAAGGTAGCCCGAGGAAGTTGAGCGATTTCGAGCAGAAGGGGCAGCGAAAATTCTGTCCTCAGTTTTTGAACTACCTGCGTTTTTTATGCTGGCGTCGCCCTTCTTCCAAAACCAAGGCTTGCAAGTTTTTTAAGTAAGCATTTTCCGCGCGCAGCCGCTGAACTTCAGCGAGCAAGTCCTCTTCTTCCACTTTGCTTGGCAGTTTCTTCGTCTTCCCGTACTATTGCGCCCTCGACGCTCTATGGCAAGACCCTCTGGACCTTCTTCCAAATAAATACGCTCCCAACTTTGAATTCGGCCATGCCCTTGAACATCATAAAGTCTGGCAGCTTCACTGTAGTTAAGGCCATCTTGCATGACAGCCTCTACAACCTGTTGCTTAAACTCCGGTGTGTAGCGTTTGTTTGGTATTCCTTTTGGCATAATAAAGCACCCCATTTGTTTTTCAGTATATCATACTGTCTAACAAATGGGGTGCAGTTCAAAGTAAACTCTATGCTCGTTTTTTTAGTCAAGGATTTTTCTTTCAAGGCTAATAGGGCAAGCCAATTATACAATAATGCTTTTTATAGATAGAATAAAACATGTAAAGAACAAAACGTGTCAAGTTAAAATGTAATCAATTGAAGGAGTGGAGGACATCATGCAAAGAAAACCGCTGACGGATAAAATGATTGTAGTAGGGATTGATGGATTTGATCCGATGCATGCAAAATATATGCTGGATCAGGGAAGAATGCCAAATTTGGCAAAATTGATCGAAAAAGGTTCTTGCCGTGAAGATCTCGTTCTTTTAGGGAATATGCCAACTGTTACACCACCTATGTGGACCACGCTTGCTACTGGTGCAACAGCACGTGTGCATGGAATTACTGGTTTCTTCAATCAGCATCCGGAAAAATTAGATACTGTTATTTACGCACTGGATTCCAGAATGTGTAAGGCAGAACAGTTATGGAATGTTTTTGCAGAAGCTGGCAAGAAAACGTTGGTATGGCACTGGCCAGGTTCCAGCTGGCCTCCAACCAGTGACAGTCCAAATCTGGCCGTTGTCGATGGGACTCAGCCAAATAACCTTGGTGCAGGTACTGCTCAAGTGGATTGGGAAAAAATTTGCTTGGCCTCTGAAGATATCAAAGAATTAAAGTTTGCTGCTCATGATGCCAGCGATAAAGGTGTTGCAGGTTGTGTTATTACAGACTTGGACGATGTTGTCGATGATGATAAGATGACCGGCAGCAAAGCAAGAGGTCTTGTAAGTGGTAACACAAAAGAAATTAGTTTCTTTACCATGGATGAAAGTGAAACAGAAGTAAATATGCTTGGTGGTAGTAATGCTGATGCGATTAATTCTCCAATCAAGCCAGCAACTGGTTGGGCTGCTGCACCGGAAGATGCAAAAGAATTTATTCTTTTAACCAGTGGCGGTTTTGTTCGTCGTCCATGCTTGATTTTGAAAAATGAAAATGGTGAATATGATACTGTTGCTATTTATAAAAATAAAAAAGTAACGGAACCAATTTTTGTTGTGAAAAATGATGTGTTTACCATGGGCTATCAAGATGAAGTAGTGGACAAGCATGGAGAAACAAAAATCGCTTCAAGAAGCATTCGTATTATGGAAATGGCCAAAGATGGTTCTAAAGTAAAAATGTGGTTGAGTAATGCATTGGATATTAACAATGACATTGTTTGGCATCCAAAGACTCTTTTAAAGGACATTAATACTAATATTGGCGTTACGCCATTGGTTTGCCAGTTGGCAGCAACCGATCATGATAATGTGACCAAATTGTTGATTCCATGCTGGGATGCTTACACTCAATGGCAAGCAGATTGCTTAACGTACTTGATGGACAATGAGCGGTATGACATTATTTTCTCTCATGTTCATAACGTAGATGCCTTGGGACATAAATTCTGGCATTATGCAAAATATCGTGAAGAATGGCAGAACGATGAAAAATTCTATCAGGAAGCGATGGACAAAGTGTATGAACAGACCGATCGTTACATTGGCCGCTTCCTGCCATACATTGATCAAGGCTGGACGGTGATCGTTACGTCCGACCACGGTTTGATCACCGAAGAAAACCATCCTCCGGTATTAACAGAAGGGGTACTCTGTGCACCTGTCATGGAAGAATTGGGCTTTACAGTCCTTAAGAGAGACGAAAATGGAAACCGCATTCGTGAGATTGACTGGGATAAGACCCGTGCCATCATCGCTCGTGGCGGTCAGATTTACATCAATCTAAAAGGCCGTGATGCACATGGTATTGTTGAACCAGAAGATAAATATGCTCTAGAAGACGAAATCATCACCGCTCTGTACAACTATCGTGATCCTCGCACTGGACGTCGTGTTGTTGCAGTGGCTTTGCGTAACAGAGATGCGGTACTTCTCGGAGAAGGTGGTCCAGAATGTGGAGATATTACCCTCTTCATGGAAGAAGGCTTCAACATCATTCACATGGATTCACTGTCCACACAGCGTGGTTACTACCATACTTCTGTATCGCCGTTCTTTGCGGCAGCAGGTCCTGGCATAAAAGAAAACTTTAAAACCGACCGCATTATTCGTCAGGTTGACGTGGCGCCTACAATGGCTGTGCTTGGTGGTGTTAGAATGCCAGCACAGAATGAAGGTTCTGTTGTGCATCAGATTTTAACTGAAGAATTCTAACTTTCCTTTTTTGAGTGATGAAAAAGCGTCGAACGAAAACTTTCGTTTGGCGCTTTTTCTATAGAACGCATCTATGATAAGGAATGCCCTAACAATTAATGAGGAGAATCGTTATGTCAGAAAATATCTATTTAAAAGAAGATCGCATTGAGTCTCTGAAAGGACGCATGCAGCGATGCCGTTGTAAATTTTGTGGGAGTCCGTTGGAAATGCGCCGCATTGTTTTTAGTGATTATGAAGATGCGCGCATTGAATTGTTTTGTCCGGAATGCGATCGCATTGAATATGGCGTTGAACCGGAAATTTATAAGAGCGCGGAATATTTTGTAGATACTTTCCACTTTAATCACTTTTCTGAGCTGAGCCAGAATGAACAGACACGTAAAATGAATATTGCAAAAGTGTGCGACATCATGTCCTGGGTGTGCAAGAATCTTGGATTCGCTGCAGAAGATGGTTTCGTTGTACCGGTGAATATGAAAGAATCCTTATTGGGAGAGACCCTTATTTTATCTGAAAGCGAATTGAATCAGCTTTCTTAAATAAGAAAGGAAGAGACCATGGAATCGACGATTATAAGCATGAAAAATTTAAGCTGTAAATCAGGACAAGCCTATTTACTGCAAAATATTAACTGGCAAGTAAAAAAAGGCGAACATTGGGTGGTATTCGGGTTAAATGGAAGTGGGAAGACGACCCTTTTAAGCATTGTAACCGGATTTCAGAAATATACTCATGGCCAGCTGGAAGTATTTGGAGAGCCGTATAGCCGGGAAAACATTCTGGAGCACCGTAAGAAAATTGGCTGGGTCAGCAACTCTTTCTTTGACAAATGCTTTCATAATGAACAGGTGCTTGCCATTGTTTTATCTGGGTTAACAGGTACTTTAAATGTAGATGGTTCGCTGACTGATGAAGATATTGTTAGAGCACAGACGTTGCTTGACCAACTAGGTATACGTCACAAACAAGACATGTTGTTTAGTTTCCTTTCAAAAGGGGAACGTCAGAATGTATTGTTAGCACGTGCTATGATAGCAGACCCAGACATTCTCATTCTGGATGAGCCGGGGACAGGACTTGATGTTTTGGCTCGAGAAAAAATGTTGTCGATGGTTACTGAATTAGCGACAAAAACGCATAAAACTATTATTTACGTGACCCATTATTTAGAAGAAATCTTGCCGTCATTTGAACATTGTTTATTGCTTCAAAAAGGGCGCGTATATAAACAAGGGGATACGGATCAGTTACTGACGCAAGACGAGCTGTCCTCGTTCTTTGGACAGCCGGTTCAGTTACAGCAACAGGATAACCATCATCGATACATTCAATTATAAGGAGGTGGAAAAATGGGTGGAGTGATTAGAGATATCCAGTGTGGAATGGATGTAGCACGAATGGCAGAGCTTGGACGTTACGATAAAGAATTTCTGGCGTATGGATTTTCGTGGCTAGAGGATAAAGAAACCTATTATTTTATCAGTGGAGATGGTGTTGCAACGTATAAAATGGCTGCTAAAAAATTGATGGCACAACAATGGATAACACCTGTGACTCAAATACTATCACGTCGTAGCGTACCATCAGGAAAGGATCAAAAATTTAATCAGGAAACAAAGGTGGCGTTAGCAAAAAAAATTCAGGCAAGCCATACCTCTTCGTTATTGATAGCCATGAATCAGTTAAATGAAGCCGTTGCAGACGATCGCGCGTTAAGTTATTTACAAGTCTTACAAAGTCAATTAGAAGGGACTTTTGATCGCGATAAATTAAATTATTTTCGAGCTCTTTTGGAGCAGACACGCATTGCCAGAAAAATAACGTCTGCGCATTATGAGTGTATGGTGCGATGGTTGGAAAAAAATTTTAAACAAATGGAAAATGATATTATTGTTGAAGAACAATACGAACGCACTTTTGGGGGATTTTATTATCAGACTGAGGCTGGAAGTTGGAACACTTATATAAATGCTGAACCGGTGCATGTTTATGAAACGTGGGAAAAGCATCTTCAAGAAGGGCGCTGTGTTTTTCCTATTTTTTGGAAAAAATATTGGTTCGCGGCCATGTCTGAAGGGCGGAAGCTAAGAGAACGGTTTAAAAACGATTACGTCCAATTGCTGAAAGATACCTTTGGTGAAATAATTTTTCAGATTCAGCAATTGCCTTCGATTGTTGATGTATCGCTGTATCAACATTGTCTGGAAACGATCGCCAATCAGGGCAGTGCGGATGATCGTGCGACGCTTTTGTTGATGGGTGGTTATTGGGATTTAAACTAATAGATATAGTAAAATATTTACAATGATCATTGAACACGACGTCGTTTTGGCGTCGTGTTTTTTTGTTGCTGACGCTTTTATTCTGGTGTGATTTATGGTATATTTTGCGTTAACGGAAGCTAACTTTCATGGGCTAAGTGTCTTTGTATCAAAGGAGTGAATCGTATGAACGCAAACCATGAAACTGCTGCCATTCAGGGATGTGGCACGCTGCCGGTATTGTCTGAGAAGGGTGACAGCGAGCACCATCATATTTGCGATGATGCCATTCATGCACAGCTGATGAGCCATCAGGTGTTCCCAGGAATGCGGCTCACATTTATTGATATTTACAGCAGTGATTTCGACAGTCGTTACACCCTGCCAAGAGAAGGGATGTTAGAAATTTTGTATTGCAGCAGTGGTCGGGTGGAGTATGAGCAGGAAGGCGGGTGGTTCTTTTTGGATGCAGGCGATGTATCGGTACATCCGTATGGCATTGTGCCGCATGCGGTGCAGTGTACGACACAGCCGTTTCGCGGGCTGTCGGTGCGCATGGACCCTATGCTGGTGCCGCCGTGCACGTCAGCGATCCTGCCGGATGTGAAGGTGTCGCTGACGGAGCTGTTTCATCGTTTTGAAGCCATAGAGGCACCAGTTATCATGCGTGCCACACCACAGATGATGAATTTATTTGAAACGTTGTTTTGCATTCCAGATGACATTCAGCAGGGGTTTTTCAAAATTAAGGTGTTGGAATTGCTTTTGGTGTTGTCGTCGGTTCTTTCTGAGCAGACGGCAGCGTCAAAATCGGTGTGTACGCCGCAGCAGGTGCTTCTGGTGCAAGAGGCGATGCGGTATGTGGAAGCACATTACGATCGTCACGTGCGGGCGGAAGAACTTGCAGCGGCGCTGAAGGTGTCGCTGGAACAGCTGCGGAGGAGTGTGCGCTTAATGTATGGGCAGCCGCTGGCGCAATGGGTGCGCATGTATAAAATGAGGCTGGCCGCTCAGATGCTGTGTGAAACGGATCGCACGGTTGCGGATGTCGCCAGTGCTTTTGGCTATGACAACAGCAGTAAATTTGCGCGGGCTTTTCGTCAGGCGCTTGGGGTATCGCCTATGGTTTATCGCAGAAAATTGGTGCAGGAAGAAATGAACGCCATTTTGGAGCGAAAAAACTTGATTTTGGAGCGGAAAACGGGCTGACGATGTCGTATAATGTGCGCCATAGGATGAAAAAGGGTCAAAAATGCAGCGTTCTCTTACGGGAACGTTTCATTTTTAACCTTGAGTTTGCTTTGGCTAATAATTGAAGGAGGAACGGTTATTTCAAAGTATAGATCGACTTTTGTTTTTGCTGTTGTTTTGGCGGTATTGTCGGTGGTGTCGCTGTTTATCGGCGTGATCGATGTGAACCTTGCTGCACTCAAGGCAGGGAATGTGGAGCAGTGGGAAGTCTTTCTGGTTTCTCGCCTACCACGCTTGCTGGCCATTCTCTGCACCGGCATGGGTATGAGCGTTGCTGGTCTGATTATGCAGCAGCTGTGTATGAATAAGTTTGTATCACCAACAACAGGCGCGACGATTTCGTCGGCACAGTTTGGAATTTTGCTGGCGCTGCTGTTTATGCCACAGTCCACCTTGTGGAGCCGCGCACTGTTTGCTTTCGTGGCAGCGATCTTGGGCACGTGGTTTTTTGTGTGGTTCATTCAGCGCATGCAGTTCAAAGATGTGATCATGGTGCCGCTGGTGGGGATCATGTTTGGCAATGTCATCGGTGGTTTAACGAATTATTTTGCCTTTAAGTATGAAATGACGCAGGCCCTGTCCACCTGGCTGGTGGGGCATTTTTCGCTGGTCATGGCTGGTGACTACGAGTTGATGTGGCTGACGGTGCCGTTGATTGTGGCGGCGTTTGTCTTTGCCAATCATTTTAACATCGTTGGCATGGGCCGGGATTTTTCTAAGAATCTGGGTGTGCCGTACAATGTTGTTCTTTTCATGGGGCTGTCTATTGCGGCGATGATCACCGCTTCGGTGGTGGTTGTTGTCGGGGCTGTTTCCTATGTGGGGCTGATCGTGCCAAATATTGTAGCGATGTTTAAGGGCGATAAAATTCGCGGTACCTTGGTGGACACGGCCCTGGTGGGCGCACTGTTTGTGCTGGTATGCGACATCATTGCGCGTGTGGTCATCATGCCGTACGAATTGCCGATTGAATTGGTCATTGGCATTTTGGGCAGCGTCTTGTTCATTGGACTTTTGCTCTATCGTTTGCGCCACGGCCGCAAGGCGGTGCGGTTGAATGCGCTGCGCCGCAAAACGCTGACGTTGAAACCGAAAAGGGGGCTGGAATAATGACGACACAAAGCAGGCATCGTGCAAACTGGTCAAAATTGGCCGTTTTGCTGGCATTGGCAAGTGTGGCCTGTGTGCTGTATTTGCTGGTTGATGTTGACCCGGCCTATTATGCCTACGCGTTCAAGCTGCGTGTGCCCAAGCTGGTTGTTATGCTGATTGCAGCGGCGGCGATTGGGGCAGCTTCCTTGGTTTTCCAGTCCATCATCAATAACACAATTGTGACACCGTGCCTGTTGGGCATGAATTCTCTTTACACGCTGATCCACACGGCGGTGTATTTTGTGGCCGGCTCCAGCAGTATTTTTGCTATTAACGCCAACGCGGCTTTTGCCGTTGACCTTGTGCTGATGGGCTTTTTATCTCTGGTCATTTATGGCTATCTGTTTAAGAAAACCAATTACAATGTGCTCTATGTGCTGCTGATTGGTACGGTGTTGACGTCGTTCTTTGGCAGCATTCAATCGACTTTGGTGCGAGTGATGGATCCCAACGAGTACGACACCTTATTGGCGACGTTGGTGGCGAGTTTCAGCAATGTCAACGCTGAGATCATTGGTTTTGCGCTGGCGATTCTGGCGGCCATCGTTTTTGTGCTGCGCAAGGATCTGGCGCTGCTGGATGTGCTGACGCTGGGCAAGGCGCAGGCGATCAATTTGGGCGTGGATTACGACCGCAGTGTGCGGCGGCTGCTTCTCGGTGTCACCCTGACGATTGCAGTGGCAACAGCCATGGTGGGGCCAATCTCGTTCATGGGACTGATTATTGCCAATCTGTCGCGCCAGTTTCTGCGGACGTATCGTCACGGGCAGCTGATTGCTGGCTCGGCGTTGTTTGGTATGATCATTTTGGTGTTTGGCCAGATGATCGTTGAACAGGTGTACGCGTACGCAGTGCCGATCAGTGTGTTCATCACCGTTGGTGGCGGCGTGTACTTCCTTTATCTGTTATTGACCAAAAGGAGCGTGTAAGATGCAGGTCAAAAATTTGAAAAAACAATACGATGGAAAAAGCGTGGTCAATGAGGTGAGCTTCGACATCCCACGCGGCAAGGTTGTGAGCTTTATTGGTCCCAATGGTGCAGGAAAATCCACCGTTATGGGCATTCTTTCAAGATTGATTCCTCATGACGATGGTCAGGTGTCGTTTGGCGGCAAAGCCCTCAGCGACTGGAAGAGCAAGGATTTGTCGAAGCGACTCGCCATCCTCACCCAGAGCAACGCCATTCAAATGAAACTGACGGTGCGCGAACTGGTGACCTTTGGCCGCTTTCCGTACTCTGGCGGCCGCACCACAGAAGAGGACGAAGCGATCATCGATCAGGCCATTGCCTATATGGAGCTGGAAGATTTTCAGGATCGCTTCATTGATGAGTTGTCTGGTGGTCAGCGGCAGCGTGCGCTGATTGCGATGGTCATCGCGCAAGATACCGACTACGTGCTTCTCGATGAACCCACCAATAACCTGGATATTTACCACGCCACAAACATGATGCGCACGGTTCGTCGCTTGTGCGATGAGCTGGGAAAAACCGTGATTTTGGTGCTGCACGAAATCAACTACGCGGCGTTCTACTCTGATTACATCTGTGCGTTCCAAGATGGAAAAATTGCAAAGTTTGGCACAGTCGAAGAAGTGATGACCAAGGACGTGCTCTCATCGGTTTATAAAGTTGATTTTGAAATTATGGAAATTGAAGGCAAACCTTTGTCGATTTATTATTAAAAACAAGAAAAGGAGTCCTGTTATGAAGAAAATGATTGCGATGATTTTAGCTTGTGTATTAGCGGTTTCGGTGACAGCCTGCTCCAGCGGCAGTAGCGATGATGCTGTTTCAGAAAACAGCGATGCAACAGCACCGAAGACGGTCACCATTACTGGGTTGAACGCCGGTGGCAGCGCGACGAAAGTGGAGGTGCCATTCAATCCACAACGCATTGCGGTGCTTGATATGGCTGCATTGGACACCCTCGATGCGCTGGGCGTTGGTGATCGCGTGGTGGGCAGTGCTCAAACATCTTTGGAATATTTGCAGACCTATATGAATGATGACGTGGCCAATGTAGGCACCATTAAAGAAGCAGATCTCGAAGCGATCATGGCGTGTGAGCCGGATGTCATCTTTATCGGCGGTCGGCTTGCCAGTTCTTACGACGCTTTGAGCGAGATCGCGCCTGTTGTATATCTGTCGACCGATACGGAGATCGGTGTGGTGGAAAGTGTACGCAAAAATGCTACAGCCATCGCCTCGCTCTTTGGCCTGGAAGAAAATGTGGAGACCCTGATGGCCGATTTTGATGGCCGCATTGAAGCATTGTCTCAGTTCGCAGAAGGGAAGAACGCCATTGTCAGCATGGTGACAAGTGGCAGCTTGAATGTGCTTGGCAATGATGGACGTTGTTCTCTCATTGGTAATGAAATTGGTTTTGAGAACATCGGTGTGAATGCTCAGATTGATACCGCTACCCACGGCAATGAAGCTTCCTTTGAATTTGTCGTCGACAAAGATCCAGACTATCTGTTTGTCATGGACCGCGACGCTGCCATTCAAACAGAAGGGGCCCAGCTTGCTCAGGACATCGTTGAAAACGAGCTGATCAAAGGCACGCGTGCCTACCAGGATGGACACATCGTCTACCTGGCGCACCCTGCTGTATGGTACACCGCAGAAGGCGGCGTGACCGCGCTGGACATCATGTTGTCGGATTTAGAAGCTTCCTTGCTAAGTGATGAGAATGCATAAATATTTAAGAAAACTCTCCTGTGATAGAACATAGGAGAGTTTTTTGGCATTTAGTATATGATTTGTGAGTCGAGAACCGGTAAGAAAATCTTACCAGTAAAGTTATGAAAATATAGGAACTTCTCATTAATAAATTTTATGTGTAATATTAAATGCAAGAAGAACGATCGATCGAACTTATTCTTGCTGAATTTATAAATGAAGAGGTGTTCACTATGAATGATAATAAAGTTTTTGTCATTGGTATTGATGGCATGGATCCTAAAATGACAAGACGTATGGTGGATGAAGGAAAACTCCCTAATATTAAAAAATTAATTGAAATGGGGTCTGCTCGAAAAGATTTGGTCTTATTGGGAGCAGTACCAACCATTACACCACCAATGTGGACCACGTTAGCAACGGGTGCTTACCCATCTACTCATGGCATTACCTGTTACTGGAATCAACATCCAACCGACCTGAGTCGATTTGAATACGCATTTGATTCATCAAAATGTTTGGCAGAGCCTGTTTGGAATAGCATTGTCGAAGCTGGTAAGAAAGTATTGGTCTGGACATGGCCTGGCGGCAGTTGGCCTCCAACCAGTGACAGCCCTAATCTGCACGTTGTTGGTGGGATGGCGCCAATGGGGCCAAATATGAGTGGCTGCAATTTGGATTTAGAAATGATCACGTATGCGTCTGCTGATTGTGATGCGGTGAAAAAGAGAGGTGTATTGGAAACACACGGTGGTGCGGGCTGCATTGTTGAGGGCGAATCGAAAGTAGATAATGAAGGAGAAAAAAGTTGGACAGCTTCCTTTGAAGATCCTGAGAACCATGCATTTTGCTTGCTGGATCACATGGAAGGGGAAGAAAGTGGCGAATTCCCTGAAAAAATCACAAGTTTCGATGCGCCATTGAAAGAACCAAAGAATTGGGGGCATGAGGTCCCAGAAGGAGCATTGGAATTCCCAGTGGTTATTTCAAATGGTTTGCGACGCCTTCCTGCGCTTCTTTTGAAAAACGAAGATGGAAAGTACGACCGTGTAGAGGTTTATCTTAGTAAAAAAGATGCAGAACCATGGGCTGCCATCAAAGAAGGTGAGTACATTCCTGTTAAAGTGATCGAAATGACTGACGATGACGGCAATAAGGTAAAGGGTACTCGCAGCGTAAGTATTTTAAAAATTGACAACGATGTACCAAGCATCATCTTTGACATGGGGCAATGCCTGGACATCACCACCGAACGCAAGGAAATGACTTGGTCTCCACGGTCGCTGTATCAGCAGACAGTTGACATTGCTGGTTATGTACCAGTGGCGAACAACATAGGCGGCGGTTTCCCTGAGATGATCAGTCGAAGAAGTTTACCAAGCTGGGATTATATGGAAGCTTGGCAGGCTACTGCACTCCTTGGTTTGATCGAAGAAAACGATTACGATGCAGTATTTACTCATCTGCATAGTTGTGACCATGTTGGTCATTCTTGCTGGCGTTGGGCAAAGAGCAGAGAAAAATATGGTTGGAATGACGAAAAGGTTTATCAGGGATTTTTGGAAGACATTTATTTAAACGCTGATGATTATGTGGGTCGATTGATGCCATTGATTGATAAAGGCTGGACTTTGATTCTTACTTCTGATCATGGCCTTCTGTGCAGTGAAGAAGATGAACTTCCACTTTTGGGTGAAGGTTTTGTTATGAATGTTGGTGTTATGAGCGAGCTGGGGTATACTGTCATGAAAAAGGACGAAAATGGCAATGATACCCATGAAATCGATTGGAGCAAAACTCGTGCAGTAGCGCCTCGAGGCAATCATATTTATATTAACCTAAAAGGGCGTAACGACCAGGGGATTGTCGATCCAGAAGATAAGTATGAATTGGAACGTCAGATTATCGATGATTTGTACAGTTATCGCTTAAATGGCAAACGTGTTGTAAACATTGCATTGAGAAATAAAGATGCGGTGCTTCTAGGCCTGAGCGGCGAGCGCAGTGGAGACATTATTTATTTCTTAGAAGAAGGATTTAATCGTTTGCATGGTGATGCTTTGTCAACGACAGAAGGGTATTTTGGCACCTCCGTATCGCCAATTTTTGTGGCAGCAGGGAAAGGCGTCAAATCTGGTTACGTCATGCAGCGTCAAATTAGAGAAGTGGATGTGGCTCCAACGGTTGCGGCAATTATGGGGGTTCGTTTGCCGGAACAGGCGGATGGCGCAGTTGTTCATCAAATTTTAAGGGAAATTTGATATAACATGAATTGGATGCCCCCTCCAGTTGATATAAGCTGATTAAGCATATGTGCTGGAGGGGGCTAAAAAAGAAGGTGGAAGTATGTCAACAAATACTGTAAAGCCAGTTCGGCGTAGTTATTGGATCCATTCTATTGTTTTTGTCGTTTTATCGATTGGCATTGGTTTTTTACCACCAGTTGGGCAAATTACTGAATATGGCATGGATATTTTAGGTTTGTTTATTGGGCTTATTTACGGCTGGTCATTTATTGGTTTTCTTTGGCCGAGCATTTTTGGTTTTATTGTTTTAGGCTTCACAAGTTTTGCGTCAAACGTAGATATGGCTGTATCAACGGGATTTTCTCAGCCTTTAATTTGGCAAGTCTTTTTTATGATGCTCTTTGCTGAGATCATGAATCGTCTTGGCCTAACCGAATATATTGGTTATTGGTTGATCAGTAGAAAAATTTGCATCGGGCGTCCTTGGGTTTTTGTGTTTATTTTGTTTACAGCTTCTTGGATTGTTGGCGGACTGGTTTCACAGTATGCGGCTGCTTTTATGCTTTGGAGCATTTTGTATGAGTTATTTGAGAAATGCGGCTTTGAAAAACGTTCAGGGTTTGTTACCTATTGTATTGCAGGAATCATGTTTATCGCTGCAATGGCGTGTATGGTTTTTCCGTTTGAACCTTATCCTATGGTTACTTTGGGCTTATGCGCCGATGCCGGTGCGACGACGCTGCCTTTTGTTCCATGGCTAGTTGTGGGAGTAACGACCGCTGTAATGTTAAGTTTAATATATATTTTAGTGGGGAAATATATTTTTAAATTTGACTTGTCGGCTTTGAAGCAGGCGGGCATGATACTGAGCGAACATCGATCCAATAAAATGACCTATGAAAATAAAATTGCCATGACCTTGTTGACAATTTTTATAGCAGTACTTGTTTTGGTAGGTATTTTGCCGGATTCGATTGCATTCATTGCGTTCTTTAAAAGACTCAATTTGTTGGGATTGGCTTTGCTTGCAATTTGTGTTGTATTGATCTGGCGCAGAAAAGATGGATCACCGTTATTGACGTTTAGAGAGTTAATGAATGGTGTAAGCTGGGAAATTGTGATCATGTTTGCGGTAACATTGCCTTTGGGTAGTGCAATGGAGTCTGCCGATACAGGGATTATGAAGACCGTATTGGATGCACTGATGCCTGTATTTGGCTCGTTGAGCCCAGCGGCTTTTGTGGCGGTTTGCATTGTGGTTTTAGGTCTGTTGACACAAGTGGCGCATAATTTGGTTTTAACGATGACGTTTACACCAATGTTGGCAAGTTTAGCGGTTAATTACGGCATTGATCCGTTGCTGATGGGATTTTTACTGGTAACCATTTTCCAATGTGCAACAGCAACACCGGCTGCATCGGCACAAGCTGCGGCAGTGTATTCTAATGAAAAGTGGGTAGGAAGCAAATATGCTTATATTTTTGGGATAGCATTTGCAATTATTTCGATACTTGTCATGATATGCATTGCTTATCCGTTAGGCAGCTTATTATTTTAAAAAGAAAAATTCAGGGGTGTTTTTATCCCTGAATTTTTCTATATGATGAAATGAGTGGGGGCGAAAACAATGTCCAATAAAACACGCTTAGAGTATCTGAAAAAAAGAAAAAAGCACTGTTGCTGTAAATACTGTGGCGGTCCTTTGGAAATACGGCGCATGGTGTTTAGCAGTGACGACGATGCACGAGTTGAATTGTATTGCCCAAATTGCAGTAAAATTGAATTTGGTGTAGAAAAAGAAATTTTTTCAGTTGCTGAATATTATGTGGAAGAAATTGGCTTTCAAGGGTCTGGCGATGTAGATCATGCTCAGCTAAAACGGCAGATGAATGTTGCCAAGGTAGCGGATATTATTAGTTGGGGCTTTGACCAATTAGGCTATATTGATGAAAGTGGCTTTAAACATCCTGTAGAAGTGAAAGACGACTTATTGCATGAATACCTTGAGCAAATCAGAGAGCAGCAAATTAGCGGTAAGGGTGATGAACGGAATGGATACGTTGGTTGAATTGCAACACGTTGGTTGCCGTACTGGTAAAACCTTTTTATTAAAGGATATAAATTGGCAAATATCGGTGGAAGAGCGGTGGATTGTTTTTGGCGAGAATGGCAGTGGAAAGACAACCTTGCTGAGCCTTATTGCGGGGTATAAACCTTATAATAACGGTTGTTTGCGTCTTTTTGGACAAGAACCGGATGAAAAGTCTGTTTTGAATAATCGGCAACGTATTTGTTTAATAAGTACCTCTTTTTTTAATAATGTTTATCGCAAAGAATCGGTGCTTTCCATTGTTTTGTCTGGAAAATGGGGCAGTTTAGGGGTTATGGGGTATCCTTGCAATCAAGATATAAAGAAAGCAAAGCAGTTGTTAGCGTATCTTCAAATTGAGCAAAAAATGGATATTCCCTATTGCTTTTTGAGTAAGGGGGAACAACAGTTAACATTGTTAGCCAGAGCGATGATGTCAGAAGCAGAAATTTTTCTTTTTGATGAAGCTGATTCTGGCTTGGATTTGCTGGCACGCATTCGCTTGCAAAATGTTCTTGAAAAGATAGGACAGGAACGCTCCGCAACAATGGTTTATGTCACGCATTATCCCAATGAGTTGCCGACTTCTTTTGATAAGTGTTTGTTATTAAAAAAGGGAGAAGTATTTTATTGTGGGGCGATTGAAGAGGCTTTTAATGAAACGCGCTTTTCCAAATTTCTAGATCAAGCGGTCTGTGTTCAAAAGCATCGTCATGGGTATGATGTTATGATTCGCTAGAGAGGAGGGCATCATGGGAAGTTATGCTGGCAGAGACCAGGCAATAAGCACACATTATGAAAAATTATTGCAGGCTGGGGCTGTTAATGAAGAATTTGAGATGTTTGGCTGTGGATATCTTGAGCGTGGACAAGTCAAATTTGTTGTGACCGGGAAAGAGCAGACGATTTTTGAGCGATTTATGAAATGTGCACAAAATGGATGGTATTGCACACCCATTGATGTGAAAACCTATTGGTGTAAAGTGGCGCACGGAGAACGTCAGCATGTAAAGAGAGCATATCAGTTTGACATGTTGCATGTTCTTAATGAAAAGTATAGTGATACGTTTTTTGCTTGTGTTGAACGGTTGCAGAATCTTTCAGCGTATGACTATGCGGCCCACAGTCTAGAAACATGGAAAGAGACGCTGGATGCTTGCTATGATTATGATCTGTTGCGATTGTTTGAAGCGACTGTATCCATGGCGATTAACATGAAGACATTGACCAAAGAGACAGGCCGTCGATATTTAACATGGGTTGAACAGTTGGAAAAACAATGGCTTGCGGAACAATTGCTGCCGCTGGGTGAAGAGCATCGGTATTTTGGTTTTGGGTATATTGATGAACAGGGACAGAAAACGTTTAAAATTTTCAATCGTCAATATACGGCGTGGTGCCAACAGCAGAAGTTGCTGCTGGAGCAGGCATGTGTGTCGCCAATTTTTTCGAAAGAGTATTATTTTGACGCGGTGGACTATCATTTCATTCAGACCAGTAAGCAGGCTTTTGAAACGTGTATGAAAACATACATGGATGAACATTATTTTGCTCTTTTAAAAGAACTGTATGCTTTGCCACCTGTTGTTCAAAAAGCAACATTGCCATCTGTTCGAGGCTTGCATCAAGAGGAACAGATGGCGTACAAACAATTTTGTGCTCAGCTGAGGATTGTTTAGCAATAATTCTTTTTGAACAGCGTCAAAAAGGATTCTATCCGAGGATCATTTTTTAATTCTTGCGGATAAATGATGATGTAAGAAAACTGAGGGGGATCATTGAGTAGTTTGAATTCAATAGAAGTTTGCTTATCATAGAAGAAAAGTTGATATTCATTAGGGGTGCAGTAAGCTACATGTGTGTCTGCTTTAATGAGCTGCTTTTGTGCGTCAAAACCGTCAACAAAAAACATATTGGACATGGTAGATTCGTCGAGTAATAAGTAATTTTCATCTAAGGCGTAATTAAAAAGTGCAATAGGAACTTGTTGGAGAATTTTGGATGCTGGAGCATCCTTAAGTTGTGGTTCCCACTGCGAATGACTTTTGTAAGCCACTCCTAGTGTGTATTCCTGAATGATATCGTATTGAAGATTGTATTCTTCCAATTGCTCTAAAAAAGCTTTCGACGACAATGTGTTTTTCTGCGCTGTTGAGATGAAGATGAAGGGGGAGGTTGTGGGCAGTAATTGATAGAAGAGCGAGGGTGTTAAAGATTTAAGATTAACAGATAATAAAGGATTATGCTTACAAAATGAACTATAGATTTTAAGAAAAGGTCGGTTGGAAAAACGTGGGATGGTATAGATGTTGAGCTCGCCTTGTAGTGCAGAACGTTTTGTGTGTTTGAAAGGGGTGAGATGTTCTGCTAATTGATTTTGCTCTTGTAATATTTTAAGAGCGTGTTGGTAGACCAATATGCCTGGTTCTGTGAAAAGAATGCCGCGATGGGTACGATTGAGAATGTCAACATCCAATTCTTTTTCCAACGATTTGATGGCGCTGTTAATGGATTGATGGGTCGTGTAAAAATTTTCGGCTGTTTTTGAAAGTGATAGGGTTTGGTGTAAATCAACAAGATATTCCAGGTGCTCGGTACGCATAAAATCACCTCAAAAAGTATTGATTATAGTATAGTTTAACATAAAAAGCGCCCTTTTGGTGTTTAAACACCAAAAGGGCGCTTTGTTGTTTGATGATTGTCTTTATACTTCTGTCATCCACAAGCCGTGGAGATTGCAGTAGGCGTAGACAGCAATGGCTTTGTCGCCTTTGAGACAAAATTCAGCGTGTGGGGCGTCGCCTGCTTTGAAGGCTTTGCGCTGGCCGCCGTGTTCGGTTTGGACAAAGATCCATTCGATGAGGTGGGCGTCGAGCATTGGGTGATCGACACTGCCAACGTTGACAGTGAGGATATCATCGGTTACAGTAACGACAGGGAGATGTTTTTCACCACTGGCTTCAACGGTGTTTGGCGTAAGTTCTTCCATTTTTTCACCGCAGCAGATCAGTGGTACGCCGGAGTCATGGACCATGCCGACGAGGTTGCCGCATTTACGGCAGATACGGAATTTGTTGCTCATTGTTGTTCCTCCTGTTCAATGGTTGTGGGCGATACGTTACATGATGCCTGTGTGTGCTGAAAGGGGCGTTTGTGGCAGGCATGACAGCCGCAGTGGCCACCATTGCCGTCGCAGACTTGGTAATCGCCGCCTTCGATACGGATGGGCCGTCCTTCAACCAGGGCAATGGCCAGCTTCCTGCGGGCGTCGTTGTAGATGCCCTGCACGGTTGAGCGGGCAATTTGCATGTTGATGCCACATTCTTCTTGGGACAGATCCTGAAAATCAATGAGACGGATGGCCTCAAATTCATCGACCGTCAGAATGACGGCGTTGTCGCAGGCGGTTTTGCCTGCTGGAATAAATTCTTTCGTATCAGGGAGTTGACATACCCTTCTGCATTTTTTTGGTCGTGCCACGTGTTTCACCTTCATTCATCATTACAAGGCATTTCTTATTTTCAGTATATAAAAGATGATCGTGGCTGTCAATTATCACAAGGGAGGTTTGTTTATGCGTATAGAGGAGCGTTTGCCTTTTTGGCAAGCACTGACTGACAAACAGCAGGAGATGCTTCTGAGTGCTGCGACACAGCGTTCGGTGGCGCCAGGGACGGTGCTGCATGTTGGGGGACGAGACTGCACAGGTCTTTTGCTTTTGGAAAGCGGGCAGCTGCGGGTGTATAGTTTGTCGCCGGAAGGAAGGGAGATTACGCTGTATCGCTTGCTCGAAGGGGAACTCTGCCTGTTTTCGGCACCGTGTGTGCTGCACAGCATCCGTTTTGATGTGACCATTGAAGCGGTGCATCCGTCGGCGTTTTGGCTGATTCCAGCGGAAGTTTATAGCGCCCTCATGGCTCAGTCGGCGGCGGTTGCCAATGAAACCAATGAGATTATGGCACGCCGCTTTTCTGAGGTGATGTGACTTTTAGAGCAGATCCTCTGGCAGAGCATGGACAAGCGTCTGGCGGTGCTGCTATTGGAAGAGGCGGCTTTGGGCGATTGTAGGACGCTGAAGACAACCCATGAAGTGTTGGCCAATCATCTCGGCACAGCGCGTGAAGTGGTGACGCGGATGCTGCGCTATTTTCAGTCCGAAGGTATGGTGCAGTTATCGCGTGGCAGCGTGACGATTGTTGATGAGGCAGCGCTGCAGGCACTGGCTGAGCAGCTTTAATGGAGGGAAAGGGGGCCTGGCTGCAGGTCCTTTGTTTCATGGCCTGAGGCCTTGGCTTTGCAGATGAGCTGGGTCATGGTGCCCATCGGGCAGTATACGCACCAGCTGCGTGGTTTGAAGGCAGCCATGGTGGCAAAGCCGAGAACCGTCGAGGTGAGCATGACACTGTAGAATCCGAAAGCGAATTGTGCCACGCCTTGGCTGAAAAGCGTCCCGTGATAAGCCCAGTGCCAAGGCAGGCGGAAGGTCCAGAGCAGGGTCACGGCTTGGCTGAGGCTGTGGGTGCCGGCAAAGACCAGGGCGGTGCTCCAGAGCATTTGGAAAAACATGATGAAAAAGAAGATGAGGAAGCCGTAGCGAAAGGCCTTGCTTTTCATCCATGCTGGCACATCCCGTTTGCGAGAGAGGCCGAAGCGTTCGCCGATGAGGCTGAACAGCTGGCCTCGGCCACAGTAGCGGTTGCAGTAGGCTTTGCTGCCTTTGGCGGTGGCAATGATCAGTGGAATAAAGAAGCAAAAGAGCCCGAGCCAGGCAAAGAGAATGTTAAAAAAGCCCAGCACCAGATAGGTGAGCGAAACAATCCACATATAATCATACCAATGCTTGGTCATACCCATTCCTCCTTAATACTGATGACAGATGCCGGACATTCGCGGGCACAAAGCCCGCAGCCAACACAGCGCGTGGTGTCTACTTTGGCGACGATGCCACGCCATACCTGAATGGCCTGGCGCGGGCAAACTTTGACGCAGCAGCCGCAGGCGACGCAATGGTCCTGGTCGACATTGGCTCTGCGATGTTTTTTAGCAGTGACTTCCATCAATGATCGAACCTCCTTGTGTTTGTGTATTTATCATAGCAGAAGCACATTCTATGTTCCGTGACCTTGTCACCATACGTGCAGAACGTTGCGAAAAAAACCGAGATAAGGTATGATTTTTTTAGATTGGAGGGACGTGTATGACGAAGAAAAAAGTCTTGCTCATTGTTCTCATGCTGGGGCTGGTATGTCTGTTTGCTGCCTGTGGTCAGGATGAAAAGGCGGAAAGCGCGCCGGCATCGAGCACCAGCGAAACAAGCTCGGCACCAGCAGAAGATGCCGACGCCGGTGCAACTGGCGGCACCTTGGTGGCGGTGTTTTCATGGGCGAGCAACACCACTTTGTCGGATGATGTGGACATGGTGTCAGCGGCGACACTTAATAAAAGCAGCGCTGGTGTGCTGGGTGATACCCAGCTGATGGCGCAGACAGCGGTTGAAGCAACAGGCGGCGATTATTTTGATATCCTTTGTGAGACGCCGTATCCGTCCGATGAAGATGCCACCTATGAACAAGCCAAACAGGAGCAGCTTGATCAGGCGCGCCCAGCGCTGGCGACACAGGTGGACAACATGGACGATTTCAGCACCATTGTTCTCGTGTATCCAAACTGGTGGGGCGGGCTGCCAATGCCGGTGTGCAGCTTTTTAGAAGCCTATGATTTTTCGAAGAAAACGATCATTCCTGTATGCTGCTATGAAGCCGAGGACAGCGGTGCCGGTACAAGCCGCGACGAGATTGCCAAGCTTTGTGACGCTTATGTAACTGCTGGGTACAATCTGCGAGGCAATGCGGCAGCCACCAGCGGCACACGCACCGATTTTATGAATTGGCTGAATGATTTGCCGGTGAATTACTGATGCAGCCTGTTAACATTATCTATAGCCAGCGTCGTTCCATTAGCCTCGAACTTGCTGCCGATGGCAGTCTCACCGTGCGTGCGCCGCGGGACATGTCGCAGCAATCGGTGCGGCGTTTTGTAGCCAGCAAACAAGCTTGGATTGCCAAAAAACGCGCCCAGCTGGAAGCAGGGCAGCGCGCCTGGGGCGGCGATGTGCTGACGCCGGCTGAACTGGCGTTGCTGAAAGCACAAGCGCAGCGCGATTTGCCAGCACGGGTTGCTCAGTGGGCGCCGCGTGTTGGGGTGCAGCCTCAGGCGCTGCATATTCGCACACAGCACACGCTTTGGGGCAGTTGCTCGTCAACGGGGAGGCTGAGTCTCAATGCCTTTCTCATGTTGGCACCAGATGCAGTGCGCGACTATGTGGTGGTGCACGAGCTCTGTCATTTGAAAGAAATGAACCATTCTGCGCGTTTTTGGGCAGAAGTAGAGAAGGTTCTTCCTGATTATCGCACTGGGCGCGATTGGCTTAAGGCCAATGGCTCCGCACTTTTACAAAGGAATCCAAAATCATGAAAATTATTATTTCCCCTGCAAAGAAAATGACCATTGACAGTGATACCCTGCCAGCATTGACAGAACCGGTCTTTGCTGACGACGCGGCGCATTTGGCAGAGACGCTTCGCGCCATGGATGCCAAAGCGCTGAAAACATTATGGCGGTGCAGCGATAAACTCACTGCCGAAAATCTTGAACGCCTTGCTGTGTTTGATCCGAAAAAGGCGCAAACGCCGGCAATTCTCGCCTATGAAGGGCTGCAGTATCAACATTTGGCGCCAGCAGTGTTGGCGCGCAACGCGCTGGACTATCTGCAGGACCATTTGCGCATCCTTTCCGGCATGTATGGGGTGCTGCGCCTTTTTGATGCGGTCATGCCCTATCGCTTGGAAATGCAGGCAAAGCTGTCCTGCGATGGTGCACAGGATCTTTATGCTTATTGGGGCAGACGGCTGTATGAAGCCTTGGATGCGCGCGATGGCATCATCCTCAATCTGGCTTCAGAAGAATACGCTCGCGCCATTCGTCCTTATTGCGGCCCCAATGATCGCATGCTCACAGTGCGCTTCGGGGAAATCAGCGATGGTCGTGTGAAGCAGAAAGGCACCTTCGCAAAAATGGCGCGCGGTGAGATGGTGCGCTTTATGGCCGAGCAGCAAATCGATGATCTTTCGCAGCTGGCGCATTTTGATGCTTTGGGCCTGCATTATGAGGCGGCACTGAGCGACGATAAGACAATGACATTTTTGATCTAAAAGGAGTTTTGTATGAATATTGATGCCTTTATTGATACTGTAATGACCAGCGGCAAACCTTATGCTGTCAGTGAAAACCGCGACCTTGGCGCACGCCAGCGCAAAGCGCATCGCCTCTGTTGGGAGTACAACCGCACCAGCCCTGATGACGGTGAACGTCAGCAGGAGATTTTGCGGGACCTTTTTGGCACCATGGAAGGCCCTGTCGGCATTCAGCCAAACTTTCAATGCGACTATGGATTCAACATTCATTTTCATGGTTTTGCATTCTTAAATTATAATTGTGTCATTCTGGATACAGCGCCAGTGCACATTGGCAATGCGGTCTTCATTGCACCAGGCACCATCATCAGCTGTGCCGGCCATGCCATGGATGCTCAGCAGCGCACCCGTGAGGCCGTTGGTGTATCTGCGCCGATTGTTATTGAAGATGAAGTGTGGATTGGCGCCAACTGCACCATCTGCCCTGGGGTGACCATCGGTCGGGGCAGCATCATTGGTGCTGGAAGTGTGGTCGTACGAGACATTCCAGCAGGTGTGGTTGCCTTTGGCAATCCTTGCCGTGTGCATCGTCCATTGACCGCTGAGGATAAACTTAGCCCCGAGGAGATCGTTCGTCTGGATGGCCCCGGCTGGGCTCAAGAAGGAGGCTCAAATCATGGAGATTCGCTTGGCTGAAACACATGACATTGCCTTGGTTACGCACATCGTTCAGCAAACCATTCGCGAGCAATATCCTCATTATTATCCGCCAGGTGCAGTAACGTTGTTTTTGGAGGGACACAATGAGGCGCAAATCGGCGCAGATGTGGCAAAGGGCATCGTTTACCTTTGCTTGGATGATGACCAAGCCGTGGGCACCATCACCATTGATGACAACCATTTGACACGGCTCTATGTACGCCCAGATCACCAGGGTCATGGTTATGGCCGTGCCCTTTTGGATTTTGCGGAGGCAAAGGTGGCACAGCAGCATGACACAGCACGTTTGGAGACCACGCCGCTGGGACGTGCCATTTATCGCAAACGTGGGTATGTTGAAACGGAGTATCATCTTATGTGGGCGCCAAATGGTGATCTGCTTACTTACGATGATATGGAGAAAAAACTGCACTGACAATAAGGTTATCACAGGCAAGCTGAGAGGGCTTGCTTGTTTTTTTGAAAAAAATAAAAAGAGCGCTTGACAAAATAAATTAGAATCATTATAATAAATTTAGAACAGTTCTAAAAAAATAAGGTGGTAGCTATGACCAAGTATGAAAAAGCCATTTACGAGATCGTTGATCATTCTCGCGATCATTTGACCGCCGAACAGGTGTTGGCGGCGTTGAAAGAACAATATCCTGCTGTTTCGCAGGCCACTGTGTATAACAATCTCAAAAAACTGTGCGAGGAAGGATTGATCCGAAAGCTGTCTTTCGCTGGCACGAGGGACCGTTACGACCGCATTCAGCGGCACGATCATTTGATCTGCCAGCGCTGCGGACGGTTGGCGGATGTATCTTTTGAGGATTTAACCGCGCCACTGCGGGCACAGTTGGGAGAAGACATTGTATCCTACGATCTGAAAGTTTATTATGTGTGTCCAGCATGCCGGCAAGCAGCTGGAGACGATACACCCCAATAATACATACGGTTTATATGAAAAGGAGAAAAGGATCATGAAAACTTATAAATGCAAAGTATGCGGTGCTGAATTTCAGGTAGAAGATGGTGTAGAACCAGTTTGCCCAATTTGTAACGCACGCGGCGATAAATTGGAAGTTGTTGCGGACGCTCCAAAAGCCAATAAATATGCTGGCACCCAGACCGAGAAGAACCTTGAAGCAGCTTTTGCTGGTGAATCACAGGCACGCAATAAATACACCTATTTTTCATCCGTCGCTAAAAAGGAAGGCTATGAACAGATCGCAGCCCTCTTCCTGAAAACTGCTGAAAACGAAAAAGAACACGCGAAACTCTGGTTCAAAGAGCTCAACGGCATCGGTGACACGGCCGAAAATCTGCGTGCTGCTGCTGAAGGCGAAAACTACGAATGGACCGATATGTATGAAGGCTTTGCACAGACCGCTGACGAAGAAGGCTTCCCGGAATTGGCTGAAAAGTTCCGTCTCGTGGGTGCCATCGAAAAGCATCACGAAGAACGCTACCGCGCATTGCTTCACAATGTAGAAATGGCAGAAGTGTTTGCCAAGAGCGACGTGAAGGTATGGGAATGCCGCAATTGTGGTCACATTGTTGTAGGCACCAACGCACCAGAAGTTTGCCCAACCTGTGCACACCCACAGAGTTTCTTTGAAGTGCACAGTGAAAATTATTGAGTTATTGAATATTGCCTCCCTTGCGGCTGCCATTGTGTTTGGCAGCCGTTATTTTTTGCAGCAAAAAAACGCCCTGCGGTGCGTACCTTTGAGTAAAGGACGCCGCAGGGCGTTTTGGGATCAAGTGTGATGAGTCATCAATAGTCGTATCCTTCAATGCATGGAGCATCTGGATCTTCAAGATAATCTCTGAATAAACCATTGATGATGTCGTTGCGGGTAATAAGTCCGATGAGTTTGCCGTTTTCGTCAAGCACAGGCAGATGTTTTAAATGCTTTTTCTGCATGATTTCAGCTGTTCTGCGTACAGTGTCTGTTTCAGCCACGGTGACTACACGATGGGTGGCAGCATTGTAAGCAGGCTTGCCTACACATTTTTGCAGGAGCATGGTGAAATAATTGGTGCAAATTTCTTTTGGATAGCGGTATCTGTAGTTTTTACTTTCCGTTTCGGCGAGACGCACATTGCTGACTACATAGTATACAATGTCACCATCAGACAGAAACGCAGTCAACGCACCGTTTTCATCAACCATTGGTAAGCAGCCGATTTCTTTTGTAGCGAATATTTCTACTGCTTCGCCAATGGTTGCTTTGTCGCTAATAGTGACGACATCTTTTATCATTACGTCTTTTACTAATACAGCCATTGTTTTTCCCTCCCAAATTGGTGCAGGTCCGTAGTTGACGGACTATTTCGTCATTTTCATATACATAGTATAGCATGTTTACGTGTTGACGTCTAGCTTTGTGATAGGTTGAGCCATAGGGATCATAGGGGGCAACTGTGTTGACAAAGCGTGAACCTATGGTACACTGAAAAAAACAATAGGAGGTGCGGACAATGGCCGTACAACGTTTGACAATGGCCGACAGTGTACAAATTGGTGCAGTCATTCGCGATGCTTTTTCAGGGCCGCCGTGGCAGGAGGATTGGCACGATGATGCGCGGCTTTTGCAGTATGTGCATGAAGGCATGGATGGCATTGGTGCGCTGGCTTTTGGCTTTTTTGAGGAACAAAGGCTGGTTGCAGTGGTGATGGGGCATGTGCGCCATTGGCACAATCGCGTCGAATACATCATTGAAGATGTGGCTGTTTGTCGTGATCATCAGGGGCGCGGCCTGGGAAAAATGTTGATGACGCAGGTATTGGCAAGATGCCGGACGATGGGCATCAATGAAGCCGGTTTGCGTACACGGCGTGATGCAGGGGCTTTTGTGTTTTATCAACAGTTGGGTTTTCAGGAACAAGACAACGATGTTTATTTTTCCATCAAATTATAAATATGTGTAAAATGCCCAGGCAATGATTGGTTTGTCATTGCCTGGGCATTTCTTATCGGATTATTGACGTTTCGGCCGGCGGTAAGTGGTCAGCAGCACGCTCGCCAGCACCAGCAGCGCGCCGCAGATGGCTTGTCCGCTCATTGATTCGGAAAGAATGAGTACAGCAAAGAAAGCACCGAAAACAGGTTCCATGGATAAAATGAGCGCAGTGTGCTCTGGTGTCGTGAAGCTTTGTGCAAATGGTTGAACGACAAATGGGATGGCACCGCAGAGCAGGCCCAGTGCCACTAAAATGATCCATACATGCGTGTTTTGCGGCAGCATTGGCGTGGTAAAAACAAGGGTAGTGATCCAGCCCCAGCCAGCCATGGTTAATTGTTGGATGACACCGAGCAAAAGAGCGTCTTCCTGGCGCACCATGTCGCTGGTGATGATGGTGTGGGTGGCGTAGAGCAGGGCGCTGAGAATGCAAAGGCTGGCGCCAGCCGAGATGACCAGGCTTCCTTTGAGAGAGAGCATGGCGATGCCAATCGTGGCGCAGAGGGTGCCGATGATGACTGGACGTTCGGGCAAGCGTCGTTTGCGAATGGCCTGCATCACAGGCACAAAGACGATGGCGGCGCTGGTGAGAAAGCTTGCCGTTGAGGCATCGGTGGTGAGCTCGCCAAAGATGATGGCGCTGCTGCAGGCAAACATAAGCGTGCCCAGTACCATGCCATAAAGCACGGCGCGTCGAGAAGTATGAAGCAGGCGTCGCCAGAAAACAGCCACACAAGCAATCGAGGCAAAGGTGAAACGCAGTGCCAGTACTTCAAACGGCGGCAGTTTGGCTGCGCCCATTTTTAATAAGACATACGATAAGCCCCAAGACATTGCTACCAAAAGCAACAGCAGATTGGCTGACTGACGCGACATTCCAACACGCCGCCAGCGCGTTTGCAAAATCGACATGATGTGTTTCCTCCCCCAAAAATGATGTTCTCATTGTCTTCACTATAACATGCCGCTAAGCCATCAGATATAATGATTTTTCAATGTCCGATATAAAAATTTTTTTGAACGTGATTCTTTTTTGATGCAAGAGAGCGTTTGCGTTATAATAGGAACAATGAAAAGAAGGAGGCGCATCGATTGTGAGTAGCAATGATATAGAACGGGAACGGGTGATTGTCCGCACCAGCATCATAGGCATTCTGTCAAATGTTGTGTTGGTCATTTTTAAGGCGCTGGTGGGCTTTGCAGCTGGATCCATCGCCATCATCCTCGACGCTGTTAACAATCTGACAGATGTGCTCTCAAGTGTTATCACCATCATTGGGACCAAACTGGCCAATCGTGCCCCAGACAAAGGCCATCCCGTCGGTCATGGCCGTATGGAATATTTGACGACCATGGTGGTGGCGGTCATCATTCTTTACGCTGGTGTTACGGCCATGATGGAATCTGTCAAAAAAATCCTTCATCCAGCGGCGGCATCCTATAGCATTGTGACGCTGATTGTTTTGGTTGGCGCTATCGTCATCAAGCTTTTCCTTGGCACCTATGTGCGGCGTCAGGGCAGAGCCGTGGAATCTGGGGCCTTGGAAGGCTCTGGCTTGGATGCACTCTACGATGCTGTTATTTCCAGCTCGGTATTGGCAACGGCATTGCTCTATATGGCAACTGGCATCAGCTTAGAAGCGTGGGTTGGCATTGTGATCGCGCTGTTTATCCTGAAATCTGGCATCAGCATGATCGGCGAAGCTGTTAACGCCATGATGGGCGCACGCGTCAGCGGCAAGCTGTCCAAGGCAATCAAAGCTACAGTTGCTGAAGAACCGGGTGTCATGGGGGCCTATGATCTGTTTCTCAACGACTATGGCCCAGGCAATTATTATGGCTCCGTGCATGTGGAAGTGCCTGAGACAACCACCGCAGAAGAGATTGACGTCATGAGCCACCGCATTCAGGAGCGGGTATTGAAAAAACATGGCGTGGTTATCACGACGGTGGGTGTTTACGCGTACAACACAACCAATCCAGCTTCGGTAGAAATGCGCGAGACAGTGCGAAAACTGGTAATGGCCCACAAAGGCGTCATTCAGATGCATGGCTTCTATGCCAACGCTGAAGAACAACACATTCATTTCGACGTCATCATATCGTTTAACATTAAAGACCGTGAGTCACTGCGGCAGCACATCGTGCACGATGTGCAAAAACGCTATCCCGGCTGGACAGTGTACACCAATTTGGACATTGATATGAGCGATTAAAAGAACGTGCTCTGATGGTATTGTGCCACCAGAGCACGTTCTTTTTAGCTGGCTTTGCGTTCTGCTCAGTGCTTCTGGCTGTCAACGATGCCAGCGTGGTCGAAGACCGCTGGACAGGCTGCCCAACCTGTGTGTCCTGCCACCTGCGTCAGGCAGGATAAAAAATCGCCTCGGACAAGAACGTCCGAGGCGATTGTTGTTTAATACAGTTCGCGGTAAATTTTTTCGATGCGGTCGCGGTCGAATGGCACAAAGTTGTTGACCAGGAGACGCTGCTGACCGTTGTAGACAGCGTCGGCAAATTCAGCGATCTGTGCTTCGCTCATGCCGTAGTCACGCAGTGGTTTCTTTTGAACGAGGTGGTTGAGCAGGTCTTCGAGCTTGTCGTAGACATCGTTCACATCGCATTCGAGAATCTCAGCGAGGCGCGCATTCAGCACGGCAATTTCGCCATCCTGGCGGATTTCCATGTAGTTGCGCATGACGCCTGTGAACATGGCGTAGTTGGATTCGCCGTGAGGCACATGGAAGGTGCCGCCGAGTGGGTAGCTCAGCGCGTGGACTGCAGCGCAGCCAGCGTTGCTGAAAGCGACCCCGGCATAGGTGCTGGCAAAGAGGAAGTCTTCAAGCAATGGCTTGCGTGCTTCTGGTCCTTCGGCGACAATGGTCTTGAAGCCATTGAGGATGAGGTCGATGGCTTTGTAGCTGAGCAGCTTGCCGATTGGCGTAGCTTTTGGTGAGAGAGCCGATTCAACAGCGTGTACGAGGGCGTCGATGGCGCTGGTGGAGAATGGTTCCATTGGCAGGCTTTCCAAAAGTTCAGGAATCAGCACGGCGTCGTCTGGGAACATGACAGGGTTGCCGTAGCCGGCCTTGGTGCTGCGGCTGACCAGCGCCAAAGCTGCCACACTGGTGACTTCGCTGCCGGTGCCGCAGGTGGTTGGTGCCAGAACGAGCGTGCGCACTTTCTTAGGCTGGCGCTTGCCGTCGTAGAGATCGAGCACAGGTGTTGCCTGATCGAGCACGAAGAACTTTGCAACATCAAGCACGCTGCCGCCGCCGACACCGATGATGCGCTTGTAATCTTTGGTGATGTCACGGTCCATGGCTTCAATCATTTCATCGGTTGGTTCACCTTTGCCGTAATCTTTTGGATAGATAAAATCGCACTTCAGATCCAGTGCAGCAAAGAAATCGTTGTAAACATGATGGCTGGTAAAAAGAAGATCGCCTTCGCCAATGGCAAAGGTTTCTGCAAACTGCTTTACAGAATCAAGGCAGTGCAGGGTTGGTTTCATGACAAATTGACTCATGGAGGAGCCTCCTTTTGCGTTTGATTACTTGTATTGTAAAACTTTCACGACCCACTGGCAAGCAGGCGCTTGATTATATCTTTTAGATTGGCTATGATACGAATAGAAAGGAGCGCTTGTCATGATCACTTTTATTGTTAACGAAACCAGCGGTCGCGGCCGTGCTGCCAGTGTATGGCGTCGGCTGCGCCGTCAGCTCATTGCGGACGGGGTCTCTTTTCGTGCCTGGAGCACCCGTCAGCCTGGGGAAGCCACCGAACTGGCGAGGCTTGCCAGTGTCGGCGATGGTGATCTTAAAAAGATCGTGGTCGTCGGCGGCGATGGTACCGTCAACGAAGTGCTGAACGGCATTGATGACTTGGCACACACGGCGCTTGGCGTGGTGCCCATCGGTTCCGGCAACGACTTTGTGCGTGGGCTGAGGCTGCCGCGCCGCCCTGAGCAGGCCTTGGCACGCGCCCTTGCTTCGGACGGCAGCCGCCGCATCGATCTCGGCCAGGTTACTGCCGATGGTCATGCGCCGCGACGCTTTGCCATCAGCGGCGGCATTGGCATGGACGCTTGGGTTTGCGCCAAGGTGGATACTTCACGCCTCAAGACCAGCCTCAATAGCCTAGGCTTGGGCAGTCTCAGCTACGCCATGATTACGCTCTCTGCGCCCTGGAATCTTGAGACTGCCGATGGCACCGTTACGCTTGAAACGTCTTATGGTTCACATTCAGTTGATCTTCGCGCGCTCATTTTTCTTGCCTGTATGAATTTTCCCTGGGAAGGCGGCGGCGTGCCCATTGCGCCTGGCGCCAGCGCCGAGGATGGCTGTTTCTCCGTCTGCCTGGCGCAGAATCTCAGCAGCCGTCAGGTCCTTGCCAAGCTACCGCGCCTTGCCCTCGGCAAACACATTCACACCAATGGCGTTACTCTGCTTCCGGCATCGCGCGTGAGCGTTCAGCTTAACGCACCGCTGTACGTCCACGCCGACGGTGAAGTCGCCGGAAAAAGCCGCCGCGTCGTCTTTGAGGTGCTGCCAAAGGCGCTGCGGGTGCTGGTGTAAGGGAAGGTGTGTGGCGTTGTCGATGTTGCCATCATCAAGGCAGCAACAAACGATCAGCAAGGAGGAAGAATGATGTACGGTGCAATTTTAGGTGATATGATTGGTGCCCCTTATGAATTTGACCGCAGCCCGAAGGTGAAGGATTTTCCATTGTTGGGTCCGCAGTCGGTGTTCACCGATGACTCTGTGATGACCATTGCTGTGGCAGAGGCGCTGCTCGATACGCTTGGCGCGCCGGATGAAACGGTGCAGGCGGCGCTGGTGCAGTCGCTGCAGAAGTGGGGCCGCCGTTATCCCGATGCGGGCTATGGCGGCATGTTTCGTCAGTGGCTTTGGGCTGAGCAGCCCGCGCCCTATGGCAGCTATGGCAATGGTGCCGCCATGCGCGTCGCTGCTGCAGGCTGGCTCGGGCAAACGCTGGAGGAAGCGCGGCACCTTGCCCGTCTCAGCGCCAGCATCACGCACAACCATTCGGAAGGCTTGAAAGGGGCAGAAGCTGTTGCCGCTGCCATTTTTCTGGCGCGGCAGGGCAACGATAAGGCGGCCATCCGCCAGTTTGTCAGCGAAACCTTTGGCTACGACCTGAGCCGCAGCTGTGATGATATTCGTCCGAACTACCACCATGTGGAAAGCTGTCAGGAAACGGTGCCGGAGGCGCTCACCGCTTTTCTTGAAGGCGAGGATTTCGAGGACGTCATCCGTACCGCCGTCTCTCTCGGCGGCGACTGCGACACCCTCACCTGCATCGCCGGCAGCGTTGCCGAAGCGTAC
>JAXJBF010000063.1:0-75575 GCA_036303105.1 Peptococcaceae bacterium | reverse complement strand
TGTCTAACAAATGGGGTGCAGTTCATTTATACGTTCTCAGTTTCTTTTTTATTCAGCAGTATTCACCAGAGACCCTTCTTCTGTATTTTTCTCTGTCTCATTGTCAATAGAGCTTTCCTGATCACTGGTGTCTGTAGGTGTCGATTCTGTAGTTGTCCCTTCGATATCAGAAGACGCACTATCGCTCTGATTCTGATCCGCTATTTGAGCCTCAGCAGCTTCTACAAGCTTATCTGGGTTATAATCATCAGAAAGATATTCAATACTAGCATTTTGCTTTAACTGATCCATTACTTCATAATATTCACTTTGTACTTCTTGATTAGTAAGTTGATCAGTTAATTCATCTTTTACTTCATCAAAAGTTTGATGATGTGCAGCTTTTTTATCCTCACAAAGAATAACATGATATCCATAACTAGTTTCAACAGGTTCTTTTGTGTATTCACCAACTTCTAATGCAAAAGCAGCATCAGAAAATTCAGTGATCATCTCATCAGCAGTGAAATACCCTAATTCTCCTCCTTGCTGTGCAGTTGCAGAATCGGTACTGTATTCTTTTGCAAGCTCTGAGAAATCTGCACCTTCATCTAATTGCTTAATAATATCTTCCGCTGTCTCTTTATCATCAACAAGAATGTGTTTTGCCTTTACCTGGTCAGCAACATCAAATTGATCACTATTTTCGTTATAATATGCTTCCGCATCGACAGTAATACCAGACTTGATTTGTTCTATATACTTATCATAATATAACTTTTCTTCAATCATACGATCAAGCATTTCATCGCTAACATTATATTCATCAAGATAAGCTTTAAAATTTTCCTCTGATCCATAAGTTTGATCAATCAGATTCTGCTTGAAAGATTTTTTATCATCATCACTGACTTCAATGCCCTTACTCTTAGCATCTTGCACCATCAGTTCTGTTTCAACCAATCCATTGATAATTTGGCTCTTATAATATCCTGCATAGGTATCGTCACTTTCCAGCTGATTTTGCTGAAAAATTTGATTAATTCGTGCATCAACATAATTCTTTGTCAATGCAGTATCGTTTACTTTGATAACATCTTCTCCACCCATGTCATCGTTTGAACTGCAACCAGTAAAAAGCCCCGCAGCCATCAGTGTTACTAAAAGCATCGCTAATGCTTTCTTCAAAATAATCACGCTCCTATAAAATAATTACCTCAACTATTATACTTGCTGTTTTCGCTGCTGACAATCTCTTTGAGATCGTTGACAACAAGTTTTAATGAATCTAATAATTTCTCTGAATTTGTCACCTTAGTCGTCTCCATAACAACAAAAGTCTCCTCATTGATATTCTTTAACATTAACCTACCAAAAGAATGTGAAATATATAACATCAAACGTTGGATATCAAATTCTGCCTCTGGATCAATTTTTATATATATATTATTCTTTTTTTGCTTTATTGAAACGATTTTGGCTTTACTTGCTATTTGTTTTAAGGAAACAAGTTTTAACAAATTCAAAACTGGCAAACCAGGAGTTCCAAAACGATCAATCAACTCATCAAATATATCGTCTAATTCGGTTTGATCAAAGATACCGTCCAATCGCTGATATAAACCAATTCTTAGTCTTGTGTCTGAAATATAGTCCTCCGGAAAATAAGCCTGAATATTAATGTCAATTTCTGTATGAATAGGTGGACGATTTGTTTCGTCATCCACACCACTTTGCCTTTTCATTTTACGAATCGTATCTTGAAGCATTTTTAAATATAATTCAAACCCAATTTCTGCAACATGGCCACTTTGGGCAGAACCAAGCATATTTCCAGATCCACGAATTTCTAAATCTCGCATTGAAATTTTATAACCCGATCCCAGCGCAGTATATTCTCTTAATGTATTCAAACGTTTACGCTGATCCTCACTTAAAAGTTTATTTGGCTTATACAATAGATAAGCATATGCAACTCTTTTGCTTCTCCCAACTCGTCCCTTCAACTGATAAAGTTGTGCCATTCCAAAATGATCTGCATCGTGAACAATCATCGTATTGGCATTGGGTAAATCAATTCCCGTCTCAATAATCGTCGTACAAACAAGAATATCTGCTGCGTGGTTCTGAAATTTTAACATAACGTCTTCCAATTCAGCTTCTTTCATTCGACCATGTCCCATCAAAATCCGACTGTTCGGAAATAAATCACGATACTTTTTTGCAATATCTGTTAAATGTTCGACGTTATTATATACAACAAAGACTTGACCTCCGCGCAATAACTCACGGCGTACCGCTTGTTCAATTATCATAGGCATTTCTTCGACAACATAAGTCTGAATTGGCAACCGATTATCCGGTGGAGTCTCAATGACACTCATATCTTTTACACCTGTAAGCGAAAAATACAGTGTTCTTGGAATAGGGGTAGCAGATAATGTTAAAACATCAACATTATCTTGTAAAGATTTCAATTTTTCTTTATGCTTTACACCAAAACGCTGTTCCTCGTCTATAATTAATAAACCAAGATTTGCAAAAGATAATTTATCATTTAATAACTTATGAGTACCTATTACAATATCCAAGCGATGTTCTTTTAGATCTTTAAATATTTTATTTTGCTCTTTTGTGGTGCAAAAGCGCGTCAATTGTGCCAATTCTACACCAAATCCATCCATTCTTTTCTTAAATGTTTCAAAATGCTGCATTGCAAGAATGGTAGTAGGAACCAAAAGTGCCACTTGTTTATTGTTACAAACAGCTTTAAAAGCAGCACGTAAAGCTACTTCGGTTTTTCCAAAACCTACATCTCCACAAACTAAACGATCCATTGCATGAGGTTGTTCCATATCCCTTTTTACTTCTTTAATCGCTCTAAGCTGATCATCTGTTTCAGTATAAGGAAAAGTACTTTCAAATTCTCGTTGCATATCATCATCTGGAGCAAATGCATAACCCGGAAGCAGCTGACGCTTGGCATGAACTTCAAGCAGTTGTTCTGCCATGTCTTCAATAGATTCCTGGATACGTTTTTTTGATTTACTCCAATCACTTGAACCAAGTTTGTTAATTTTTGGCCGTTTACCTTCTTGTCCGACATATTTTTCTACAAGATGCATTTGATCAATAGGAACATACAACCTATCTGCACCTTTATACTGAATTAAGATATAATCCTTCTCCAAACCATCTCGACTTATATGCTCGATGCCTAAATACAAACCAATACCATGATGTTCATGGACAATATAATCACCAACTTGAAGATCCTCAATTACAAGCCTTGAACTTTGACTTGATTTTTTTTTCTTTTTTTCTGTTGAAGATGATACATTAAATACATTTGCATCCATAAAAATGCTATGATCTAACAAAAAATCACATTCAAAAGCAAATTTTTGCTTAAGAATCACAACATGTTGATCTGGAGTAATATCTTCTAATTTATCCGCTTCGAAATATCTAATTTGGTATTCATCAAATAAATTTTTTATTAATGATAAGATTTCAGAACTATCATTATAAAATAACAAGAAATACCCATCTGCAATACGGGATCGTATCTCATCAACAAAATTATTAACAGGATAAGCTTTTAATGGATTTTCTGTAATAGGATAATAGTATCTTATTCCATTTGCAAAAATAGAATGATGTGCTACAACTTCTGATAAGTAGAAACAGCGATGCGCTAACATAGTTTTCTTGAACTGATCCAAAGTTAAAAAAGAATCTATTTTTGACGGTAAAATATATCCAAAAGAAAATAATTCTCCAAGCTGATCTATAACTGCATTATATTTGGCTTCAATTGCCTTTTCGACATTCTCAGTTCCATCGACGCAAATTATCACCTCAGAATCTATATAATCAAATAATGTTGCGCCAAATTCCGGAACAAGATAGGAATAATATTCCAAAATATTATTTGATATGGTACCATCAGAAATACTATGCATTCTATTCGATAATTCTTTAATTATCTCTGCTGGTACTGTTTTTTTCATTGCATTCAATTCTAATTGAATGTTAGCAGTAAGTTGATCATAAACATCATCTGTAAAAAACACTTCCTGAGCAGGTATTAGGGTAAAAGATTCTGCATTGCGTTCACTTTTTTGTGTCTCTGCAGAAAAAAAGCGGATTGAATCTAGTTCATCATCAAACCATTCCACACGAATTGGCTGGAAATAATTGGGCGAAAAAAAATCAACAATTCCTCCTCGACGCGCAAATGTCCCCGGTTGATCACACACACTTGCCGATTTATAACCCAGTTCAATAAGCTTATCTAAAAACTGCTCTTGTAAAACTGTATCTCCTACACTCGCAAAAAAAATCCCTATTTTGAAATAACTAGGCACCGGAAAACATTCAAATAAAACCATAGCATTTACGACTAAAATACATGGCTCTTTTTTTAAAAGTAAATACAAAGCCGGAACCCGTTCTCCATCATTTTCCTCTTTTGCTAAAACCTCAACAGGCATATGAGATCGCTGAAAAAGGGAAAAAACAGGACGCTCAACTACTCTTTTCAGTAATACAGTCAATGAATTTACACGTTTATCACTCTCACATAAAATGATAACACTTTTCTGTTCATGACAGCTTATTATCATTTCAATTAAGGCATCGCGTCCTTTGGGATCAAGTCCATCCCAAAATATATTGTCATCAAAATTAGCTATTCTACTCTTTAATCTGTTCAAAATAGAAAAGTTCATCACTTCAGCCTCACAAAATATCTTGAATAAATTAAAGCAGGCTGCACATAGTAGCCTGCTTTTTACATCTTACAATTAATTATACTTGTTCATCGATGCGATAATACCTTCTCGAAGCCAAAAAGAGCACCATTCGTCTATATGAGACAAAATATCTTCCATAACAGGTGTTTCCTCTTTTCGGAACCCTGAAAGCACATGTTGTACGACATTATTATGTTCGTCATGTCCAATGCCTACTTTTAAACGATCAAACGATTGACTATTTAGATGAGCAATAATAGATTTTAATCCATTATGTCCTCCTGCACTGCCTTTTTGCTTAAAGCGTATTTTTCCAAGAGGAAGGTCCATGTCATCATGGATGATTATAAAGTCATCGATCGTATCATAATAATGGATCAGTTGACCTACAGCCGACCCACTATCATTCATATAGGTCTGAGGTTTCACAAGCAAAATTTGCTGACCTGCAATGATGCCTTTACCAGTTAACGCCCGACACTCTTTTTTTGTTACTGAAATTCCATACAAGTTTGCCAAACGATCAATAGCCATAAAGCCAACATTGTGACGTGTTTTTTCATAATCTTTACCAGGATTTCCCAGCCCAACGATCATCTTCATGACTTAAGCATTCACCTACCATTATTAAAACATTTTGCTTACAGATGCATCCTGAAAAATACGCATAATTGCTTCACCAATCAGTGGAGCTACAGACAATACTTTTATCTTATCGCAATTCTTTGCCGCTGTAGGAATAGAATTTGTTGTAACAATTTCCTTGATAGGCGAATCATTCAAACGATCAATTGCAGGACCAGAAAGGACAGGATGCGTACAAGATGCATACACTTCTTTTGCACCACGTTCTTTTAACGCTGCAGCTGCATTGGTAATTGTACCTGCGGTATCAATGATATCATCAATTAAGATAACATTTTTATCCTTAACATCTCCAATAATACTCATTACCTCGGAAACATTTGGTTTTGGACGTCGCTTATCTATAATAGCTAGTGGTGCATGGAGCAAATCTGCAAATTTACGTGCACGTGCCACACCACCAATATCCGGAGATACAACAACAAAATCATCAAGACCTAAAGACTTATAATAGTCAGCAATAATTGGTGCTGCAACAAGATGGTCAACAGGCACATCAAAAAAGCCTTGAATTTGCTGTGCATGCAAATCCATCGTTAATACACGACGTGCTCCAGCTTTTGTGATTAGATTAGCAATTAATTTCGCAGTAATTGGTTCTCTTCCACGGCTTTTGCGATCTTGACGTGCATATCCATAATATGGCATTACGGCTGTAATACGACGTGCAGAAGCACGTCGAACAGCATCAATCATAATCAGCAATTCCATAATATTATCATTTCCAGGTTCACAGGTAGGTTGAACAATAAAGACATCCTTCCCGCGCACACTTTCATCAATTTCAACATTAATCTCGCCATCGCTAAACTTTGATACAACACTATCACCAAGCGCAATGCCAAGATAATCACAAATTTCTCTTGCAAGTTCTGGATTAGCGTTACCTGTAAAAATTTTCATATGATCCAAAGACTTATGCATTTCAATATCTTTCATAATAAATATCCTCCCTACTTTTTCCAATTTTCCCTTACAACAAGCGGTGGTCGTGTCACAGCCAACGCATTGTGAACAACATCTTTTGATAACGTTGATCCAGCACCAATCACAACATTATCCCCAATTTTAATTGGCGCAATTAAATTTGAATTACTGCCCACAAAAACATCATCACCAATAGTAGTTCTATATTTATTTTTTCCATCATAATTACAAGTTATCGTGCCACAACCAATATTAACACGTGCTCCCATATCAGTATCACCAATATAGGTATGATGTGATATCTTGCTGTTATTTTCAATCCTACTATTTTTAATTTCAACAAAATTTCCAACTTTTACATGTTCACCAATTGTATTTCCTGGCCGCAACTGAGCAAAGGGACCAATTGTAGTATATGCACCAACAATAGAATCTTTGATGACAGATTGTTTTACCGTTACATACTCACCAATCGTTGAATCTGTAATGCGACATCCTGACTCAATTACAGCACCATGCTTTATCAGTGTATGACCAAACAAATGAATATTTGATTCTAGAAATACATCGGGCTCAATCACTACATCATCTTCGATGTAAATAGACTCTGGATCCTGCATACTAACACCTTGCATCATCCATTTTTCGTTGATGCGTTGTCTGAACAATTTTTCTGCTCTAGCCAACTGAACACGATTATTCACACCTAAACTTTCGTTTGCATTTTGAAGTAGATATGCACCCGTAGACACACCATCTTCGTATGCCATCTTCAAAAGATCAGTTAAATAAAACTCGCCTTGGGCATTATTAGTATCAAGTGTATCGATTTTAGAAATCAAAAATGATAAATCAAAACAATAGGTACCAACATTGATTTCTTTAACTTTTTTCTCAACTGGGCTCGCATCTTTTTCTTCAACGATACCTTTAATTCGTTCGCCATCATGTAAAATCCGTCCATATCCAGTTGGTTCATTCACAAGCGTTGTCATAACAGTTACGGCATTTCCTTGTTCATAATGCTGTGTCATCATCTCAGATAAACTTTCAGCACGAATCAATGGAGTATCTCCACAAGTTACCAAAACATTAACGTCATTATAGTTGTGCAAATCTTTCTTTAATACACTTAATGCTTCTCTAACAGCATGACCTGTTCCAAGTTGTTGCTCCTGAACTACAACTCTCACTGAATCATCCAGCACTTTTTCAACCTGATCCGCTCCGTGCCCAACCACAACATACTGGTTGTCAATTTTCGCCTGTTTAACAGCTTCTAACACACGTGTAATCATCGGTTTTCCTTGAACATGATGCAAAACTTTTGGGCACTCGGAACGCATACGTGTACCTTTGCCAGCTGCAAGAACGATTGCGTACTTATTCATCCCAACCTCCACAATTAAAAAATTACTCTATCTTTTATTAAATCAGAACTACAAGTGGATGTCAAATATACATTAGGAAAGATGGCTCTAATTTTTTTATAATTTTCCCAGGCAGCATGCTCTGTTGCATAAAGTGCGAATAATGTTGGCCCGCTTCCTGACATCAAAACGTGCTTCACACCACAATCTAGAAGAATCTGCTTGCGTTCTTTAGTTCTTGAATCAACACGAAAACTTGGTTGTTCAAGTGCATTATATAGATGATTCTCGACAAAATTTGTATTGCCAGCATATATTGCATCACAAAGTTGAGAAAAAAGCGCCTTTTGAGGATGCAAATCAAGAGGTTTTATCTCTTTATAAACAGCAGCTGTAGAAACACCATAATCAGCACGAACTAGTAAAACATGCATCGTGGGTAGAGCAGATATGGGACGAATTTTTTCTCCCCTGCCTTCCGCAATAGCCGTTCCGCCTTTGATGCAAAAAGGAACGTCAGAACCTATATTTGCAGCAATATCCATAAGTTCTAATTCACTTAATCCCAAATTAAATAAAATATTGCATCCCACTAAAACTGCCGCAGCATCACTACTGCCTCCAGCCATACCAGCTGAAACAGGAATATTCTTTTTTATTTTTATAGCAACTTGTGGCATATCATTTTTTTCTTGAAGTAAAAGTGCTGCACGCATTGCTAAATTGTTACGATTATTTGGTACATACATAGAATCTGTGTACACCGAATTGGTTGCTGCTTCACTAATATCTACTAAATCGTGCAGCCGAACAGATTGCATAATCATACTTACTTCATGGTACCCATCTTCTCGTTTGCCAATACAGTCCAAAAAAAGATTGATTTTGCCGTAAGCTTTAACGACAACATGCATTTTTCTCTCTCCTTCTTAATAATCAAAAGCCCTTCTTCGCTAGGCGTCGCTCTACAAAGCTTAAAATTGCAGTTATAATTGTAATCAGAAAGAGATAGATCACAGCTGCTGTTACATACATTTCAAAAGGTTTATATAACGAACCTGAATATATCTGCGCTGTACGCAATAAATCTGTAACTGTAATCGTAGATGCCAAGGCAGTATCTTTGATTAAACTAATGAACTCATTGCCTAATGGAGGAATTAATCGACGGTATGTCTGAGGAATGATGATTTTTCTCATTGCTAAGCGACGATTCATCCCCAATGAAAGTGCTGCTTCCATCTGTCCAGAATCAATAGATAGGATCCCAGATCTTATAATCTCAGCTATATATGCGCCACCGCAAATGCTAATACCAATTATCGCAGCTGTAAAACTATCAAGATCAATTCCTAAAGCTGCTGATAACCCAAAATAAATTAAAAACAATTGAACCAATAGGGGGATTCCTCGAAAAATCCACGTATAAAGTTGACCAATCCAGTTCAAAATTTTTACACTGCTTATTTTCATAAGAGCAACAATTAAACCAATAATGAGCCCAAAGAAGATACTAATAACAGCTAATTCTATAGTCGTTATAGACGCTTTTAGCAAGTATGGAAGTGTTTGTGTAATCACACTCCAGTCCCAATTTACAGCGCCACACATCATATTACTCATATCTAAAATACAACCTTTCTTTAGACACACGAATACTCACCTGAAAAGCCAGGTGAGTATTCGTGTAATATGTATTAATAATTATTTGCGTCTAATCTTGATTGCGCGTCTGCAACCAAGGATTCAGTAATGTCAATGCCAATCCATTTCATAGAAATTTCTTTTAATTCTCCACTAACCAGTAATTCATCAACAGCTTTTTGAAGAGCAAGCTGTAAATCGCCATCCTCTTTACGGACAGCAATACCAATTTGATTAGCTGCCGCACCATCGCTACTTTCAATTGTAGCAACATCATTGTATTTTCCAGTTTCTAATAATTCAACAGAACCAAAATTATCAATGGCAAGCGCATCAATTCTGCCATTATCAAGGTCAACAGTGATTTCTGGGAAAGTTTTATATAACGTAAGGTTTTCCCCTTCAACAAAACCCATAGCCTGTAAATATTTTGCCGCTGTTGAACCCAACTGCGTTCCTATGACTTTATCTTTGAAGTATTCAAGATCACTCATTTGATCTTGGTTCTCTGCATCTGTCTTTACAAGGACTTCCTGACTTGCAACACCATATGGCACGAAGTTAACTTCTTTAACACGTGTATCCCACATATTCATGCCAGAAATGATAACATCAAACTTTTCTGTCTGCAAGGAAGGAACAATCGCGTTCCAATCTGCTGGAACGAACTCAAACTCCACACCTAATTTTTCACCAATTGCGTTCGCCATGTCAACATCGAAACCTACGATTTCATCAGTTTCTGCATCATGATAACCCATTGGTGGATAGGAATCATCTAGACCTGCAGTAATTTTTCCAATTTCCTGTACACGTTCTAGAGAGCCATCCCCTTTAACAGTTGCTTCCCATGGATTTTCAGCTTCAATTTGAGTGACATTTGCATCTGATGATACGGAACTGGAACCATCCGAATTGTCACTACCAGAACCACATCCGACAACACCTAATGCCAAAACTGCTATCAGAACAGCAGAGATGATCTTATTAAACTTCATTTGGAGCCCTCCTATTTTTCAACTCAGTAGCAGTTTAACATAGTAAAGCATGCTTTTCAACAGAAATTAACAATAATCTTCATAAAATCATCACATAATGTCTATTTTATATTTTACAAAACTAGAAAATTCAGCTATACTATTGATGTAAATTTCAGATACGCCTGTAGCTCAGTGGATAGAGCGCCGCCCTCCGGAGGCGGGTGCGTAGGTTCGATTCCTATCAGGCGTGCTAACGCAAAAGGATCGCTTGCCGATCCTTTATTTTTTGTATTGAAAGGATTCCCATGTCTATTATTACTCAAGCAGTAAAAAGTAACAGATTCACCATTATTCTTGCTGTTTTCTGCATGTCAGTCAGCCTTATAGCCGATCTTATGATCCCTTGGCTACTTCAGATTCTCATTGATGATGGCATCACAAAGCATAATGCAGAAATGATCCAACAAATCGGCATTCAAATGTTAGCAGCTACAATAATCAGTCTCATAGCCTGTACCCTTGCATATCACTTTTCTGCTACTTCAACTGCAAAAATCGGTGAGTTTTTGCGCAAGAAGTTATACACTCACATACTTTCTCTTCCCTATGAAGCATTTAATTCTGTCAGTGCTTCAACACTAATCACGCGTTTAACAAATGATGTTTTACAAATTCAAAACATGTTTCTTATGGTACAACGCATTGCCATCGGACTTCCTATATCTTTTATCATTGGTTTAGTTCTCTCTATTCAACTAAGTCCCAGCCTTTCACTTACATATTTAATTACTATTCCCCTGCTTTGCTTAAACATTGGGAGTTTTGTCCGTTTTTCAGCAAAGTATTTTCCAAAAATCCAATCTACGCTTGATTCAATCAATTTAAGCGCTCAGGAAATGTTGATTGGTGTGATGACAATCAAGGGATTAGGGGCCGCAAAAAAAATCATCAGACGGTTCCGTACTATTAATGATCAATTATTCAATCTCAATCTCACCATCCAAAAACGATTTAGCATTGTCGCTCCAACGTCAATGATTATTTTTAATGAAGCAATCGCCGTAATACTTTGTCTGGGATTCTTTGGTTTCACCTCTGATATTGGCAAACTGATTGCATTTATTTCATATTCCATGCAAATTCTTAGTTGTGTTACAAGGGCCTCCAACGTTCTTAATCAAATTACACGTGCGCAGGCATCTATCCAGCGAATTCAAAAGATTATTAATATCCCTATACAAACCGAAATTAGCACACCCATTCTTCCTGATGGCTGGACAATTGAAGTGAAAAATTTATTCTATCACTTTCCTCATTCAAAACAATGCCAATTATATAACGTTTGCTGCAAGATTCCGTTTAATCAACGAGTTGGCATTGTAGGCCTACCTGGATCAGGGAAAACGCTTTTTCTAGATGCCATTTCAGGCCTACTCGATAATATCCAAGGAGATATATTATATGAAGGTGTTTCACTTCAACATGTTCCTCGTAAATGGTTAATGAATAATATTGGATATGTTCAACAGAATGCAACCGTTCTAGCAGGCACCATTCGCGATAATTTATTACTAGGCAACCCAAATCTCACTATATCAGATATTACTAAAGCACTTGATGATGCAATGGCCTCCGAGCTTTACCTATCAAATCAAAAGTCCATCGAACATGCCATCCTTCAACGCGGGCATGACCTATCAGGAGGACAAAAGCAACGTTTATCTATAGCACGAATTCTTGCGCTCCAACCCAAAATACTAATTCTGGATGACAGTACCAGCGCACTCGACCATGAGACGGAAAGAGCCTTTTTTTCTCACCTTGACGCAATGCGCCCTCAAACACAAATTATTGTTTCACAGCGTTTATCAACCCTACGAAAATGTGACATCATTTATCTTTTTGACCGAGGACAAATTGTTGCTCAAGGCCCTCATGCAAACCTAATTTCATCCAGTTCACTTTACGAGATGATCCTTGGCGATCAAATGATTGAGGAGGCACTCAATGAACAGTAATCTCATTCAGCTTTCTACTCGAAATACGCTTTCCCGTCTTTGGTCAGTGTTAAAACCAAACAAATTATATTTAATCATTTCAATTTTAATGAGCGCATCTGTATCAGCAATCATGCTTTATGCAATGCAACGCGTTGGAGTGATTGTTGACCTCATTCTTTCTGGCACCGTAACCACTATTTTTTTAACGCAAATCATAATTTTGTTTTCCTTATTTGTTGCAATATCTGCAGTCACTTTAATTCAGATATATACAATGGCCATTGTTGGTCAACGGTTAGCCAATGATTTACGTTACATGCTCTTTTCAAAAATTACTGTTTTGCCACTGTCATACTTCGACAAGCACACCACTGGAGATTTGATGAGCCGAATGACCAATGATATCGACCAAATTAATACCTCATTCTCCGATAATGTTACATCACTTATTGAAGCAATCGTTAATGTCATAGGGACCTTCTTTGCTATGGCTTTGTTATCTGTCAAGCTTACAATTTGGGCAGCCCTGGTTTTCCCGTTATTCTTTATTCTAACCACTATTGTATCTCATATATCAAAACGATTGTTTTCACGATATCAGTTTTCTCTCGGCGAAATGAATACCTATATCGAAGAAAAGCTATCCGCACAAAATATGCTCATGTTATTCGATTATAAATCACGCAATCTGCAAAAGTTTAATGCTGTCAATGAAGCCGTCAGTTCAGCCTACGCGGCCGCACAGACTTCTTCTGTCATGGCTCCGATTATGACTTTCATCAATCATCTTATCTATGTTATTATCGCCATCATTGGAGGATTAACCATCATAAATGGTGATGCTTTAACAGTAGGCACCCTGTTCACATTTTTACTATACATGCGTAGATTTGCAACACCACTTAATCAGTTAGCCTCTATCTATAATGCTTTTCAAGCGACCGTTTCTGCATCTGCCCGTATCTTTGGCGTATTAGATGAATTTGATGAAAAAGAAGCTCTCGGACATAACAGAACTCATCCTTTTCCATCTGACAACACTATCACATTTGATCATATTTCTTTTTCTTATAATACACACCCTGTTTTGCATGACATTTCCCTAACGCTTCCCGAAAAGAAAACCATTGCAATTGTTGGTGCAACTGGTGCCGGCAAAACAACGCTCACAAATCTTCTACTTAGTTACTATTTGCCATCTTCAGGCAAAATTCTCATTGGCGGTGTCGATCTTTCAACAATAACTCTTGATGAAATTCACCGACATATTGGTGTAATGCCACAACAGCCTATGATTTTTAATGCATCAATTCTGGATAATATCGGGTTAGGAAATCCGGCATCGAGTAGGGAGGAAATCATCCAGGCCAGTAAAATTACTGGCTTTCATCAAATTGTAAACGAATTACCTGACAGCTATGAAACCATTCTCCATGATCAAGGGTCAACATTCTCACAAGGCCAACGCCAGCTTTTGGCAATTACACGCGCATTATTAAGTCAAAATGATATTCTTATTCTCGATGAAGCAACCTCATCATTAGACTCTCATACAGAGACGATTGTCCAAAATGCTTTCTCTCAATTGATGAAACAAAAAACATTATTGATCATTGCGCATCGCCTATCAACGATAAAAAATGCCGATTTTATTGTTGTAATGAAACAAGGAAATCTTGTCGAAGCTGGTACACATGCAGAATTGCTTCAACAGAAAGGATACTACCATCGACTCTACACAAGTCAGTTCTAACTAAACGCTATTCATTTCTTTCATCATAAATTTAGCCAATGACACATGTGTCATTGGCTAAATTTATAGTATCAAAACATATGCAGACGCTATATAAATCTGATGCGATCTTTACTAGTTGGTATGCTGTTTCTCTTTTTGATCCATTCTCCATTTTGAAAAAGTTCATATTCTTCAAAAGAACATAGCAAACCATTTGCTTTCGAAATGTCTGCACTATCCATTAGTTGAAAATGCAAGTGTGGCGCAAATGAATTTCCTGAATGTCCCACATTCCCAATATGTTCACCTTTATTAATTTTTTGTCCAACAGACACTCTTATTGAACCTGTTTGTAAATGAACCAATGCCGCATAAGCATTATCCATCGATCGAATGATGATAAAATTTCCTGCAATCTCTTGAACGTTTCGACTTTGAAGATTAAAAAAGGAATTATTTTTCCACGCGTAATAGAAATCTATAACAATATGTGTCCTTGAGCGTTCTAGATACCCATCTCGCGCCTCAACAACAACACCATCAAAAGGAGCATAAACAGGTTGCCCCCAACAATAATAGTCTGTTAGGGGCATACCAAACAAAAGATAACGCAAGAACCCCTTTCTATATGCAGGAAGTCCTTTTTTACTCCAATCTACTTGAATAAAATCATAAGCATATCTTGTACCAAATCTATCAGTGCCGTGACTTGGGATTTTAGTACCTGGTGTATGAGGGACATGCCATTCACCCTTTAATGGAAATGAAACAATAATCGAATCACTCAATTCTATTCACCCCTTTTTCGCTACTTAATCCACTTTTATATTACACTAAAAAACGTTCATGGTATACAGAAACTGTATACCATGAACGTTTTCTTATAAAGCGAGTTCGTTTAAGATGTCCTTCAATGTTGAAACTTCTTCTGCACTTAACGTAACACCTTTTCCCATTCGGCTATGATCAGGAGCCCATTCTCTAAGATCATATTTCGCTGGGCGATCATTCCAACTAACAAGATTAAGTTCTTTATTCCAACCACGACTGCTAGTCGAGAGAACAGCAATGTGTTCTGTAATTTCATATTTGATGTCTGCCATCTCTATCTCCTTATTGCTTATTTTTTAAACAAGCTTCAAGCAATTTGCTTGCACCTATACGCGATGCTCCAATAGATAAATACTTCTCTGCGTCCTCAATGGTACGAATTCCACCAGAAACTTTAAGCTGAATATCGGGACGTTTATATTTCATTATAATTTTTGCAGCTTCCTCCGAAGCTCCCGGATATTTAAAACCTGTGCTTGTTTTGTAAAAATTAATTGGCAAATCATTTAACACCTGAATGCTATGAACAATTTCATCCTCAGTTAACGCTCCAGTTTCAAGAATCAGTTTAAAGATACCTTCCCTTGGTTTTTCACGCAAAGCCATTTGAACATCATGGTAAACATGACCAAATTCACCTGCTTTAATACGACCAATAGGAACAACCATATCCACTTCTTTTGCACCATGAGAAAACGCATACGCTACAGAAGCAGCTTTTATTTCTGCAGACTCATACCCATTTGGGAAACCAATCACAGTACAAATAGGAATACCACCCGGAAAATGCTTAACTAAGGTTTCTACATAACATGGCTGCACACAAAGCGACGCAATGCCTGTTCCTTGTGCAGCTTCAGCAAAAGTCAGAATTTCTTTTTCCGTTGTAGTCGGATCAAGATTTGTATGATCAATTGCGGAAATAATGTGGTGCATATCCATTACATTTTCTCCAAGAGATCAATTATCATCTTATTAACCACACCAGGATTTGCCTGTCCCTTTGTCGCTTTCATTACTTGACCGACAAAGAAACCCAACGCCTTCTTTTTGCCAGCTTTATAGTCAGCAACAGATTTAGGATTATTATCAATGATTTCCTGAATCATTGGAGCAAGCGAATCAGTATCGGAAATTTGCTGTAATCCCTCTTCCTTAACAATTGCAACAGGATCTCTATCTTCATCAAAGGCCTTCATAAATACATCTTTAGCAATCTTATTGCTAATGTCTCCGCTTTTGACTAATTTCAAAAGACCTGTGAGACGTTCCGGCGTAAATCCACTCTCTTTTAACGATTTGCCACTAGCATTAAGCTTCGCCATCACATCACCAATCAGCCAATTGACAATCATCTGTGGCTCATCAAATTGCATCTTAGCTGCATCGTAAAAATCAGCCAATTCCATTTCTTGTGTAATGATTGCAGCTTCTTTTTCACCAATGCCATCTGCAATCAGTCGCTCACGACGTGCACGAGGCAGTTCAGGCAAAGAGTCCTTCATCCCCTGAATCCACTCATCTGTTAAAACAATTGGAGGAAGATCTGGTTCCGGAAAATAACGATACTCATCGGCTTCTTCTTTACTGCGAAGGGAGAAGGTCATGCCTTGTGCATCATCCCAAGTACGCGTCTCAAGCTTGACTTTTTCTCCATCTTCAAGCAATTCAGTCTGACGTTCAATTTCATATTCAATGGCTCGTTCAACAGCGCGGAAAGAATTCAAGTTTTTAATCTCGGCACGCGTTCCGAATTTTTCTTCGCCAACAGGACGCAAAGAAATATTAACGTCACAACGCAAAGAACCTTCTTCCATCTTTGCATCCGAAACACCCGTGTAAACGATAATCGCACGCAACTCTTCCAGGTAAGCACGGGCATCTGCTGCACTGCGCATATCCGGTTCGCTAACAATTTCAATTAATGGTACACCTGCACGGTTATAATCTGCCAAAGATGAGTTTGATGTTGTGATCGTTGCTCCTTGATGAACCAATTTGCCTGCGTCTTCTTCCATGTGAATACGCGTCAAACCAATTTTCTTATCTTCGCCATTTACGGTAATTTCAATATAGCCATGTTCAGCGATCGGCAAATCATACTGAGAGATTTGGTAAGCTTTAGTAAGATCGGGATAAAAATAGTTCTTACGGTCAAATTTGCTAAATTTCGCAATGGTACAATTGGTTGCCAACCCTGCTTTTACGGCATATTCTAATACTTTCTTATTCAATACTGGCAGAGTACCTGGAAGTCCTAAGCATACTGGGCAAACATGCGTATTTGGCGCACCGCCGAAAGCGGTAGAGCAATTGCAGAATATTTTTGTATCCGTTTTTAGTTCAACATGGACTTCAAGCCCAATGACTGGTTCATATCTCATTATTCAGCCTCCTTTGCCCCTTGTTCCACTGTGTAAGCCACCTGTAACAAAAAGGCTTCATCAAATGGTTTTCCAATGAATTGAATGCCAATTGGCATATCATTTTCATCTTTACCATATGGCACCGAAATAGCAGGAAGACCAGCCAGGTTAGAGGTAACAGTGCAAATATCTTGTTTATAAGTTGTTACTGCATCATACTCCACACCAATCTTTGGCGCCGTAACAACCGAAGCTGGCGTAAGCAAGCAATCATATTCTTCAAACGCACGCTTAAAATCGTCTTGAATGAGATGACGTACTTTTAACGCTTTAAGATAGTATGCATCATAATACCCAGCACTTAACGCATAGGTACCGAGCATGATGCGGCGTTTTACTTCATCGCCAAAACCTTCTTTACGGGTCTTTTTAAACATAGATATCATATCATCAGCCTGTTCACGCAAACCATAGCGTACACCGTCGTACCGTGCCAAATTTGAACTTGCTTCTGCTGGCGCAATCAAATAATATGCGGGAATTGCATAATTCGTCGTAGGTAATGAGCATTCTTCAACTATTGCCCCTTGTTTCTCAAGATATGAACGAACTTTAAGTATTTGTGCTTTTATTGCCGAAGCGACACCATCTCCCATGTATTCAACAGGCACACCAATTTTCACACCCTTAATATCCTTTCCAATAAAGCGTGTAAAATCTTCATGCACAACATTTGCTGATGTTGCATCGCGGTGATCATACCCTGCAATAACATTCATAACAAGACCAGCATCTTGCACATCATTTACCAAAGGTCCAATTTGGTCTAAAGATGAAGCAAAAGCAATCAATCCATAACGCGATACTGAGCCATAAGTTGGTTTTAAACCAACGATGCCGCAAAAAGCTGCTGGCTGACGAATCGATCCGCCTGTATCACTTCCCAAGGCATACACCGCCTCACCATCAGCCACAGCTGCAGCAGAACCGCCGCTTGATCCGCCAGGAACGCATGCAGTATTCACCGGATTCTTAGTTGGCCCAAAGAAAGAAGTTTCTGTTGTAGAACCCATAGCGAATTCATCCATATTGGTTTTACCCACAATGACTGCACCTGCAGCGGCCAATTTTTCTACAACTGCTGCATTATACTGAGGCACAAAATTTTCTAACATATGAGAGGCACAAGTGGTACGCAGCCCTTCTGTACAAATATTATCTTTGACAGCAACAGGAATCCCTTCAAGCATTCCAATAGATTCACCACGATTAATTTTTTCGTCAACAGCATCAGCCTGAGCAAGTGCTGCCTCTTTATTCAACGTAATGTATGCATTGATATCTGCATTGTTCTCAATCTTAGCCAAATACGCTTCGGTAAGAGCACGTGCAGTAATTTCTCGATTAACAAGACGATCATGCCAATCATGAATGGTCATCAAATTTTCCGACAAAGTGATTCACTCCTTTAAACGATTTTTGGAACCTGAAACATATTTTCGTTTTCACTTGGCGCATTTGAAAGAACTTTTTCAACGCCCATGCTTTCATGAACAATATCCTCGCGGAAAACATTTTGTAAATCCATTACATGATTAAGCGGTGTTACATCTGTGGTGTCAATTTCACTAAGACTGTCCATCATATCAATAATAGATCCAAGCTGTTCATATTGTTTTTCCATTTCTTCTTCCGTAAATTCTAAGCGGCTCAAGTGAGCAACCCGCTCAACAGCTTCTTTAGTAAGCATACTATTCTCCTTTCAATAAAGCCAACAAAGCTTCTTCTGTAATAACTGGTATATTCAAATTAACAGCTTTTTCGTATTTTGCTCCTGGTTTATCACCAGCAACGACATAGCTGGTTTTTTTGCTAACACTTCCTGTCACTTTTCCGCCATGTTCTTCAATCATGGTCTTTGCCTCATCTCTTGAATATGTTGGTAACGTGCCTGTTAATACAAATGTTTTACCCATAACGGTTTGAGGAGACTCTATCTCTTCAACACTGCTCATCATATTAATTCCAAGCTCTGACAACACCTTAATCTGCTCTTTATTACGCACATTAGAAAAAAAGCCCACAATTTCTCGTGCAATCAATGCACCAATTTGATCAATTTCCTGTAAAGCAACAACATCAGCAGCCATAAGCGTATCCATATTCGAAAAATGACGGGCTAAAATTTTGCTGGTCTCTAAACCAACCAATGGTATTCCTAAGCCATACAAAAAGCGGTAAAAGTCTGCAGATTTAGAAGCTTCAATAGCATTTAATAAATTCATTGCCTTGGCATCCGCGAATCGTTCTAATGTTAGCAATGCCTCCATATTTAATCGATAAAGATCCGGTAACTCTTTTACCAGTCCTGTCGAATAAAGCTGATTTACAATCTCTGGCCCAAGCCCAACTATATCCATAGCATCCTTGCTAGCAAAATGAACAATTTTTGCACGAACCTGCGACGGACATGCCAGCGCATTCATACATCGAATTGCAGCTTCTCCTTCAACTTGCACAAGGTCACTACCACATTCTGGACATACCATAGGAAAAACATATGGTTTTGAATCTTGAGAGCGTTTTTCCGTCACAACATGATCAATTTCCGGAATAACATCTCCAGCTTTCTGAACAACCACCATGTCCCCAATACGAATGTCTTTCTCTTCAATAAAAGCACGATTATGCAAAGTTGCACGACGAATGGTTGATCCCGCAACAAGAACTGGCTCTAATTCCCCTACAGGTGTTGCAACGCCCGTGCGCCCAATTTGTAACGTGATATCATAAAGTTTTGTCGTTTTTTGCTCTGGAGGAAACTTAAAGGCAATTGCCCACCGAGGAGATTTTGCGCGCATTCCCAATTGCTTTTGCAAAGCAAGATCTGTGAGCTTAATAACCATTCCATCAATTTCATAAGGTAACTCTTGCCGTTTGTCTCTCCATATCATACAGTATTCATACGCTTCCTCGATTGAAGTGCAAATCATGTTCTTAATTGGTGGCAAATGAAGTGACCGTATAAAATCAATAGCTGAATCTTGCGAATCCAGGCCACAAGATTCGTCATTCATTACGGTATAAAAAATACCATCAAGGCTTCGCTTTGCCGTGATTTGAGGATCAAGCTGCCGTAAAGAACCAGCCGCAGCATTTCGAGGATTGGCAAACAAAGGCTCGCCCAACGCATCACGCTCAGCATTCAGATGTTCAAAAGCCTTTTTAGGCATATAAATCTCGCCACGTACAGAAACATCTCCTGCGTATTCAATGCTCAAAGGAATGCTTCGAATCGTGCGCACATTACTGGTTACATCTTCACCATCGTTACCATCGCCTCGTGTTGCCGCTGTTTGCAACTTCCCATCATGATAATACAGTGCAATTGAGAGCCCATCAATTTTAAACTCTACAGAGTAACGAATGCGACTGGCTGGAATCTCTTTTCGTAAACTTTGATCAAAAGCTTGCAAATCCTCTAAAGAAAAAGCATTCGCCAGGCTTTGAAGAGGAATAGGATGATGATAAGAACGGAATCCATCTTTTACTGCTCCACCAACACGTTGAGTCGGTGAGTCTTTGTCAATTTCACCTGGATGCTGACGTTCAAATGCTTGTAAAGCACGATAATACTCATCATATGCTGCATCACTAATTTCAGGATTGTCCAAAACATAATAAAGATATTCATGCCTGCGAATTATATCCATTAAATCATTATATTGTCTTTTTTCTGCCTCAGTCATCCGTACCTTCACCACCTTTCAATCATCAATGACTACAAACTATTCTTAATTATAAAGGAAATGCCAGTCCTTATGCAAGAGTGTACGTACGTTATAATCAAATCAACCAGATGAACGATTGTAAACATTCATCTGGTTGACCGAAATGTACTATAAAATGTTATCTCATATTCTCGTATTATAATTTAAAAACTTCTTCTATAGCAAACTAATGATGAACTCCTTAATTTCCGATTTACTCCAAATGACTGGCACCGGATATATAGGATTTGCTTCTCTATCAATCCATGTCACCATTTGGTCAATATCTTCCCTTTGAATCATTGAAGGATACTCAGGAATGTCCATTAATTTTTTCATATTTTCAATCCAGCAGATAAAAGCATTTGCCTTTTCAGCATTAGTGGCCATAGAATCTGTCATACCACACACATTGCTTAACTCTGCCAAACGATCATAGACAGCAGAACCGTATGCACGTAGAACATGTGGCAATAAGATTGACATTGCTAAACCATGCGGAACTAAGTAAATTCCTCCTAAAGTATGTCCAATGGCATGCACATATCCAACGCAGCCTCGCGTAAATGCGCGACCAGCATAAAAGGCAGCTTCCTGCATATTTTTACGAGCTATGATATTCGAACCATCTAAATACGCAGCGTACAAATTATCATATATGAGCTTAACAGATTTCCGGCACATCTCATTTTCCAGTTCGCTATTATAGAGATGATTGGTGTACGCTTCAACAGCATGGCAAAGTGCGTCCATTCCTGTTGTTGCAGTTGTTCGTGGCGGCAGGCCAACCGTTAATTCAGGATCTAAAACAGCATACCGTGGCACAAGATTAAAATCATTAATTGACGCCTTATGATGCGTTTCATCCTCAGTTATAACGGCTGCAATGGTTGTTTCCGATCCCGTTCCGGCAGTAGTCGGTACGGCAAAAATTGTCGGAATAGGTTTTAAAACTTTCAATAATCCTTGAAGGTCTCTTACTGACTTTTTGGGGCGCGCAACACGTGCACCAATCGCTTTCGCGCAATCAATAGGTGCACCACCGCCAAAAGCAATCATACACTCACATTGAGCCGCTATATACAAAGATAGACCTTCTTCAACATTGACATCTGTCGGATTGGCAGCAATATCATGATAAATCGTATACTCTAACCTTGCATTATCCATCTCAGCCAACATGCTATCCAATAAATGCAACCGCATCAAATTTTCGTCCGTCACAACCAACACTTTTTTGTAACCTTTTTTTCTAACCCACATTGGCAAACGTCTAATCATGCCGCTTCCCTGCATTAGTTGTGGCTGCCGCCAGGGTAATAAAGACATACCTATTTTCAAACCATACTGAATGATTTTATACACGCCTTTTCTTATACTCATACGTGTCCTCATTATGACAGCCACCTTTCTCGTTTCTTTGCAAAAATTATAGACTCGCTTGTAAAATCAAAAGAGAATTATAAACGCTTTCTTTTTCCTTACCTTATTATTAGAATCAGTAATATCAGCTAACTTCTTTATATAATAAAAAATCGGATGTACACTTAGCACATCCGATTTTTCATTAGCGATGGATTTCTTTGATACGAGCAGCTTTACCGTAACGATCGCGCATATAGTAAAGTTTTGCACGACGTACTTTCCCCTGGCGAACAACCTTAATGCTTGCAACACGTGGGGAATGAATTGGGAAGATTCTTTCACTAGTAACGCCGTAAGCAGTACGACGAACAGTGAAGGTCTCGGTCAAGCCTTTGCCGACACGTTTAATAACAACACCTTCATATGCCTGAAGACGTTCTCTGTTCCCTTCGACGACCTTTACTTCGATGCGAACAGTATCGCCAGGACGAAATTCAGGAACGTCTTGCTTCATTTGTGCTTCTTCAATTTGCTTAATGATATCCATTTTGCTTTTCTCCTTTCATCTGTGCAGATGTTCATAACTGCAAGCGCAGACATCGGACCATCCTGATGTATTTCTTCTGGCAAAAGCCATTAAAAAAGACATTGCACAAGCAATGTCTACGACGCAGATGGGTCTCGAACCCACGACCTCCAGCGTGACAGGCTGGCGCTCTAACCACCTGAGCTACTGCGCCAATGGATGATGACGGGCTCGAACCGCCGACCCTCTGCTTGTAAGGCAGACGCTCTCCCAACTGAGCTAATTGTCCAAAGTTCACAATGATATATAATTGTGATGACCAGTACGGGATTCGAACCCGTGAATGTCAGCGTGAAAGGCTGATGAGTTAAGCCGCTTCTCCACCTGGCCATCTTTCGTTGACTCGTCTTTTGCCGTGTCAACGAAACGTATTATACGATAAGAACTCCTCTTATGTCAAGCCATATTACAAAAAAATTAACGATTTTTTCATCTTTTTTATAAGTTAACTTAAAAACACAGTGGTTCTTCGTCGCTGCCTAGCCTATTGCTCAAGTATTGCACGCCGCAACACTTGTTTACCCGATAACAGCATTGCAAACATACATACAAAAACATTAAGGCAAATCATTATCACTAAATATTTTCCCGATATCATCGCTGTTGGATGAAGATATAAATAAACATGTACTAAAAAATAATACAACACTTTTTGTACAAGTATAAAAACAAGTAGCATAGCAAAACTTGCAAAGAGGCCGTATCTTAACCCTTCTTTTGCCATCATTCGTAAAAAGCCAGTATCAGTGATACCCATGGCACGTAGAACAGCAAACTCATAGCGACGTTCCACAACCAAATAATGCATGCTATTCATGATATGAAGTAAACTAATTGCTAACAATACAAAAGCAATGCCATAGAAAAACAACATTTGCTGCGTCAAATACAAGTTCTGTGCTGCAATCTGTGCCGAATAATCTTGGACTAAACAACCAGATATACCTGCTGTTAACGCCCTTATGGCATCCGATACTGCTAAAGGTTCTGCATCGTCTGTTAAGGAAAGACTTACAGTTTGATAACCGCTGACGCCAAAATATTTTTCCATTTGTTCATTGGTCATAATAATATCAACCACCGATTCACCATTATCACCAATGGTCGTCTCAACCTTACCCAGCGGTCGGCTTACAATGGCTGCCATTGTAAAAGTTGATTCCTGATACTGATTATTGTCATCCAAAAATCTCAAGACTTCTCCTTCTGCTTCCGGATCATTCGGTGTTTTTATGGTGAGATCATCGCCCACCAGAAAATCGACACCATCGGTATTGCCTTGACCATCACTGAGTGTCTTCACGATAACACCATTATCTTTTCTCATTTTATCAGGATCAATGGTCCCATCAATAAGATAATCATTAAGCGCTGTAAGCATGGCATCATCATAACCATAGATATTTACTTTCAACCGATAATCATCTTCTCCTGTTTGAACAATAATGCCATTATAACGCTCCATAATCTCTGGATCTTGTTCAAAGCCTTCCTCATTGGCCGTTTCTGGATAATACGCTGGCATGTGAAACATGCCATTAGGTAATGAGATCTCTCCCAATTGATAACGTACTGGCAGTACCTCTGCAACGCCATCTAACGCTCGCAATCTCTCTACAATATCATCCGGAATCGTTTCAGAAAGAGTTCCTGTTTCTTCTATCAACTGAATATCCGAGCCCAATCCATCATCCGCTGCAAAAGTCAATAAATTGTTCGTACGAGTGTTGTCAATCACATAAGCTGCGCTCAAAAAAATAATACCACCAATGGCAAGAGAAAGCAGAATGCCAAAAAATGTGCTTTTTCGGTCAAACATGAATCGCTTTGTGAGCACACCAGTAAGACTTCCATGATGCAAACTCATTATTTTTCGATTACGCCAGCTTTTTCCTTGATCATTAACCATCATCTGTCTCAAGGATAACCGTTTCATTTTACGAACCAATAGTGAGCATATAACGAATAAAATCACAGATAATGCTAATGCCGTACCGATGATGAAAGACCAATCTACTTGAAAAGCACCGGCATCAGGAATATTGCTAACTGATTGTTCGGCAGCAATCTGTGAAGTGTCAATGCCAGCATGATATGTGAGATGACGAGTTACGAAAATTCGTCCTACGTATCTATAAAGAACCGCTGCCACCATATTACCCATGATACATCCTATAGAATAGGCCACAGCGAAAATAAGAAACAATTCACATAACAACAGGCGCCAAATACCACCATCCGTCAGCCCCAGCGTTTGCATGATACTGTACTGTTCCATGCGCTTCAGTACCGAAACCTGAAAAATGCTATAAATAATAAAACCTGCGAAGATGATTAACGCAACTAACACCGCCTTCTCAGTCATCGCTTGATTTTCATTTAACATGCCCCAAACATATGGAATACCAAGACTCGGATCCTGAAGCGCTCCCAAAATTTCTTTTGGTGTCATTGATGCTGCATCTGCCCCCACATAACTTGAAAGGCCCTTGTTTAATTCAACGGTACTGCCATCAATACCATATTTAGCAGCAAAAGCAGCCATCTGATCGGCTACAGACTTCGACTCATCAAATTTTAGATAGATAAAACGACCGTTCATTCCATAGTCTAAATTTGGTCCAACAAACACTTGCATGAAATCACCCATCTGTTCGCTCAGTTTTTCCGGCATTTCTGCAACAATGCCACAGAGCGTGAATGTTTCACCATCTAACGTGACTGAGTTGCCTAATTCTGCTGAAACGCCCAAATTTCGCAATGTTTGCTTATCCATCGCAACTTCATAATTGAATTCCGGCATCTTTCCTTCCAACAGCGAACGGCCCATCATTTTCATATAGCCCGAATCAGCACTCACATATTGCAATGCAAACGGTTCTTCAATAGCTTTTCGTACGATTTCCACGCCATGTGATTGAAGATTGAAGCCTTCCCCCGTTGGGTCTCCTATAAAATCATCATACCATGGCAAGTCGCATCGTGTGCTATAATGCCAATCCCCATACTCCAATCGTGCATTTTCTTTCGCTGCATTCAACCCACTGGAAAATAAAGAACCAATGCCAGTAAGCAAAGAAGCAGCCAAAAGAATACCTACAAACAATGCCAAAGTTTGCTTCTTTTCATGGCTCAGATAAGCCATTGCCACTTTCCATGTTGTCATATCATTCACCACCTGTCATATGAACGATACGCCCATCTTCTATATGAATAATTCGATCACATGCTTGAGCAAGCGCTTCATTATGGGTAACCATAAGCATTGTTTGCTTATAGAGTTGATTACTCTCTTTGAGCAGCCCCATCACATCTACTGTTGTGCGAGAATCCAAGTTTCCCGTGGGCTCATCCGCCAAAATAAGCGCAGGCTTATTGGCCAGTGCACGTGCAATCGCTACACGCTGTTGTTGACCTCCGGACAATTCATTCGGAAAGCGTTTACGTTTCTCCCACAATCCTAGCTGTCGCAGTAACGCCTGTATATAATCATGATCCACATGCTTCCCTCTATCAAACGTCACCGGCAATGCAACATTATCATAAACATTTAAAACTGGCATTAAACTGTAATTTTGAAAAACAAAGCCAATATACCGGCGTCTAAAAATAGTTAATGCTTTACGGCTTAATTCTGCAATGTTATGATCACGTATCATTATTGAGCCATCATCAGGCACATCCAATCCACCAATAAGATTTAGTAACGTACTTTTGCCTGAACCCGATGTTCCCACAATAGCAACAAATTCGCCTTGCTGTACCGATAAACAAATATCATTTAAAGCATGGATTTTGTTTTCCTTGTCACCATAAAATTTGTGAACATGCTGAACTTCTAAGATGTTCATGGAATAATCTCCTTTCATTTGTTTTAAGAAAATCATACCAGTTGAATCTTACAAATTTAGGACAAATCCACATCATTATTATGACAATTTTGTAAGAATACCGAAAAAGTGCTCCCCTCACCATATTTTGACTCAACCGTAATATATCCTTTTTCACGCGATAAAATTAGCCTTGATAATGCCAATCCAAGTCCTGATCCCTCTATATGTTCAGCATCTTTCCCACGATAAAAGCGCTGAAAAATAGTATTTTTTTCGTCTTCGCGAATACCACACCCCGTATCCGAAACAGATATTTTTGTATACAGTTCCATCATTTGAACATAAATCGTAATCTTTCCACCTTGAGGTGTATATTTAATGGCATTTTCAAGCAAATTGATAAAAACCTCTATTGTCCACCTACGATTGTGCCAAACCAATACATCATCAAAAGGCAAAATATTTAAAGACTGATCTTTTGCTGCTATTTTATCCATCACCGCACCTGCAGCATCAATCACAGTCTGCCGCAAAGGCAACGGCTTCGCATCAAATACAACTGCATTTTGCTCCAACTCCACCATTTTAAACAATGCACCAAGAATCCATTCAAGCTTTTCCACTTGTTTCTTCATCTTTGCCACAAATATTTTACGCGTTTCTACATCTAATGATTCATCATTCAACATTTCTTGATACATAACGAGTACAGAGAGCGGCGTTTTAACTTGATGCGATAAATTTGAAATTAACTGCTTCACCGCTTCTTTTTCCTTCTCAGCTTCAGAAACACTGAACTCAACTTTCTCCTGCACTCGTTTGACCTTCGCTGCTAAAGCCGAAATTTCTCCTTCACAAATATCTAACTCAGTAATTCTCTCGTCATCTAAAACTTCATCCAGCATCACATCTATGGCGCGATACATTTGCCGATTACGTCGCCAAAGATAACCTATTAAACCTAGCATCACAAGCATTGCAATACTAAGCAACAGTGTCGTCATTTATTTCCATCCTTCCAAATATAGCCAATACCATGAATCGTATGAATCAACTTTGGATGTTTTGGATCCATCTCAATTTTTGCTCGAAGACGGCGCACTGTTACTGCAAGCGTATTATCATCCACAAAGCTGCCTTTCAGATCCCAAACATATCTAAGTATTTGGTTCTTTGTGAGCACCTGACCCCGATTTTCCATAAGATAAACAAGAAGACGATATTCAATCTTTGTCAACATAATTTCTACTCCGTTCTTACTCACGCCTCCTGTCATCCTATCTATCATAACACCACCACTTGTTAAGCGATCATCAAGTTGAGTGGTAGAAAGAATCCTGCGCACGCGTGCTTTTAGCACCGCCAAAGAAAATGGTTTTGACATAAAATCTCTAACGCCTAACTCAAGCGCCTTCACTTCGTCCATTTCCGTATTTCGAGCGGTTAACATAAACAATGGGACATTTGAATATCTTTTTATTTCTTGTACTAGTTCGAACCCGTTGCCATCAGGCAGATTACAATCCAAAATGATCAACGACCACTCATTATTCTCTACTAGACGAAGCCCTTCGCACTTAGATGTTGCATTTTCAACCATATATCCTTCCATTTCAAAAGCAAAAGTTAGGCCTTCACGCAAATCATTGTCATCCTCAATGATGAGAATTCTTTCCATTCTATCCACACTCCTTCTCAATTTATTTTAATGAAGCCATTCCGTACACGCAAGATATCTTCTAATATAAAAAGAACATGGCAAAATTTGCCATGTTCTAAAAATCAATATGCAAAATAATTGTATAGTCCGTTATACATTCCTTGCGCAAGTTTTTCCCAATAAGCTGGATCCTTTAACAAAGCCACATCATGCGGATTGCTCAAGAAACCACATTCAATTAATACGCAAGGAATTTCTGTTTCACGCAAAACAGAAAAGTTACCATATTTAACATATGCAGGTTGCCCTGTTGCACTCGCCATTGCCGCATTCATTACAGATCCAAATTCATTTCGCATATCTACTTGCGCTGAAGAGGTTAAACGAGCACTATCTGTATAAATCCAAGTACCAATACCAGTTGCCGTTGAAGTAGCACTATCACCATGAATTTCAATAAATGCATCCGCATTCGCTGTATTTGCAATAACAGAACGCTGATACAGCGTCATATTAATCGGATTTTCATCTTCACGAATCATAATGACTGTTGCACCGGCAGCTTCAAGCTTGTCGCGCAATTTCTGCGCCACATAAGTATTAAAATCAACCTCATCAAAACTTGGATCGACTGTACTGACAGCGCCACGATCAATAGCACCACCTGTACTATATACCCCATGTCCAGCAGAAACGACAATCGTTTTCCCGCTCAGACCCAATGTGCCATTTTTATGCTTTGCTACTGCAGTCACAGTAAATGTACTGCCATTAATATCTAATCTGAAGTACCCTTCATTGGTCACATTCGCCGTCATGCGTACAGCATTACTGCCATAGTTTTCAACTTTAAACCCATTGAATGGCGAAAGATTTTCAGCTGGCATCCATGTGCCTGCGTCGATATGAGCACCATCAATTTGTAAAACGACCTGATTACCATCATTGCTGACGACAGAAGCAGTGCCACTCCCAATATTAAAAGCAATGCTTGATTGTCCTGTACCAGAAGTGCGATTGACTACCGACAATGTACCATTGGTATCGCCAGATGACGTTTCTTCATTGTCTGATGTCCCTGGATCAGGTGTTGGTGTTATAGGCGAACCTGCATTGTTGCCAGAATACAAAGAAGTGTACTCATTAGTGATATAAGCATCCTCACCATTGGCTGTCTTAATCTGATACCATCCATTACTTGATACGCCAATAATCTCTAAATAAGTACCACTTGTAACAGTGCCTACAACAGGGTAATCTGTGCTCGGTCCTTGACGTAAATTGACGACATTCCCATCAACCTGATCAACCTGGATTAAAACTGTTCCAGAAGATGATACATACACCGTGTTATTTGTCCATAACACGCCAGCACCCAATGCTTCACTGATAACACGTAAAGGCGCCATTGTTCGATCACCAATAATGGTAATTGGAACATCTAAACTATTTGAAGTCCCATTCAATGTATAGCTGTACTGCCCTTCTGTCAGTTTTAATGTTGTCGAGCCTTTTGTAATCGTAGCGGTTCGAGTCGGATTATCCCAAACAACCGTAGCGTTAAGATATTCACCAATAACACGTACTGGAACCATCGTACGATCGTTTAGCAAAGTTGGGGATACATCCGAAGGCACTGTTTGTCCATCAATGATAATTGATATATTCGCAGCATCTGCCGCCTCTGTATCCATAACAACTTGAGCAGAAAATAAAACCGCCGAAACAATGATAATCAATGATATGAACTTTTTAATTGATAATTTCGTCATGCTCTCTCCCTTTCATTCAAAATTTGTCAATCTATGACGTTTTTATTATCCCATAAAGAACTATGAAAATCGTTACAAAGCAATAAAAATACCGGACTCATAAGTCCGGTATTTATTACTACATTCTCAAAGTTTGACAACATTAGCAGCCTGATCACCACGTTCACTTGAAACAACATCAAATTCAACAGCTTGACCTTCTTCAAGCGTCTTGAACCCATCACCTTGGATTGCAGAGAAATGTACAAAAACATCTTCCCCATCTTCAATAGTGATAAATCCATAGCCCTTTTCATTGTTAAACCATTTTACGTTACCAGTCATTGTTGACCTCCAAAGAATAAATTAGTATCAATAATAAACGGAGATCACATTTCACATATTGTAACGACATGTACAATAGGTTACTTGCCCTTACAATATGTGAAAGAAAAATCCAATGTCGATTACTCTGATACTTGTATGTAAGTATACCAAACGCAAAGCATTCTTGACAAGGACTTTACAGTAAGCCACAACATTTTTCTATAAAAAGAAAATGTCTGCGGGTTTCCCACAGACATTTTCTTTACTTTACATAGTTTTTACGAAGCTCTGGTTCCTCACTAAAAATTTCCTCAAGAAATTTTTCTTCCTCCGGGGACACAACATACGATAAAAACAAATCTGGACGTCGTTGCAAAGTTCTACGTAGTGCCTCTTTTTTTTGCCACTTCGCAATGCGTTCATGATGTCCACTAAGAAGTACTTCCGGCACTTCTTTTCCCTCAAATATACGAGGTTTCGTATATTGCGGATATTCCAATAGTCCATTATAAAAAGAGTCATCTTCAAATGATGCCTGTTCCTTAATGACACCTGGTTGTAAGCGTGCTATAGCATCGATCATGACCATTGCGGGTAATTCCCCGCCAGTCAACACGTAATCACCTATTGAATATTCATCAGTCACATAATCGCGAATGCGCTCATCAAAACCTTCATAATGACCGCAAATAAAAGCTATTTGATCATATTGTGCCAGACGATTAGCATCCGTTTGAGAAAACACCTTACCTTGAGGTGAAACTAACACTATCGGAACATCTCGTCCAACAGAAATGTTATCACGCAATGCATCTACGATTGGTTGAGGTTGAAGAAGCATGCCAACTCCTCCACCATATGGCGTATCATCTACATGTTTGAATTTATTAGCTGCATATTCACGAAAATTTATGATATCAACTTTCAAAACGCCTTTTTCGATAGCCTTACCAATTAAACTTGTCGTTAAAGGGCCTTGAAACATATCCGGGAATAATGAAAAAACTTTAATTTCCATTAGTCGACAAGTCCTTTCGGAAGTTTTACATCCATACGTTTAGCATCTAAATTTATTTTAAGAATGACAGATTTAATTGCTGGAATATATAAATCGGGATAAATATCACTTTCAAGTACATAAACATCATTTGCTCCCGGTTGAAGCACATCTTTTAAAGTTCCAATCTGTTCATCATTTTCAAAAACACTTAATCCAATAAGGTCATCAATATAATAGGCACCTTCTTCTAAAGGCATGCGATCACATTTATTGATAGCCAAATGTTGATTTTTAAGCGCTTTAGCAGCATCCATGTCGTCAATTCCAGCAAGTTTAACTAAAACATTTCCTTTATGAAAACGAACGCTTTCTATATCATAAAGAACATATTTTTTCTTTCTATCTTCTACATAAACTTGTTTTAACAGATAATACCTATCTGGATTATCTGTTAACGGCTCAATCTTTAATTCTCCTCTTACGCCATGAGCGTTAAGGATTTTTCCAATCCTAGTTTTATCCATAGCTTATTTCTGACGAATTTCTTTGATAATGTCATCTTCGATGACCAATTCATACCGTGTGTTACCAGAGAAGGAATCGCCTACTTTAACTGAAGTAACAAATTCACCGTCTCCAGCTTCCACCTCACTACCCATTACAAGATCATCAATAGCTTCAAGCGCCTTGTTAAATTGTTCCTTATAGAGCAAAATTTTTTCACGTTCAGCATTGAGCTGGGATCGAATTGCTTCTGTTTGAGGATGTGCTTTTAATGTCAATTCCGTCATCGTCTTGCTCATCTTTTTGTCATAGTCGGCAAGTTGTTCATCAATTTCATCTATTTGCTTTTGAATTTCAGCGGCTGTTTTTTGTTTATATCCATCAGTTACAATTTGTTTAAAGTACACTTTGCCAAGAATTTGCAATTCTTCCATTATAATACCTCTTTTCTAAGCTTATATAAATATAGCAAAAAATCCAGACTCAAAACGAATCTGGATTTTCTCATCATTCTACAATATCAACATAAACCTTTTTATGTTGAACATTGCCAACGGCTTTCATGATCGTACGAATCGCATTGGCGATGCGCCCGTGTTTGCCGATAATTTTGCCCATATCATCCGGTGCAACAGAAAGTTGCACGGTCACAGATTCTGGTGTTTCATCAATTTTAACAGATACGGAATCCGGGTCATCAACCAACGACTTTGCAATGTGCAAAACCAAGTTTTCCATACTAATCATCCATTTCTTATAAAATCAATTAGCGAACACCAGCTTTTTTGAGCAAGCTACGAACGGTATCAGAAGGCTGTGCGCCGGTAGCCAGCCATTTTTGAGCAGCTTCAACGTCAACCTTAATTTCAGCAGGATTTACATTTGGGTTATAATAACCGATTTCTTCGATGGTGCGGCCATCTCTTGGAGAACGGCTATCCGCAACAACGATACGATAGAAAGGTTTCTTTTTAGCACCCATTCTTCTCAATCTGATTTTAGTTGCCAATGATGTCACCTCCTCTTAATAATATTTATTTCAAGCCAAGAAACGGAAAACGTCCTTTTTTTCCGCCTTTGCCATTGGCCATGGCTCCAAATTGCTTCATAAATGCCTGGGACTGTTCAAACTGCTTAATTAGTCGATTAACATCCTGTACTTTCAGACCACAGCCAGCTGCAATACGTTTTCTGCGACTACCATTAATTATCTTGGTATTACGACGCTCTTCTGGTGTCATCGATAAAATAATTGCACGCGTATGATCCATATCCTTTGCGTCAAGTTTCACGTTTTTAAGCATTTTTTTGCTTACGCCTGGAATCATTGAAATCATTGATTCCAGATCACCCATGCCTTGTAACTGATCCATTTGACTCAAATAATCTTCTAGTGTGAATGATTGAGTTTTTATTTTTTCTTGCAACTCAGCAGCTTGTTTTTGATCGAACTCCGCTTCAGCTTTTTCAATGAGTGTCAGAATATCACCCATTCCGAGAATTCGCGAAGCCATACGGTCCGGATGGAAAGGTTCCAGTGCATCCAACTTTTCACCCATCCCGGTAAACTTAATTGGCTTGCCTGTAACACTCTTTACAGATAATGCTGCCCCACCTCTGGTATCGCCGTCCAATTTTGTAAGAATGACGCCAGTGATATCAAGGTTATCATTAAAATGCTCTGCCACATTAACCGCATCTTGACCAGTCATTGCATCAACAACCAATAGAATCTCATGCGGCCCTACAGCCTCTTTTATTGCAACAAGTTCCTGCATTAATGCTTCATCAATATGTAAACGACCAGCGGTATCAATAATCACTACATCGTTACCATGCGCCTTTGCATGCGCGACAGCATCTATAGCAATATCAATCGGCGAGCATTCTGTACCTTCTTCAAATACAGGAATATCCAGTTGTTTTCCTAAAACAGATAATTGCTGTATAGCAGCCGGACGATACACATCGCACGCAGCCAAAAGAGGACGTTTATGCAATTTATCCTTTAAATAACGCGCTAATTTTCCTGTAGAAGTAGTCTTACCAGACCCCTGCAATCCAACCATCATAATCACTGTTGGTGGTTTTGAGCTAATTGTGATCTTTTTTGTTTCGCCACCCATTAGCTGAGTCAATTCATCGTGAACGATTTTCACGACTTGTTGTCCAGGTGTCAGGCTTTCCATTACATCAGCGCCCATAGCACGATCTTTGATGTTTCCTACAAAGTTCTTTACAACTTTATAGTTTACATCTGCTTCCAGTAATGCTACACGCACTTCACGAAGCACTTCTTTAATGTCTTGCTCGCTGATTTTACCTTTGCCTTTTAATTTTGCAAAAGCATCCTGTAGTCTTTCACTTAGTCCGTCAAGTGCCACGATTAATCAGCCTTTCTGGTTAATTTTAGTTGTGTTAATATTTTTTCAAATTGATCTGATGACCATTCTCCTGTTGCTAGCCCATTCTCAATAGCAGTAATTGCATTATCTAAAATCTTATCCAATTCACTAGAGCGTTGAAAAACACCTAACGTTTTTTCAAAATTCTCCAGTGTTTCTTCGCAACGCGTAATGCTATTATGCACTGCTTGTCGACTAGTTCCAACTAAATCTGATATTTCTGCAAGCGAGAGGTCCTCGTCAAAATAATATTGAAACAACATTTTTTGCTTGTCTGTCAATAGATCACCATAACAGTCAAATAGACAGATCATTCTATTTCTGTAATCCATAGAAAATGACATATCAGCACCTCTGTCAACCTTTTCGCCTTGACACTCTGGTACTATATCTTATTTTTTTTGTATTGTCAAGCATTTTTTATATCAGTACTACCAAAACCACCTTTTCGCTCGGTCACTACATAATCATCATCGGTTATGAGATAAGGCAAAAATATTCCTTGCGCGAAAGCTTGCCCTTTACCAACTTTTAAGATTGCATGCTTATCTGGATGATCATTAAATAAGGTAATCATAATATGCCCTTCATTATCTGCATATTGATAATCACTATCTATAATACCCAGTGTATTCATCAATTGCAGCTTATAACGCACGCCTTGTCCACTACGCGGAGCAAGAACCAAAACCACATTTTTCGGCATACATGCACGAATTCCAGTAAGGATTGTGAGTTGTTCTCCGGGATGTAAATTAAATGCATATGGTGCAAAAAAATCATATCCTGCAGCGCCGACGGTTGCTCGCCGCGGCAAGCGAATTTCTCCATACACATCTGCAACCTGCTCTGGGCGTTCCTCATTTCGATGTCTCCAATCTTCTAAAAATTGCGGCCAGGAAATTTTTTCAAATGTGATCATAAAAATCATCCCTTTCTATACTTGAAATACTCAACCTCTAACATTATAATAAAAAGTGCGCATAAATTAAACCTAAGGAGAGATATGAATGGGTCGTATTCATAATATTGAAGGAAAGAAAAATAAGATGGACAGCCTACGTTCCACCGCATTCACCAAACATGCACGCAATATCACTGTAGCTGCGCGTCAAGGCGGTGGGGATCCAGCTTATAACGCTGCCCTGAAATTAGCGATTGACAAAGCAAAAGCAGACAACATGCCAAACGACAATATCAATCGTGCCATCAAAAAAGGTATTGGTGCCACAGATGGCGAAAAATACGAACATATTACCTATGAAGGTTATGGACCTGGCGGTGTTGCACTCATCATTGAATGCTTGACCGACAACAAAAATCGTACTGCCGGCAATGTTCGTCATCATCTTGACCGTTGCGGCGGAAATCTTGGTACTGATGGCTGCGTTAGTTTTATGTTTGAGCGCAAAGGTGCTATTGCTATCGACAAAGAAACATGCCCATTGAGTGAAGATGAGTTGATGGAGCTCGTGTTAGAAGCTGGCGCTGAAGACTTTGCAATAGAAGACACTCACTATGAAATTATTACTGCCCCTGAAGATTATGTTGATGTTCGTAATGCAATTGATGAAGCAAGTATTTCTGTTTTATCTGGGGATATTACTATGTTGCCTTCCAATTACACTGAAGTGCCACCAGAAAAAGCCAAAAGTATGCAAAAACTTCTGGATGCACTTGAAGAAGATGATGATGTTCAAAACGTGTATAGCAACATGGCTCAATAATAAAAAAACTGCAGTCTAAAATGTAGCGCCCCAAAAAGTTGGACACTATGAAAATTAAATAGTTTGTTTTATAAGGATTGGCATCTATATCCAATAGGTGTCAATCCTTTTAGTTTTTCTGTAATGCGTTTCATGTTGTAATAGTAGATGTATTCATCCATTGCTCTCTTCCATGACCATAGAACATTTCATTTTTCATAATCCCAAAGAAAATTTCCATTGGTACATGATCCATATACTTTCCTTTGCGTGACATGGATTGTATGATTCCATCTGACATCTGTTGTCCACTTTTTATTACGGATTGTTGTTGTGAAGTTTCGTTTATAATAAGTTTTACAATTTCTTTCATCTACCATTTGATCCAACAACTGATTCTTTACGGTGCCGTTCATATCGCCTTTGTAAGACCGATACTTCGTCTTTGGAAGATGATCTTTTAAGCCAACTTTATTCATGAGCCAACGCACTTTCTTCTTAATTAACGGCTTGTCCTCTGTTATATTATTCCAATGTGATACGCCGGAAACCGTAACTGCCTCTATGTTTGCAAAAGATTGCTCAAATAAGCTGCATAAGATCTGTGTTCTTTTCGTCTTTGTCTTGCTGCGCAAGTTGGTAATAATAGGTAAAGCGGCTAAGTTTAGCACGGAAATTCATGCCGCACTTCAGAAACGCTGCTCACTTTTTTTCTGTTCGCGCTCCTTTTGCTGTTGAAGGACGGCTCTCAATTTTTTAAGTAGGCATTTTCAACCTCCAAATTGAGATTTTCCTTCAAGATACGCCAACTTTTCTTCTAATGTCATATCTTCGTAAGCTTTTGTTTTTGTTCTCTGGTCAGTTTTGCCAATAAAAATACCCCAATAATTTGGTTGTACAAATTATTGGGGGCACTACGAAACAAGACTGCATTTTTTATTATTGAAATTTTTAGCGTTTTGGCTGCTGTTTTGTAGGTTGAATAAAAAACGTACAAATCAATGCTATCACTAGAAAGACTGCAATATAAATATAATCTGTATTTACAGCTTCCACTGCAGCTTTTCTATACTCTAAAGTCCCCTCACTGGGACTACCAGAATTTCCTGCTGCCAAATAATAACGTGTGAGATTCATGCTCAACAATACTGTCAGTATATTCGTTGATACCGTTTGTACTAGTTGCCGCCCCCAATTAAACATTGACGATGCATGACCGGATAAATCACGAGGAACGGCACTGAGTCCGTAATTGGTTAATGGCATCTGAGCCATTGAAATGCCAAAAAATCGAAGTCCAAAACAACACATAACAAAAACCAAATTACTTGCAAGGCTCAAATTACATAGCCCTAAATTTCCAACAAGAGCACAGATGATTCCAGCTGTAATAAGACTTTTCATTAATCCTTTACGATGCAAAAAATTCGTGGTGGCATTCCCAATTAACATCATTAGAGACGGACATAACAAAAGCAACCCTGTTGTAGCTGGCGATAGGCCCAAACCTGTTTGAAAATAAAATTGAGACAGGATCGCATTAATGCCAAGTGTTAAAGCAATAACGCATTGTAAAAGCATTGCGAACGAAAATGCGTTATATTTTAATACACCAAAATTCAACAAAGGATGGCTTGTATGAAACTGACGTACAACAAAAATCACAATGAGCAGAAAACCAACCAGTACGCACGTCCAAAATGTCAATGAACGCCACCCCCAAGTATCACCCATTGAAAAAGCCAACATAACTAAGCCACTGCCCAAAGATATCTGTCCACATCCCCAAAAGTCAATCTTATCAACTTCCATATTAATAGATTCGGCCGGAATACTTTTTTTAGCAGCCCACAATACAATAAAAACCATTGGCAAGTTAATTAAAAACAATACATGCCAACTAGATATCTGCAATAATAGCCCAGAAATAGTCGGTCCTAAAGCAGTCCCAAAAGACTGAAACAGCATACTTGTTCCAAGATATTCAGCTTGTCTTTTTCTCGGAACATAGCGATAAATCATTGCCATTGATGATGGAATGAGTATTCCTCCAGCAATTCCTTTTAGGAATCTGAACGCAACAAGCATAAAAAAATTTATCGAAAGTGCACATCCCAGCGAACAGACACCCAAAGCTGCCATAGCAGTCAAAAAAATTTTTCTATAGCTATATCGTTCACACAAGTATTCACTCAATGGCATAACCATTCCAAGTGGCAGCATATATCCTATAACTACCCACTGTACAGTGTTAATATTTACATCAAATACTGACATATATGTTGGCAGCGATATTGTAACAGTTGATGTATTGAGCATGGTGACAACACCTGCCAAGAGAATCGCTAACAAAAAAATTTTTGCATGCCCTTCATCGATCTGAACTTTTCCTGAAGCCTCCGTCATAACCATCATCTTCTTTCCAAAAAATAAAAATAGCGTCGCACACACGCGATCGCTTTTCAAATCGTCTAAAAATATATTACATCATTTTAGCCCAAAAAGATATACTCTACCAAATTAATAATCATATGTTTTCTTAATAAGGAGCGTAACTTATGTTCTCATTAAACCAATGAAAATACATGCTGTTTAAATAACACCCATTATTCTTCTATTTATAGCATCTATTTTTTAATAGCAACAACCCCCTGGATGGTTGCATATTAAACCAGAAAGATAATTATATAACCCTCTTGTTTTTTCATTAATCACCCCCTATAATTCGATTTGCAAAGAAGCGATGGATGGATAAAGCCGCTCTTTATCAAGATCACAGCGGTGAGTCATCATAATCCATCTTTCACAGAAAGGGGAAATATGAAATGTTATTAAACGAAAAATCTTCTCAACACATTAATGGCTCTGTTCAGGTGACGGTTAATACTTTTCGTCCATCTGAAAGCAAAGGTATTTTAATGCATCTATCTAAAATCTTTAAACATGATGTTGTCGGATTTTTTAGAGAAGTAGGTAGTATTTTGCGTCAAACAGAAGGATTGGAAGCTTACGCAACATGCAAACAAAGTGCAACTTGTTCTGATGCCATCGAAGAATACCGCGTTCATATTCCTCCAATGTATGATGAAATTCTGAATGATCAGCCTGTAGCACCAACACCTGGCTCTGCTACCTTAAATGCTCTTACAAGTGCTGCACAAGCCGCTGGCGGCATCCTTGATGATGTTGGTAGTATGGAGGCATTTGCTAATCGTCACCAAAGCTTTCCTGGTGATCCGACAAAATTTGATCCAAATCGTCCACAATCAAGATTATTCGCAGATGTTGATAATCGTATTCGTCAGCGCGTCTCTGTTATTGAAGAATTAAAAAAAGATGCCTAATCAACTTTATATACGTAAAAGTCCTTAGTAATATTTACTGAGGGCTTTTTTATTTTACATATTCCACTCGAACAAATGATGCGTTATAATAAAATATCGAACTGGAGGAAAATCCTATGTATATTGATGAAAATTGGGCCGTATCATTGGAACGTATACAGCATTTTTTCTCTGAGCAAGAAGATGTTTATTGCGATATTGATGGTCACTACCATTATAAAAACTGTATTATTACCCTTGAACGGAAATCACCAACACTAAACGAACCAATATCAATCGCTCGCACCCGCTTAATAATGGACGGACCTGATGATGAGATTACTGTTATTCACCGCCGCTTTTTTCTACGTTTCTTATCTGCCGGCGGTTAAAAAATCATGACCTATCATTTTTAAGAAAGAAGGATGATCCTATAATGAAAAAATCACCTATTCCATCTATGGATGCTTGGCTTGCTGAGGCGAAAAAACATCCTAATGCAGAAAAAATCGGTATGTACCTTTTCCATGATGGTGTTGTACGAGAAAGTGCGAAAGCTCAAGTACGTTTTGGGGTAAATAATACCGCACCTGTTACTGCTATGCATTTTTCCTATGATGAAAAAAAACTAGATGAAGTAATTAACGAAGCTTATACCCTGCCAGGCATTTATTATGTCCGCGTTTGGCTGAACGAAGGAAAACTTTCAGTCGGCGAAGATATCATGCGTGTCCTGATTGGTGGCGACATTCGACCTCATGTTATTGACGGATTACAACATTTAGTTGGTCGTATAAAAAACGAATGTGTTCAAGAAAAAGAATGCTATTAAATAATAAAAGCAATCTCCAAATTTTATCTGGGGATTGCTTTTTATTATTATTGACCACAATTGGCCGAGCCTTCTGAAAATAACATATCTAAACCGTGCTTTAGAGGATCAATCACAGCAAGAATGTTTTCTTCTGAAGCTTTTTTACTTCCAGGCAAATTAACAATCAATGTTCGTCCACGTATTCCAGCTACAGCACGCGATAAGCAACCTTTTGGCGTAATACGCATCGACTCTGCGCGCATCGCTTCTGGAATACCAGGTGTTTGTCGTTCAATAACATTCAACGTTGCTTCTGGAGTTACATCCCGCGGTGAAAAGCCAGTGCCACCTGTTGTCAAAACAAGTGCAAAGTGATAATAATCACTGCATTTCAATAGTTCTTCACAAATTTTTTCTTGATCATCTGGAATAATTCTAGTATAACCCACTTCAAAACCATGCTCTTGAAGAATACGACAAAGATTTGGGCCGCTAGTATCTTCACGTTCACCACGCGCACCTTTATCACTTACTGTTATAACTGCAGCTTGATACGTCATGATTGTCCCTCCCTTACAAAATCTCCGTGAACGCCACCGCTCTTTCTTAGCAAACGAATATCTGTAATCACCATATCTTTTTGAACAGCTTTGCACATATCATAAACAGTCAAAGCTGCAATTGAAACCGCAGTCAATGCCTCCATTTCAACCCCTGTTTTCCCACTACAGGATACACTAGCAGTTATTTCAACAGATCGCTTCTCCTCTTCAAGCGACAATGTTAAATCAATACCATTAATTTGAATAGGATGACACATCGGAATTACATCGGACGTACGCTTTGCCCCCATTACTCCAGCTATTTGAGCAACAGTTAAAACATCTCCTTTTTTCATTCCGCCACTTTGAATCAGTGCAAATGTTTCATCATTGACAAGAACACGTCCTGCAGCCACCGCAACGCGCTGACTTTCAGGCTTCTCACCAACATTTACCATTTTTGCGCGCCCTTGATCATTAAAATGTGTAAAATCCCCCATAATCAACCTCCAATTTGATTCATATTACGTCCCGCTTGTGAGTGATGATGTGCATCAAGATCACCATGCCACTGCGGTTTATGCCAAATAGCTTTTTTTAATAGCGCACACATGTCATCTTTATCTAACCCTTTTAAAGACAACTCTTCAGATGAATGCAAGCAAGGCTTTATTTTTCCATCAGCCGTCAAACGAATGCGGTTACATTCACCACAAAAATGTGCACTTACAGGACTAATCAGACCAATACGACCTTGAGCGTTAGGTAGTCTATATAATTTTGCCACACCTCCATCAGGATTTTCAGGCTCCGCTTCAGGCAAAGCATCCAAAACACATGTATATGGAATAAACGCATGTTCATCAAAATCTGGATGATCCAACATTGGCATCAACTCTATGAACCTTACATCCACAGGATAACGTAACGTTAATTCTGCCAAGGAACGAATTTCATCATCGTTAAAACCACCAATTAGAACCGTGTTTAATTTTATTTTTTGGTAACCGACTTCTAAAGCAGTTTCAAGTCCCTTAAAAAAATCATCAATCTTTCCATATCGAGTAATATACGAATACTTAACAGAATCCAAGGTATCCACACTTATGTTCAATCTTTGTACACCAGCTTTATATAACGGCTTAGCAAAATCTGGTAACAATATGCCATTCGTTGTCATGCAAACTTCTTCGATGCCGTTTATTGCAGCAGTTCGACGACAAATTGAAACAATATTCTTCTTTACCAACGGTTCTCCACCCGTGATCCGTATTTTTCGAATGCCTAATTCAGCTGCTGCCTCAATAGCATGGATCAATTCATCTTCGGTGAGCATGTCTTCATGGCTTTTCTTTACGATACCTGTTTCTGGCATACAATATCGGCATCGTAAATTGCAACGTTCCGTTACAGAAACGCGCATATACGTAATATCTCGTCCATATTGGTCAATCATTGTCTTCCCTCCATTGATAAAAAAACTTTTCTTCCGACCTCTTTTCCCTCCCTTATGACACCTTCTACCATAGCTTGCACTTTATGACAATTTCCACAAAAATGAAGCCATGGTTTATCGTCCGTATATTTTGCTAATGATTGCTCAGGACGCAAACCAACTGCTACTAATAATGTTTTACACGGAAGATATACACCATTTGTTAATCGCACTCCGATCAACGAATGTTTTCCATAAATCTCTTGGACTGTATTTTGACAAATCAAATGGATATTTCTTAGATTCAGACAATTTTGATTGTGCTTTAGCCCTCCGCAACATGCTTTTTTTTCAATAATTGTCACATCAATCCCAATTCTCCCCAGTTGAGCAGCCATGATCAATCCTAAATCTCCACTGCCTAAAATAACAATAGGCCCTTTAGGATTAAATCCATATAGATTAATCATTTCTTGCATCTGTCCAGCTGTGTAAATACCATTAGGCCGCGTACCTGCGACAGGCAACGCTCCAATCGGTATTTCGTAACATCCAGTTGCCAACACAAGCTGATCAAACGAAAAAAATTGCTCTCCTATTTCAGTTCCTATTAAATGAGCCACTTTTTCTTCTGATACAGATAGAACCGTCGTATGAAGCAAAACACGTACCGAATCAGGGAAATCCGAAGTCAATTCTTGAATATATGTTGGCCCATCTTTACCTTGTCCAAAACCATGGTGAAAACACTGCAGTAAAATACCTCCTAGTGACGATTTTGTATCCACAAGGCATACCTGCATGCCTTTACCAGCAATCGACTTTGCTGTCATTATGCCTGCAACCCCACCACCTACAATCAAAACATCACAATATTCCATGCTTACTTTCCTCTAATAATTTTTCAATGCGATATCTACAACGTGCACCTTGACATCGTCCCATACCACATCCAACACGATGTTTTACTCCATCTACTGTGCATGCACCATTTGCAATCGCTGTCATTATTTCTCCTTTTGTAATTTGTTCACATTGACATATAATTTCATGGTCTTTTTTATAATTATGCTGGCGATAAGGAGAAAAATTTTTATTTTCAGATGCACTTAAGTAAACAGCTAATTGTTCAGCTACATAAGCTCCCAGCTCATTTGCACATGTCAGGCCAGGAGTTTTTATGCCAATAAAGCTAAAAAAGTTTGCTGCAGGTCTCTCAATCATAAAATCATTCAATCGCTTCTTTTCTTTTGAAACCATATATGGATTTGGTCGTACCGCAGCAAACGAACGGATAATTGCGTCCATATTTAATTTCGGCAAAAGCCGTTTAGTTAGTACAGTTAGCTTTTCTAGCCCTTCTAAGGTTGTGGCCCAAAATTCAGACGATAATGGCCGTGCAGGTGAGCCTACCAACAATGTGCCTTCAATAGTCGGAACCAATGTAGCACCTTTTCCATCTTCGTTCTCTTGAAAAATAATATGTTGTGGTATGGGTGCCGCTTTATCGAAAACTAAATAGTCTGCTGCATCATATTTCAAACGAACCAATGAAGCAAAAACCATCTCCTGAATTTGTACAGAAGATAAACCCGCGCAATTAACAATAGCACGGCATCGAATAACACCTCTATTTGTTTCCACAATATAACTATCATTTTCTTGAACGATAGTTATAACACACGTCTGTCTTTCAACACAACAACCATTTGCAACTGCATTTTCCAAAGCAGCAATGCCTAATTGCCAAGGATTCACCGTTGCACTACATGGTACATACAGCGCTGATGTAATTGATGCAGAAAGTAAAGGCTCGATTTTCCGCGCTTCTTCACCAGATAAAATATGCATCTCTGTCACACCATTTTGCCATCCTTGATAAAGCTTTTTCTCTAATATAGCATCTGCTTTAGAACTCTCACTTACCATCAAACTTCCACATTGTTTAAACGAAACATCTAGTTCATTACATAACGTAGCAAAACAACGATTACTCTTTACAGTTAATCTTGCTTTTAAACTTCCTGGCTTATTATCGCAACCACTATAAACAATGGCAGAATTTGCTCGAGTAATGCCCATGCAAACATCTTCTTCAGCTTCGATCAATAGTGTATCCAAATTCCATCGACACAGATTACGTGCTGTAAAGCATCCTAACAGACCGCCACCGATCACTAAAACATCTACATTCTTTATAGCCATCATTCTAAAGGAATAATTTCGCCCGGTTGATCAACGGTGTAACCGCCCATCGAAAGCATTTTCTCTTTGAAAGCTGGGCTCTTCAACGTTGTTATTAATTGTTGAACAACAGATGTCCCCCATGCATGATCAGGAATAATAAGATCATATTCTTCAATACAAATCGGCAAAAATTCCAAATCATATAATTTAGCTGCCGAATAAATTCCCATTCCTGCATCAGCACTGCCATTTGCAATCTGAGCAGCCACAGAGGTATGCGTTAATTCTTCTCGTTCATATCCATAAATGTGATCTGGATCAACATGATGTTCTTGACATAAATAGTCCATTAAAACACGCGTTCCTGAACCTTTTTGTCGATTAACATATCGTACCCCATCTTTAGCAATATCAGCAAAGTCATGAATGCCTAGTGGATTACCTTTTGCAATCATCAAACCTTGTTGACGGCCAACGCATCGTACCAAGCGAATACCACCATTTGGAAAATATTTTTTTAAAAAAGAAACATTATATTTTCCTGTTTCTGTATCCAGCAAATGGCATCCAGCAGCATGCGCTTCACCACGCCGAATAGCCATGATTCCTCCCATAGAACCAACATGTGTACTATTCATATAAACATTAGTATCTTCACGATGCATCATATCCGCAACTTCATCAAGTAAGGGATCATGGCTTCCAATAACAACTAGAGTACTTTTTAGTTTATCTAACTCGCTCAGCAAACGAACTTGTACCATTTCACCCGCTTCAAATCCTTCAGTGCCTTGAGGCACTTCTAGAATACCATCCGCCTTCATAAATGAAGATACAACTCCAGCACCACGACTCAGCGGCGAAGCAGTTAACTTCTCACCAACAACACCCATTCGAACGCGTACAAATTCTTGATATTTCAAACCACTAACAACAGGACGTGTCAAAATAGCTGTAACCATTCTCTCGTTTACAATATTAGTATGTAGCCACTGTGAAATAATCGGCTTTAAGAATGCCTCAACAACAATAATCCCGCTAACAGGATAGCCTGGTACCCCCAGAATTGGCACTGAACCACAACATCCTAAAATAGCCGGTTTTCCTGGTTTTATAGCAACACCATGGTAAATGACTTCACCGATTTTTCGTATAACTGATACAGAATAGTCTTCTCTTCCCGCCGATGAGCCCGCATTTAATATAACAATATCACACTCATCAACTGCTCGAGATACCATATCATAAATAGCATCAAATTTATCTGGAACAATTGGATATGTCTTAGATTCGGCTCCCCATTGTTCTATCATGGTAGAAAAAATAGAAGAGTTAAATTCCAGAATATCACCAGGTTTTGGATCTGCACAAGGTGAAACAATTTCATCTCCTGTAGGAATAATACCAATAACCGGTTTTTTTATTACATCAATTTCCATGACTCCACCAGCTATCATAGCTCCAATTGCTGCAGGAGTAACTTTCATATAAGAAGCTAAAATCATTTCACCTGCACAGATATCTTCACCAATTTGTCTAATGTGTTGCCACGGCGCTGCTGAAGAATAAATTGTTACAGTCTCATCATCATTCCGCACGATATCTTCAACCATGATAACAGCATCGCAATTCTCAGGAACTGGATCACCTGTATCCACAACCACATACTGCTGTGGCGTAAGTTTAATTGGCGTCGTCTCGGTTGCCCCAAAGGTATCTTTTGCATGAACAGCTATACCATCCATCGCACTAGCGGCATAATGCGGAGCACAAATATTAGCATATACCGCTTGCGCAGTGACGCGACCGCATGCATCATGAACCGGAATGGTCTCGCTTTGACCACCAAATCCATTTCCAACCAATTTGTTCATATAATCTTTCTTTGCTTGGTCTAAAGGTATATTTGTTAAGTATTCAAAACTCATATTTTCAATCCCCCGAACATATTGTTACTTGAATTTCAGCACCTTGTGGCAGGCCCTCACAATCTCGATCAATGCAAAAATATCCATCACTACCCGCCAATGCTGTAATTAAACCCGATTTGCCGCGAACAGGATGTGCAATCCATCCTTCACCATCTGCTTCTAAATGGCACGATTGATACTGAGCACGACCATGGTTAGCACTGACATTTTCACTTAAATGTGCAGTAACGGTATAATTTTTCATTTCACGTCCCATTAGTCGTCCCAATAATGGCAAAACAAATAATTTTGTAATAAAGTATGCCGCTACAGGATGACCAGGCAAGCCAATGAGAGGTTGATTTCCATTTTTACCAAAAATTGTAGGTTTTCCTGGCTTAATAGCGATTCCATGAAAAAGTAATGTACCGCGCTCTTCGATAATTTGACAGGTAACATCTTTTACACCAACGCTACTGCCACCTGATAATACTACTACATCACATTCTTCCAGCGCTTGATCAACTTTAGATGCTAACTGTTTTGCATCATCAATCACAATGCCATATTGTTTTACCTGAACGCCTTGAACTTGAAGCATAGATTGCAACATCACACTGTTGACATCACGTATCTGCCCTGGCCCTGGCATATTTTCAGGTGGAACCAATTCATCACCAGTTGAAATAATACCAACACATATTTTTTTAGATACCCGAATATTTACTTGGCCAATTGCAGCCAAAGCACCAATATCTTGCGCACTTAACACTCGCCCTGCTTTCAATATGATTTTTCCAGGATAAACATCGTCACCCCGAAAAATCAAATTTTGACCAGGTGCCACTGGTTTTGTAACCCCAATTGTCCCATCACCATAATTATCAGTGTATTCAACCATCACAACGCTATCTGCGCCTTCTGGAACAGCACCGCCAGTTGGTACAGCTACACAAGTTTCTGGCTGCAACGGTAAACCCGCACCTTCTCCCATAAAGATTTCTCCCGCCAATGGTAATATAGCTGGAATAGCATCTGTACATCCGAACGTATCTCGTGCCCTAACAGCATAACCATCTACTGTTGAGCGATTAAAATCTGGCACATATTCTTTAGCAATCACATCTTCAGCAAGAACCCGGCCAATCGCTCGATCCAACGAAACGATTTCCACTTGATCAGACAATACCGTAAACTCGGTATTAATTAAAGATATGACTTCTTGAGGAGTCTTTACTTCAAGCATATCTTATACCTCCTTAATGATCTTCCCTAGATCTCTGTAATCATTGCCCGTATAATGTGATATTTCTGCTCGGAAAGCAGGCATATTCAATATTTCTAACATTCTTTGAGCAGGCACTGAGTCAAGAAAAGATTTTCGAAGCACAAGATCATATCGTTCTTTCATCAATGGAATAAAATCAATACCATCTATTTGATTTGAAATTCGTTCTGTTCCAAGAGCAAAATCAGCTTCTCCTTCAGCAATTGCGGCAGCAACTGTCAAATGTGATTTCATCACCGTCGTGTATCCGGAAATTTTTTCTGGCAAAATGCCCATCTTTTTCATTTGAACATCCAATAAGATGCGCGAACTAGATCCTTCGCGACGATTCAACAATTTTAAATCGCCACGTCTCAGGTCTTCCCAGCCATGAATTTCTTTAGGATTCCCCTTTTTAACATAAAATCCTTGAATACGATAAGATAAATTAACCAAAACTGCAGAAACACCAGGCATCAAAAAGCGCACAAAGGAACTATTATAATCTTCTCCATCAAATAAATGACTCGCACACACATGTATTTTTTCTTGATACAATGACAATAATCCTTCAAAACCAGAAAGGTAGGTGCGTGCTGCATTAACACCACTTTGATGAAGATAATTTGCCAGAATATCCAGCAATACGTCCTGTCCAGAAATAATTAAATCTGGCCTTTCGCCTTCCGGCGGCGTCAGCAAGGTCGAATGTGTCTGGATTTTTTGTACAGCTTTCACACTGTTTTCACTGCGTGACCGTGCGATATAAGCATCAACATCATCTTGTGTAAAACGCACTTTGCGACCTATTTTATAGGAACGAATTTCGCCGCGCCGAATTAAATCATAAATGGTCGACTTGCTAACATGAAGAATATCAGCGACCTCCTGCGTGGAAAGTGATTTATTCTGGGCCATTTTATTCCCTCCCATCTTCTGTTATATAACTGTTTTTCTCTTTCCATTATACGTTTTTTTCATTTTTCAAACAAGTTTGCCGATATACACGTCACATCCATAATCGGCTTATTTCGTCTCATTTCACACATTCCCAGAGATAAAACATTAAAATACTATGTATGAAACGGCACGCTTTCATGCTGTTTCGCACGAACATCCTTTTCTCATCTTGTTATTGTATTCTTAACCCCTATAATAAAAGATAGAGTAGTCAAAATATTTCAAGAGGATATGAATTTTCATAAAAATCAAAGGAGGAATTCACTATGGCTGGTGCTTATTATGAAAAAATCGCTCGCATCAATCTCAGTACCGGTGAAATAAAAATTGAACCACTTGACCTCGAACTCGCCCACAAGTTTATCGGCGGCCGCGGTCTTGGTACAAAACTGCTTTATGATGAAGGTGTCGCTACAGTTGATCCGCTTTCTCCAAAAAACAAACTGATTTATATCACTGGACCAATGACCGGTGCCGCAGCACCATCTACAGGTCGCTACATGGTTGTCACAAAGTCTCCATTGACAGGTATGATCGCATGCTCTAATTCCGGTGGTATTTGGGGCGCAAAGTTAAAATACGCGGGCTGGGATGCCATTATTGTTGAAGGCGAAGCACCCGAATGGACTTACATTTCCATTGATGATGACAAAATTGAACTCCATAACGCTGATGATTTACTTGGAATGAAAAGCGAACTCATTGACGATACATTAAAAGAACGCCACGGAAACGATTTTTCGGTATTGAATATTGGTCCTGCCGGTGAAAAAAAGGTTCTGCTTGCCGCCATCATGAACGATAAAGACCGTGCTGCAGGTCGTAGTGGTGTTGGTGCTGTCATGGGTAGCAAAAAATTAAAAGCTATCGTTGTACGTGCTACACGCAAAAACCTCGATAACATCGCAGATATTGATGCACTGAAAGAAGCTACCAAAAATGCTATGGAAGTAATCAAGGCAAATCCTGTCACTGGTTCAGGATTACGTCAACTTGGTACCGCCGTACTGGTTAACATTGTCAATAACATTGGCGCATTTCCAACCAAAAACTGGCAAGGTTCTTATGCAGAATATGGTGATGAAATTTCCGGTGAAACTTTGGCCGATACGTATCTCGTAAAAGCTGGTGCCTGCTATCGCTGCCCAATTGCATGTGCTCGTGTTATCAAAGTTGGCGATAAAGTTGTTGGTGGTCCAGAATACGAACCAATTTGGGCATATGGCGGTAACTGCGGCAACAACGATCTGAATACCATTGATATTTGTAACATGCTCTGTAACGAGTATGGACTTGATGCAATTTCTACACCTTGCACCATTGCAGCAGCCATGGAATTGTATCAGCGCGGATATATTAAAGAAGAAGAATGCGACGGTGTTCCACTTGAATGGGGTTCAACAGATGCGCTTATTGAATGGACCAAACGTATGGGCGATCCAGAATCTGAACTCGCTTGGCTGATGAGTTCTGGGTCTGCAAGACTCTGCGAGCACTATGGCCATCCAGAAATTTCCATGAGTGTTAAAAAACAAGAAATGCCAGCTTATGATGCACGTGCGATCCAAGGGATTGGTATCACTTATGCTACATCTAACCGTGGCGGTTGCCATGTTCGCGGCTATATGATTTCTCCTGAAGTTCTTGGACTTCCAGAACAACTTGATCGCACTGTTACAACCGACAAAGCGTTCTGGGCAAAAACTTTCCAGGATCTCACTGCAGTTATTGACTCTATGGGACATTGCTTATTCACATCGTTTGCAATGGGCGCACCTGAATACACGGCTCTTCTAAATGCTGCAACCGGCACAAATTGGACTGTAGAAGAAGTACTCAATATTGGTGATCGAATTTACAATATCGAACGAATGTTTAACAAAGCTGCAGGTATGAAACCTGAAGATGATAGATTGCCAAAACGACTGCTTCAAGAACCAATTACTGATGGCCCATCTGAAGGAATGGTATCTCAATTACCACTTACTCTGCCACAGTATTATGAAGCACGCGGTTGGGTTGACGCATTTCCTACAGACGAAACACTGAAAAAACTCGGACTTGACGAATGTGTTGGTAAATAATTATCATTAAATTGAGGGAGAGGTTTCCGACCTCTCCCTATTTTTATAATGAACGGAGGCATTACTATGATTGAAGTACGTGTTTTCGCCACTCTTCGCCAAGGTCGCGATAAAATTGTCATGGTGGATGCAGAAAACGTAGCTTGTGCAAGGGATATCATTCATCAGCTCAACATTCCGGAAGAAGAAGTCTCCATTCTACTTATCAACGGCTTTCATCAAAAACCAGAAGCTGCCGTTAAAGATGGTGATATTGTCGCACTTTTTCCTCCGGTAGGGGGCGGTTAATATGCTTCAAAGATATGCTCGAAACATTCCTGCACTAAGTGAAATCGAATGTGAACAATTACGTACGAAACGTATCGCCATCATTGGATGCGGAGGAATTGGCGGACATTTAATCGATCAAGCGGCACGTATAGGTATTGGCACTATTCGTATTGTGGATGGTGATTGTTTTAATGAAAGTAACCTTAATCGACAATTATTATGCAATATAGAAAACCTTGGTCAAAGCAAAGCAGATTCCGCCCAAAAACACATTTCCATTATTAATCCAAACTGCCATACTGAGGTCTATAGATCAATGTTAACAATTGAAAATGCTTCAAAAATCCTGACTGGATGCGATTTAGCGCTTGACGCACTCGATAATATTGAAAGCCGTCGCATATTGGCTAAAACTGCCGCAAAGCTTGATATTCCTGTTGTCTACGGTGCGATTTGCGGATGGGTGGCTCAAGCCGCAATTTATCTCCCGGAGGAACCTCTTATGGATATACTCTATCCTGAAAGGGCTCGCCTCACAGATAAAAGCGTTCTTTCATTTACACCTGCACTTTGTGCATCCATGCAAATGTCTCTTGCTGTTAAATGTCTACTTAAACGACCTGTATCTAGCGGAACAGTATATTACGTTGATCTTCTCAATCAGGAATTTGAAAAATTGGAGTTACTTTAAACATAAAAACAGATCGGTATTATAACGTTATCGTTTACCGATCTGTTTTCTTTTATTCATTGTAAATAACATGAGATATCTTCTTTAATCATATAAATATTCTGGCCACGGGATTGGCTCTAATTCGGAAAGTTCAAACGGCTTAAATTCTAGCTCTGGTGTTATTGCCCCAAGAACGCCATTTTTCATAGTGATCACACAGCAATTCACAGAATAGGGAAGATCGTATACACCGGTTTCTTCTCCATCAGATACATAGAGTCGATTAGACCTTATTAGCAACGTCCAAGGTCCACTATACTGCCCCTCTGTATAATACATTGAATCTCCATCTATAAAATAAGGCGAATCACATCCTAATGGCAAAACATATTCCAGCTCCTCACCATTATCCCGAAAGACTGCATAAACATTGCGCAATATATCGTCTCCACCCATGCCAACCTGTAAATAGGTAACGCCGTTAATTCGTTTTTGAGCAATAACTTCATTAATATCGTGGTTATCGTAAGGCGCACTAGGTGTCAGCAATGTTTTTCGATCACCATCATTGCGCACAACCCCGTTTTCAGTCACACGATATGTTGTTTCATAATTTTTTTCTGGAAAAGATGTTGACGCAACGACTTTCATTATCCCAAATAATACTGCCATAAAGCATTGCAAAATCACGCGCCGGAATGTATGTACGATTATTTTTCAATACTGGCACTTCATCAAAAAAACATGCTTCCCCATTAACCATCACTTCATTGCTTTCAAGCTGCATTTGCACATTCAAGTTTTCTCCACGAATATAAATGCTTCCATTCTCCTGCCAATCGGTTGAAAATCCCATATACCCATTTACCATACGCAGAGGTATCATTAAACGATCATTTTCATTGATAAAGGGCGCTCCAATTTGCTCGAGATCTGTCTGCACCTTATCACCATTGATTCTTAAAGTGATTTTGTCGTTTGAAAAATAGTCTGGCGATACTGTAAGAAAGCTCTCCATACCAATATTCCAAAAGTCCTGTGAAGATATCACGCCTTTTTCATAAAAATCCTCCCAGGCATCCTCTGTTCTGTTAACCATGGCTTCATACAGAGAATCATCCGCAATGGCCTGGGTCGAACACAAACCAAATAGAAGAATAAAAACACCGATCGCTTTTACAATACCACCGACTTGTCGTTTTAACATAATGGTCATCCCCTTTCAAATTAAGCCATTTACCATTTGTTACCTTTGAGCTTTGTGCCACTCGCTCATTACTTTCCAAATGTTTATTTTTTGAGGCACTTTTCATAATTAAATATAGGAGCACTCATATCACCAATAATATACTCTGAATAATTGCCAAATGAGCTATAATTCTTAGTTGGACATTTCTCGAAGGTGAAAGCTTTTTTCCATACAGCAGAATCATTACTCTTTTCAAAAAACACAAAAGTATTTAATTCACCTTCTTCAGTAATTAACTGCTTATTGCCACCATAATAATACGACGAATTACCAAAAATGATATTTTCTATATGCCACGCTCCATCGCTTTTTTGTAATAAATAACCTTCTCGTTTACCATTTTCTAACTGCCATCCATCGGTGCCGTTATAAGGATTATGTCCTTCAACGCTAGCCTCGCGATTAATGATAACTTTCGCATAATCATCAATGATCTTTAATTCCTCAATTTGAATGCGAAAGCGACCTTCGCTCATTCCTATACCACAGTCCGGATTCATAAACAGCTCGTAAAGGTTTCTTGCATTGGCTTCTTCAAAAATTTTATTGTTGGTAAAATCTTCACGAGGCATTACTTTAAATCGACCTGATAGAAGCGTAGCATAGTAATAATTATTTACTTTTTCAACAAGCGCTTGTATTTCTTGAACATCATCTTTGTCATTAAACAGGTTGTCTAACGTAACGCCCAGATTCTTTTTTATATATATGTTAATTGGCATTGACGAAAATTCCTTCATATAGACAAGCTCTCCCATCACACTAAACGAACCATCATTATCTTTACGTTCAGGTATTGTTGCAGCCATTTCAATACAATAAGCATCTCGTGTTTGCCAATTTGCCAACACACTACCATCAAGTGCCCAAACAGGTAACGGAAGCGAAAACAGAAACATTAATAATAATATAAAACATCGTATTTTTTTCATATTATTCTCCCTATAATACATCTATTTCTTCTGCTACGCGTTTCTTTTGCTCGCATTTCTTTCTAGTACTTGTCAAGATTCAAGATTCAAGAGTTGCATCAGTATTATCTCTTTCATTGATTAGCTTGTCATAATTAAAAACCGGTGTTTCGACATCTCCTATAATATAGCTCATAAAATTTCCATATGGACAATAATCTTTGCGCTGACATTTCTCGAAACTAAAACGCTCTGTCCATATGGATGCATCTTCTGCATCTTCAAACATTCTAAATAGATTAACTGTTTGATTTTCATCATTAAAAATTCGTTTCGCATCTCCCTCTAGATAATCAGCATTATCAAAAAGAATGTTGGCAATTTTCCATTGACCCTCTTTTTTCTCTAATAAGTATCCCTCTCGAACAGCCTCCTCTATGACAATGCCACAGTCACTATCTTCATTCGCAGGATTATTATCAATTGTTTTAACCGAGCGAGTGATAAATACTTTTGCAACATCATTATCAATTTTCACAGTATCTAACGAATATGAAAAATCACCCGCTTCACATCCCAAACCAGCATCAGGAATTTTAAATAACATATAAATATTACGTGCATTTGTTTCTTGAAAAATGTTTTCATTCACAAAATGATCATTCGGCTCCAATTTAAAAAAGCCAGAACATATTGTATAAACGTAATAGTGTTGACACTCCTCAATCACATTTTGAATATCTTTATAATCTTGACGATGTAAAATACTGTTGATTACATTTTGAACAAAAGGCTTTTTTACAAAAAATTGTATATTGTCCCAGCTAAAAGTTTCTAGCGTTTGTTTAGTTCCTGTAACACAATAAGAATCATCGGTATTCTTTAGCTGTGCTAAATTATCTGCAAGTAATCCATAATAATAATCCTTATATTGACTCTGTATCCACGCTTTATCTTGTCCATAACTAGCTGTTGGAACAAATAATAGCAACATGCAGATGAAACATAACCATTTTTTATTTAAAATAACTTTCAAGATAAATTCCTCCATCACGTCACTACATCACAATGTGTTAATTTGTTTTCACACTATATTTTTTTCCATCTGGCATGATAGCCGTGAGTTTTCCCTGTTCTATTGTTAAAGCGCTGGCTATAACAGGAAAATCTTGATCAATCGCCATCACATTTGAAGTATCTTCTAATGACGTTACATATAATTGTGTAATTTCCGGCTGCCCTTCTGTTGGCAAGCCGCGTGTAAAATAAATATTCCTATCCTGTATCCAAAATGAGCTTCCTGTCATAATTTTCATCAAATAGGTTAACACTGTGCCATCATCACGATAGAGTACAGAGTATTCATAAGGACGATCATTATTAAATGTAATAATCAGATAGGTTTTCCCATCAATAACTTTTTGTGAAGAAATAACAGTATCTGCAATGGATGCATTCATCACAGCCTCCCCAAAAGATACAGGTAAAGACGTTTCTTTTCCATTTTCGATACGAATCAATCCCCCCAAACTTTCCCAACGGATTTGATAATGTATATTATAGTCGGACAACGCAAAAATATTGAATGTGCGAAAAAAATCATCCCAAATATAGCTGCCAAAACAGCGAACATAGTCTTCTGCAGGCACATAGATTACACGATTCTTTTGAACAGGAGCTACAGAGAACTTACGCTCATTGCCGTTTAATTCTATCGTTTTTTCACCGATTACCATTTTCAGATTAAACGCCAATGTCTTTGATGAAACAACAATGCATTGTTCTGTTATTTGTGTTTCAAATCCGAGATAATTATTTATTTTCTCAAGTGGTACCATAACAAGCTTATCTTGATTAATATACGCTTTCACTTCTTTTTCACTTTCTACTGACACTGGATCACCATTGACAAATACATGAACAGCATCTGAGTTTAATGACGGATCTCGCATTTCTGGATACATCGTAAATACCGCTTCTGCATTTCTTTTTTGCCATTCTGTAAAAGATATTCGTCCAGCAGCGCAATCATTCCATGCAACATTTTGTTCAGACAAGCACTTTTCAAAGATTTGTTCACGTTTCATATTTTCGTTTACTTCATCAGATATAGCAGGTTCAAAAGAACGGTTAATTATTTTTTCATCAATTGCTTCATTAGTCATGATAAAAGTAAAATACTGAGGATAATTTACAAGTCCAAACAATACAAATAAAACAATGATACAAATAAAAAAAAGAATCCACTTTTGTATTTTTCTCATCGTGCATCCTCCTTTTATATGCATCAATAATCGCTCTTTATATTGACAATACCATGATAGTTACACTAAATCAAGAGTATTCAGAATAATTTGCATTTCACTCGTTAAACATTTATAAATACTTCATATCCTTCATTTTTTCTTCATTATTAGATAAACCTTCTCTATCTTAGGAAAATATTAGGATTTTCTTAGTCAGATATTTATTAACTGTAGGCTGAATTTTGCTAATATATTATAATAGTTGAAGAGAAATATAAGGAGCGTGATAAGTATGTCAGATAGGATATTAGTGGTTGACGACGAAAAAGAAATTGTTGATTTGGTATCACTATATTTAAAAAACGAAGGCTATGATGTAATGCCATGTTATTCTGGAAATGATGCGCTAAAATGCATTCAACGCGAATCTTTCGATCTTGCCATTTTAGACATCATGATGCCTGAAATAGATGGACTTATCTTATGCAGGAAAATTCGTGAACATTATCAATATCCAATCATCATGCTTACTGCCAAAGGTGAAACAATGGATAAAGTAACCGGTCTTACTCTTGGAGCCGATGATTATATTACAAAACCTTTTCTTCCCTTAGAGTTGGTAGCTCGTGTAAAGGCACAGTTACGCCGATATAAAACATATAATCAATCGCAAGCACAGGCATCTGAAGATATTATTGTGTTTGGCGGTTTGCTGCTCAATATTAGCACTCATGAGTGTTTCTTAAATGAAAAGCCCTTATCCCTAACACCAACTGAATTTGCTATTTTGCGCATTCTTTGTCAGCATAAAGGTAGTGTAGTAAGTGCTGAAAATTTGTTCCACGAAATTTGGGGAGAAGAATATTATGATAAAAAAAATAACACTATTTCAGTTCATATCCGTCATTTACGAGAAAAGCTCGGCGACTCGTTTGAAAACCCAAAATATATAAAGACTGTTTGGGGGTATGGATACAAAATTGAACAATAAACGCAGAATTATTCGTCGCTTTTTCCTTTTAGTATTTATAGGTTTTCTATTTACTTTAGGCTTCTTTTTCTTTATTGACAAAGGTCTTGAAGGCATCTTCACGAATTGGTTTGAAGATCACCTAATGGCTGTGTATGATTATTACTACACCGCAAATGGAGAACCCATCTACATTTGGCGCCCTAATTGGGCAATGGTAAAAATCTATGTACTATTTCTGCTCATTATTTTGGTATGTATTGGCAGCGTGCTTATTTTGATTTTGAGTAAATTCTTATCAACTGCAGATGTTAAAGACCGTATGGAAGATTTAGGTGAAATGATTCATCAATATATTTTTTCTGATCGGGAAGCATCAGATATTTTCCCAAAAATATATAACGACATAGCTTATCAAATGAGCGAGGTTAAGGAAAAAATGCGACAACACGAACGATTATTGAAAGATGAAGCTGCACGCAAAAATGATCTTATTACTTACTTAGCACACGATCTAAAGACGCCCCTCACCTCGGTAATTGGTTATCTCAGTTTATTAAGCGAAGCCCCTGATATGCCGCTGGCACAACGTGCAAAATATACAAACATCGCATTTGAGAAAGCCCAACGTTTAGAAAGTTTAATCAATGAATTCTTTGATATCACACGTTTTAACCTTCAACAAGTACGATTAGATATTGCACCACTTGATCTAACTTTTATGCTCGTACAAATGATTGATGAATTTTATCCTCTTGCAAGCAAGCATGGCAATACAATTATTCTAGATGCACCAGATGATTTGACAATTAACGGTGACTCGAATAAACTAGCACGTGTTTTTAACAACATATTAAAGAACGCCATCGCTTACAGCGACCCAGATTCTGAAATTCATGTAAAGGCACAACAACAAAATGATAAAACAGTTCTAACGTTCTCCAATAGTGGGCCAACGATCCCACCAGAAAAGCTTAATCTTCTCTTTGAAAAATTCTTTAGGCTCGATGAATCTCGTTCTTCTCAAACGGGAGGTGCAGGCTTAGGACTTGCCATTGCTCATGAAATTGTGACACTACATAATGGAACAATTTCCGCTACCAGTCAAAATCATCAAACCGCTTTCATTGTTGTTCTTCCTTCAAATTTATCACTCAACATTACAACTTTAGACGAATATATGGATTCTTCTATTTAAAAAAATATAAACGCCCACGATTTCACATTATTGAAAACGTGGGCGTTTATATTTTTTAATTTTTCTTCTTATTTTCAGAGCAATATCAAAGATTACTGAAAAGTCTCATTCTCAATGAATTTCAAAAACTCTTCAGCAGCTTGCGTTTTGAATTTCTTTTTATGATATACTATTCTGAAACGCCGTTTGAACTCATCTTCCTTGATTTTAACCATTGCTAGATTTCCCATCTTAAGGTCATCCTTTATTGCCCAACGAGAAACGATCGTAAAACCGTAACCATTGCGCACCGCGCTCTTAATTGCACAAGTACTACCAAGGCGCATCATGACGTTGAGATTGTTTGGTGAAAACCCAGCAGCTTTTAAATGCTGTTCGATTTCAGCACGTGTACCAGAACCCTTCTCTCTTGAAATATAAGGATATTGATCTAATTCAAAAATTGAAATTGATTCTAATTTACTCCATGGATGATCTACACTAGTAATGACAACAAGCTCATCATCCAAAAATGGCACACTTTCAAGATCTTTATCAACAGGAGGCCCTTCTACTAGACCAATATCAAGACTAGTATCATGGATAGCCATTTCAATTTCATCAGAATTAGCCACTTCAAGACTCAGCGTTACCTTAGGATAATGTTTTTTAAAATTACCCAAAATATATGGTGCAATATATTCACCAATTGTCACACTAGCTCCAATACGTAAACGCCCTAAAATAGTATTATTCAATTCCTGCATATCTTTTTCAAGACTTGCTTGCATATCACTCATTTCAGTGGCATATTTGTACAGCAATTCGCCAGCTTCAGTCAGGATAATATTACGACTCACTCTATCAAAAAGGCGTGTACCATAATGTTCCTCGAGCATTTGGATCTGGAAGCTAACGGCCGGTTGAGTAAGAAACAGTGCTTTTGCAGCCTTGGAAAAGCTCTTTTTTTCCACGACCATCAAAAACACACGAATACTATCATTTAACATTGACCTACTCCCTCCTTAAAAATGCTCATAGATTTCTTTTTCAGTAACTTCGCCCAAATACCGAATAAATTTATTACATGCTTCAGATTCGAAGTTTCCTTGGTTTAAAATAATACTAAAAGGACGTTTAAGATCAAGATCTTTAATAGACACAACATGTGCAATACCCGCTTGTTCAAGATCACGGACTGCCCATCTGGACATGACAGAAACGCCTAAGCCATTAATAATAGCGCTCTTAATAGATGTAATGCTACCAATTTCCATAATAACATTTAAATCTTCAACGTCAAATTCTGCATCAATTAATGCCTGTTCAAATACTAAGCGGCTTCCCGAGCCAGCTTCTCGAATAATAAACGGCTCACCTTTAAGCTGATCAAGTGTGATCTCACTTTCATTTGCCCAACGATGATCTTTTGGAACCACAAGAACCAACTCATCACTAAGAATGTCTTGGAAAAAAAGCTCCTTATGCCGAATATCTGATTCAACAAGGCCTATATCGAGATATCGATTCAAAACATTTTCTTCAACATGTTTTGTATTATAAATTTCCAGAGTAACATCAACATCTGGATAATCTTCCTTGAACTTACAAATCACATAAGGCAACACATATTCACCAACCGTTCGGCTAGCACCAATCATCAGCTGTCCTTTTACATGTCCGGTCAATTGCTGCATTTTTCTTTCCAGTTCAGACTGTAAATCATTCATAGAAAGTGCATATTCGAGCAGCAGCTCTCCGGTTTCGGTTAATTTAACATGACGATTGATGCGGTCGAAGAGCTTTGTTTGGTAATACTGCTCCAGCGTTTGAATTTGAAAGCTAATTGCTGGCTGAGTCAAATTTAACGCCTTTGCCGCTTTTGAAAAGTTTTTCTTATCAGCTACTGTGATAAAAACTTTTAAACTATCACTAAGCAAGTTATTTCCTCCTCTACTTCATCATTTGTATGCGTGTTACCGCTTTTTTGAAGATCTCCGGCGGCCTGCCCACTACTTCAATTTGTTTTCCATTGATAGGATGAGCAAATCGAAGACGCAATGCATGCAATGCCTGACCATGAAAGCCAAAAATATTTCTAGCATCACCATATAACCCGTCGCCAACGAGAGGATGACCAATTGAAGCCATATGTACACGAATTTGATGCGTTCTTCCTGTTTCAAGTCTAAAACGCACCAAAGAATACTCATCATTTTGATAAACAGATACATAATGTGTGATTGCACTCTGTCCACCACACTCTGTCACGATCCGTTTTGTGCCATGCGCAAAATCGTGCGCAATTTTCTTATTAATCACTCCACAACGTTTTTCAAAAGGACGTTGCACAATGCCAATATACTCCCGCACGATCTCATGATGAGCCAACTGCTGATACAGCTTCTCATGAATAGTGTTATTTTTAGCCACTAACACCAAACCTGATGTATCTCGGTCAATACGATGAACAATCCCAGGACGTTCTTTCCCACAAAAATCGGATAAAGATGTATAAGCCAATAATCCATTAACAAGCGTGGTTTCATTTTTGTCTTTCACTGGATAGACCAGTAAATGGCGCGGTTTATTCACAATTAGCAGATCTTCGTCTTCATAAACGATATCTAGGGGTAGTGCTATTGGTTTATATCCATTGTCTTCATCCTTAATAACAAGCATTCCTGATGACGAAATTTTATAGCCCGCCTTCTTTATCTTATCATCCATAAAAAAGACACAGCCTTTATCAACACACTGTTTAAAGGCAGATCGGGTGATCGCCATTTTTTTACTCACCCATTGATCGAGACGCTGTCCCACAGCATCATTTGGAATCATGATCTGCTTATCTGCCATTCTCTTCCCCCTGGTCAAAGAAAATATATAATACCAATAACCCAAATCCTACACAAACCGCAATATCTGCAACATTAAATATTGGCCAAATTTGAAAATCAAACATATCCGTCACCGATGCTTTCATGATGCGATCAATAATATTTCCCAATGCACCTGCAACAACCATGGCTATACCATAGTGCATAAGCAGAGAATTCGGCCCTTCTTTCCAAGCAAAAACAATTAGACCAATAAGCACCATTAAGCTAACAATCACGAATAGATTTGTATGGCCAGAAAACATTCCAAAAGCTACACCTGTATTTTCTATATAGGTTAAATGAAAAACGTTCTTGATTACAGGAATGCTTTCTCCTAAACTCATCTGTTCTCTAACCAAAGCTTTACTTCCTTGATCAACCAAGAGAACAATAATAGCAAATAAATACGGCAAAATGAATTTAACTGTTTTATTCATTGTATGGTAATTTCGATACGGAATAACTCTGCACCAATCCAAGCAAGTCTGCTAGCCATTGGCTAATTCCCGGCAGATTGGCTGAGATGATTTCCTGTGCAATATATACAAGAAGTGCAAGCACCAATGCTAAGCCTATTGTTGTGCCCAACCCTCGGGCTAGGCCAATGAGAAAATTCATTCCCAAAAGTCGCCATGGCTTTTCAAAATACATAGCATACTCTGCAAGACGTGCACGCTCCATTGCATCAATAAGAAACTGTTCCTTATTCTTCTTTCCTTTTACATGATATTTATGGCCAATTTCACGCTTTAAATGCAATGATCGTAAATCGGCCCGCGTCTTATGTGACGCAGGCTGATTTGAACGCTTAGAAAGTTGCTTTTTTTTACCCATATCTTCCCCAAATTTCTTAATTGTTAAGCGCGTGAATTGGTGCCGGAATACGGCCTCCACGTTGAGCAAATACTTTTGATGAGAAAGGATGTACTGCCATGATTGGTGCATATCCAAGTAATCCACCAAACTCAACCATTTCACCAACACCCTTACCTGGAACCGGAATGACGCGAACAGCAGTAGTTTTTTTGTTGATCATACCAATAGCTGCTTCATCAGCGATCATTGCAGTAATTGTTTCAGCAGGTGTATCACCAGGAATCGCAACCATATCAATACCTACAGAACATACGCACGTCATTGCTTCCAATTTATCATAGCAAAGACTGCCTTCTTTTGCAGCATTGATCATACCGGCATCTTCGCTGACAGGAATAAATGCCCCAGATAAACCACCGACATGACTAGACGCCATTGCGCCACCCTTTTTGACGGCATCATTCAACATAGCGAGTGCTGCTGTCGTACCGTGAGTACCACATTTCTCAAGTCCAAAAGCCTCAAGAATATCAGCAACAGAATCACCAATAGCTGCTGTTGGCGCCAAAGACAGGTCTACAATGCCAAAAGGTACACCTAAACGCTTCGCTGCTTCGAGCCCAACCATTTCACCTGATCTAGTAATCTTAAATGCCATACGTTTAATCAGCTCTGCCAATTCATCAAATGGCAAATGTTCTCTCCCCTTAATCGCGTTAAGAACAACTCCTGGGCCGCTAACACCAACACTTAGGCAACACTCACCTTCACCAACGCCATAAAATGCGCCTGCCATGAAAGGATTATCTTCCACAGCGTTACAAAATGCAACAAATTTCGCGCAACCTAAAGCATCTTGATCAGCTGTAAGTTCAGCTGTTTTCTTAACAACCCGGCCGAGAATTGCTGCAGCATCCATATTAATACCGGCTTTACTAGAACCAATATTGACTGATGAACAGACGACATCTGTTGTGGCAAGTGCTTCTGGAATGGTTTCCAAAAATTCTCGTTCAGCATCCGTCATACCTTTTTGAACAAGTGCACCATATCCACCAATAAAATCAACGCCAACTTGTTTAGCTGCACGATCCAACGTTCTCGCTATTGCAACATAATCACGATCTTCACAGGATTCACCAACCATAGAAATAGGCGTTACAGAAATACGTTTATTTATAATAGGAATCCCAAATTCTTTAGAAATAGCTTCTGCCGTCGGTACGAGATGCTCGGCTCTTTTTGTTATCTTATCATAAATCTTTCTGCATGTAGTTTTAGTTGATTCTGACACGCAATCTTTCAGGGAAATTCCCATCGTAGTTGTTCGAATATCCAGGTTCTCTTCAGCAATCATATGGATTGTCTGAAAAATATCTGATGAATTCATTGAAAAAGACATTGTTTATTCTCCATTTAAATCTGATGCATGAATTTAAAAATATTTTCATGTTGGCAACGAACTTCAAGACCGATTTCTTTACCAACTCTTGTGCATTCATCAACAAGCTCCTGTAATGAAATATTACACTCACTGATGTCAACAAGCATGATCATATTAAAGAATCCATCTAAGATGGTTTGGCTAATATCTAAAACATTTACGTCGTGGTCATAAAGCATTGCTGTCACGCTTGCAATGATACCCTTTTTATCATAGCCTGTGACAGTAATCACGGCTTTCTGCTGCTGATTGCTCATAATTAGTTTTGTTCTCCTTGTTTACTCTCATGATAAGAAATAATGTAACGAATAATATTATGACGGCTTACCATACCAACAAGCTTACCATCGTCATCAATAACAGGTAACTTTTTGATACGTTTTTTACCAAGTGTACGTGCTGCTTCATCAACGGTTTCATCTGGTTCTGCAGCAATAATTTTAGTAGTAGCAAGCTCCATTACATTAATTTTTAACAAATCATCAAGTTTTTGATCGAAGCTTTCAGAATCATACCATACTGTAATGAAACTGGTCATATCAATGATTCGAGGATCTTGTTTTGCAATAAATTTCATGATGTCGCCATCACTAATAAAACCGACAACTTCCATATTTTTATTGACGATTGGCACACCACTGATTTTTTTGTCAACCAACGTTCTTAAAATTGTCGCAATATCGTCTTCTTCGTGTGCAAAATAAACGTCTTTTTCCATGATGTTTCGGATTTGTTCACTCATGACAAATTCCTCCTTCAAATTTATAGCAACTATGGCTTAAATATGACCACCAAATGTCATCTAAAAGTCCCAGTCCTGCATTTTTCATTAGTTTTTATTATAAACGAAGTGTAGACAACATTCAATATTTCTATCTGCTCAAATTTCTGCGGTTTTCTAAAATCTTAACATTTTATCCTACCAGCATCTAGTAGAATACTTTCATTTACTGCATTTTTATAAAAAAGCCACGGTAAAAAACGAATAATCATTGTTTTTCACCGTGACTTTACCGACGAAAGATATCTTTAATATTCTATAAAACGACCGAATTAATCGCTTCAATAAGGTCTACAACGCTATCCCTTGCTACAAGTGCAGTTGGTGTACCATCTACAACGGCTAAGCAATTCTCACCATCATATCTGTAAAATACCAGCTCAACGGATGATAGCGAACTTCTATTTAGATGTATGGTCAACGATAACTCTTTCTCCTGTGTTGGCTCCTCTTCTGTAAAAGTTGTCGCATTTAGTGATTCCAATGCACTTTGAATACTTGTAATGTCGATGTCGTTTCCATTAAAAGTATATTTTTTCTCATCGCCATCTGTTTCGATCTCAATTGAATAGGTCGTTCCATCCATTTCAGCATCTAGTTGGGTAACATCTGAAAAACTCCCACTGAAAAGATTTTTATGTCTTAAATCATTATAGCTAGCCGCCATGAGTGCATCATAGCTGGTTTCAGAAATTTCATAGATGATCTTTGAATCGCCTATCCGTGCATATGCAGTCATTTTATCTTCATCGCTATTCTCATCCGCACTATTATTCTCTGCTTTTGTTGCTGAATCACGACTAATCTGTAGCACGTAATTTTTCATGCCACTTTCTTCGTCATCCGAATCCATATATTCAATAGAAATGGTAAGTTCCGGATCATCCAACCCATAGGTTGCCAACTCTTCATCACTAGCATTATAAGTAACATAAGTATCTTGCGACATCCCGCTGACTGTTTCCAAATACTGCTCTACATTTTTTGTATCCAAAGGCAGCAACGTATCTGCATCCTTGCGATAATAAACATCATCACTGCATATGGTTTCAGCACTATCATCACTATAGGCTTTATAAACAACATCATAGTTTTGACTGCCACTGAAAGAAATGCTTTCAATCTGATTAAACGACGGGATGTCATCATTATCTATCATGTCACTGAGTTCTACCTCAAACGCCGAAAGTGGATCACTATTTACCAAATACACATTGCCATCTCCAATTGAAACATAGCGTTGCGCATCCATAGTACTGTAATCTCCCAAATCAATATCATATTCACTATTGTCTGTAGTTATATGAATACTGCAGGACGGATCATCCAAACCATATTGATCAATATCTGTGGGATCTTCAATCACAAAATCTGCATCCATATTACTGAAATATGACAACAAACTATCGATCTTTTCAGCATCAACAGGAAAAGCATCATCGTTATCATAAATCCATAAATCATCTTTGTGAAACGACAATGATGTATTATCATATTGCCACGACAGAGAAGAAACTGTATCTGACTCAATCTGCAAAATGATTTCATCGGTGTTCTTGATGTCCTCTTGCTTTTCCTGATAATGTAGCACGGCAAAAGCCATAACGGAAACCACAACCAATATCCCTAAAAGGATTTTCATACGTTTAGCCCGCTTCATGTTGTCTTTTCCTCCTCTTTAATATTATGCCTGCACCTATTCCAAGATAAGCGATAGGCACGATACCAATCATGACAATTTTTAACAGCGACGCTGTTGACTCTGTGATCGATAAATAGTTGTAGTTCAAAGATTTGCTGCGAATAGCCATTGTATCTCTTTCACCAAGCAACGATGAGATTGCATTCATCGTTAAATCAACGTTCGCACCGGAAGACAGGGCATTGTACATATCTTCTAAAAATGTCGCTGATGAAAACCACACAATCTGACCATCATTGTCGCACGATATTGAAACTGCTAAAGCAAATGGTCCGTCAATATCATCATCCTCTTTTTCATATGTCGTTAAATCATAACCACTAATCTTACTGAAAGATTCGTCGGAAGTTGTTAATAATTCACTTACCCTGCCATTGGCAGTCTCTTCATCAACAACCAAACCTTGAGCAATAGGCATATTCGGATAATAGTGTTCTTCGATCAAAGAATCTGTCATATCATTGCTATTCATATCTGGCAATAATACGTAAGGCTGACCTGTATAGTGGTCGCTATCACCTTCGATAACAACACCTTCGGCCATTGTTACACCATAATCGGCCAGTAGGCTGTTTAAATTTTCTAGGCTTCCACTTTCTACAGGTCCAGAAATAACCAGCAATTTCCCGCCATTCTGTGTATAAGTGATTAACTTTTCTTTTTCATCGGTTGAAATATCTGATTGTGGCTCATAAATCAATACGCAGTCGGCTTCTTCTGGCACAGAATCACTTGTTAACAACGAAAAACTCGTTGTTTCAATATTTTCTTTTCCAATCTGATCACTGAATGTTTCCGGAAGTTCTTGTTCACCATGTCCTTCAAGAATATACATTTGTGGTAAATCATCGGTTACAACATAATCAATTGCTGAGGTAATGGCACCTTCTCCATCAAAAGAAGTTGTGTATGAATAAGAATACATATTTGTGCTTGTAACATAAATATCATCATAGCTGATATATTTGCTGCGATCGCCAGATTCAACGACCAAACTATTATTTTGTACAGTTTCATCTGTATACTGTTCAGCAAAAGTTGGATAAACATCAGGATTACGCTTTACAACATTAATATGGTCTGACAAACTGTCATACTTGTCTAATAATGCTTCAATAATGTCATCTTCTTCTCCTGACTGCACAATCCAGTAGATGGTTACATCTTGATCCAAAGCATTAACCACGGACTTCGTATTGCTGGTTATAGAATATAATTTACTAGCACTCATATCATATTGTGTTAGATTCGATGGCAGTGCAGAAACAATAATATTAACCATGATTAAAATCACCAAAACAATAGCGATCGATGCTAGCGAATACGTACCGCCTCGAAATGCCTGATAATTATTATTCGTGGCCTGCTTTAACATTTGAGAAAGCAATCGCTTCATCAGTTATACCTCCGTTTTTCTAAAGACTGAACGGCTAAAAACAAGAAAAAAATAATCACTGACAAATAATATACGATTGCCGTCATATCAAAAACCCCGCTGATAAAAGTGTTTAACCGTTCAAACAAAGATAGTTGTCTCATTACAGCAGGGAGCAGTCCTTCAAACTTTGATTGATCAATCAGATACACAACACAAGCAACCATTGTTAATCCTAACGATATGACAAAACCTAGCTGCGGATTTTTTGTCAAATACCTACATAAAAAGCCAAATAGAAAAATAAGCACAACCAAGGTCAACAATGAGCCCATTGCTGTAGAAGAAACATATTCAGACAAACTAACACTGAAATAATTTAATAATATGATTGCAACACCAATACCTGCTGCCAATCCTTGATTCTCTGTCAGCGATGATATAAATACGCCTATTGCTATTAAAGCAGCGCCCATAAAAAATGAAGCAAAAATCGACCCATAAGCAACTGGCAAATAGACATCACCAAATAGCGAAAAAATGCAAGGATACATACACAATACAGCCATTGGAATCAAAAAAACTACCAATAGAGCCAAATATTTTCCCAGTACAACCTGACTCATTGTGATCGGCAATGCATACAATAAATAATCGGTTTTCTGCCGACGTTCTTCAGCAATAACCCGCATGGTTAACAATGGCACAATAACAACATATATAATACTACTAAAGCTTAACACATATTCAAAATTGCTGACCGCTGCCTGCAGATTATAAAACATTGAACCAATGCCCACGATCACAAGCAAAAAGGCACCAAAAACATAGGCAGTAAAACTTTGAAAATAGCTTCTAAGTTCATGTTTCAGAACAGCAAACATACATTATACCACCTTTCACTTTTCAATATCATTAGATACCATGCGTTCATTATCTGTAAGTTCTATAAAGATATCCTCAAGACTTGCCTTTGTAAGATTCATTTCCAGTAAAGGCACACCGCACTCTGCAAAAGCAAAAAAAATGCGTCGAGAAACATCATATAGATCTTCATTATCAACAGCCAAACATACATTTAAAAATTGATCATTTTCACGATGGTTAATCATTATTTTTGTTATTCCATCAAGTGATGAGAGCATTTGTTTGACTTTGTTCTCCGTAGAATCAGTTATCAAATTAATTTCATCAGAATTCAACAGATTCTGCTCTAATTTTTCAGGCGTGTCAAATGCTACCAATTGTCCATGTGAGATGATCAATATTTTTTCACACATAACCTGCACTTCCGAAAGTATATGCGAACTTAATATAACTGTATGGTTTTTCCCAAGTGATTGTATTAAGTCCCGAATCTCAATAATCTGAATAGGATCCAATCCCACTGTCGGCTCATCAAGAATAATCACTTTAGGAGAGCCTAATAGTGCCTGTGCAATCCCAACACGCTGCTTATAACCTTTAGACAAATCAGCAATTCGACGTTCCTTTACGTCAGCAATGCGAACAATTTCCACAACGTGCTCAATTTGCTGCGATAACTCGGTACCTTTTATTCCTTTCGCTTCACCAATGAAGCGTAAATATTCTAGAGGTGTTTCATTCATATACAATGGAGGATGCTCCGGCAAATAGCCAATCAGCCGCTTAGCCTGATCGGGTTCTTCAAAGATATCATAGCCATCTATAAATACATGACCACTCGTCGCAGAAAGGCAGCCTGTCATAATGTTCATTGTTGTTGTTTTACCTGCACCATTCGGACCCAGAAAGCCATAGACATGCCCCTGCTTTATCTCGAAACTCAAATCCTTGATCGCTAGGAAATCACCATAATATTTCGTTAAATGTTCTACTTTTATCACATCAGCAACCTCCTTAAATTTCTGAATCAAATCTTTTTCAGTATAATGGAATTGCCTAAAGCGACACTAAATCAAATAGCCGGAAAAATAAAAAATGTTTACGAAAAAGCACAACTATCACTGAAAAAATGCATAACAAAAAAGGAATACCGGAATGGGTGTGCCATTCCGGTATTCCTTTTATTCACTCATCTATGTAATAAATAAAACTGTTTTAAACCCTAACTTTAGGGAATGAATTATAAAGTATCTGCGGTTACTTCGCGAGTAACTTCACCATTTACCAATTCAAGAATCTTAGCTGGTTGTTCTTCACTAAGCGTAATATTAAACTTATTAGCCAACGTTTTCTTACGCATAAAGTCTACTTCAACAAACATATGAGAATTTGTCTCTGCATTCTTTGCTTCAACAGCTTGAATCGCTTCCAGACTACCATCATATTCTTGACTCCAAAAAGCAAGCAATACTGGCTTATCAGAACCCAGAATTCGGGTATTAAAATCCTTCAATTCTTCAATATAACGTTCTGCTGCAGTTGCTGCAATAGCACCATCTGCGCAAGAAGTAACAACCTGACGCAAATATTTTTCACGAACGTCACCGACCGCATAAACCCCTTCAAGGTTAGTTTCCATACGATCATTGGTTGGAATATAGCCACGTTCATCAAATGCAAGACCTGTTTCAGTGAGGCCCTTTGTTTCAGGCACCTGGCCAACAAAGAAAAATACCCCTTCGCATGGAATATCCGTCAATTCACCAGTCTTAGAATTTTTAACCTGAAGACCAGTTACTTCTTCATCGCCAAGGATAGCATTTGGGGAGGAATTCCAAACAAATTTGAGTTTTGGATGTGCAAAAGCTTTTTCTGCGGCCACCTTGTTGCAATCCAAAATACCTTCGTCATGCAGAACAACGATGGTTACTTCACTGGCATATTTAGCAATGAACATACTTTCTTCAATGCCTTGGTCTCCGCTACCAATAACGCATACGCGCTGATCCTGGAAAAATTCTGCATCACAAGTTGCGCAATATGCAACACCCATACCAGCAAGTTCCTTTTCGCCAGGAATGCCCAAAATACGAGCACTGGTACCAGTTGCCAAAATAATGGCAGGGGCGGTATAAGTATTTTTACGAGTCTTAACGACCTTGGTTTCACCTTCAAGAACAACTTCTTTTGGGGTTTCTTTTACGATGGTGCAACCAAATTTTTCAGCATGCTGACGCATAGTATCGGTTAATTCTGGACCAGTCGTAGAAAGAAAACCTGGATAGTTTACGATTTCTCTTGTAGTTTCAGCACGGCCACCAATGGTACCTTTTTCAATAATCAGTGTGTTCAAACGTGCGCGGCCACCATAGATACCAGCTGCGAGCCCTGCTGGGCCACCGCCCAGAATAATTAAATCGTAATTCATTTCACTCATTTTTTTAGCCTCCAAAAAATAATTCCTTTCTAAAAGACAAATTTATTGTAACAATAACGACGTTTATGGAGTAGCCATTTTATGACTACTTTATAAAAATCCCTCCATCCTTTTCTCGTTTTATCAACATCTAACAGAAAAAGCCGACACATCAAAAGACGTATCGGCTAAAAGTATTTTTTCTTAAAGAGTCTGAACAACTATCTTATTCAATTGTTCTAATTCTAATTCAATTTGAGAATATCCAAATTGAACAATGCTTTGCAATGCTTTTTTTAGTATGACAACACTCATACCTTGATATGCGCCAATTTCATCGGAAAACGCCTTATCATCTACGGAAACAATTTCATAGATCTCGCCTTCGGCAGCCTCATTTAGTCTAAAAAAATTACTCATTGCTTTCTCCATGTTTTATTGATACTGCAACGCGATAAAGCTCAGCGAGTTTATCACTTTCAATAGCACGACTAACAGTATTTGTATCAATGGTGTGCCCCGGCATGATAATAATTTCGCCATGATTATCATAGATTGGACTGGTAACAGTAAATCCTTCTAAATCACGTAATACACTGATGACTTCTGATTCCATGGTTGCATATTTTGATGCTTTCGATTGCTCTGAAATGGTATCAATCACATTACGAATTTCTTTACCAACTTTTTCTGTAAATCTATTGATGTCTCGATTAAGTTCCTCAGTATCAATCTGTTTAACTCGTTCGCCAACTTTTTGTCCTGCCCCAGAGAGTGTCGTTCCAACTCTTCTAATTAAAGAACGCATCATTTCTTCTGCATTATCATTGCTTTTTTCTTCTGAAGCTGATTCTTGATAATCGTTCTTATGAAGATTACTTTCTGGAACAGCAAACAACAATGCGCCAGAACCAATCTTACTAATATCTGATACTGCAACACCAAATCGCGCACTATCAGTTGTAAGAATAACCTCCGTCATCAAACCATTGCTATGCACCCAAGCACAATCGTGTACTCTTCCCACCAATTTGCCTTCAGAATCTAAACAAGGTATTCCCAGCAAGCTTTTTGCATCACTTGGAAGATAACTTTGGCTGGAAGAAATAACGACCACTTGTTGATCGATGTCTGTTACTTGAGAAAAAGTACAGAAAGCCATATGCTGACCTGACTCATCTTCTACACGATAAGCAAATGCAGTGACACGCATCGGCTCCTCTTCAATCAAAACGCCAGAAATTGATCCTATCAAATCACCTGTTTCTAGATTTAAAACATCTTTATCCACAAAGTCAGATGCATAGAGCATCTCTTTCATCATCTTGATCACCTCTCTGAATCTGGTTGTTGTTCCATTTTTTTCATTCTTGATTGATAAACCCGCCGTGAAATGACAATACTAATCTCAAATAATATGTACATTGGTAACGCCAGAAGAGCTTGACTAACAACGTCAGGTGGACTAAATACTCCAGCTGCAATTACAATCAAAAGAATAACCCAGCGTCTATACTTTTTCATGGTATCAGGTGTTACCAATCCAAAACGTGTCAAAAAGTACACAAGCAGCGGAATCTCAAATACGATCCCAAAAGGAATCAAAAATTTCCAAACAAAACTCAAATAGTTAGCAACCGTAATAAACGGGTCAAAATCACCACTAAAATCAAAAAGAAGGACTTTCAAAGAAAATTTCAAAACGACAAAATAGGCAAATGCAACACCAGCGAGAAAAAGTAAAAGAAGCCAAAATAATACTCCCAAAAACATCTTTTTCTCGTTTTTATACAATCCTGGTAAGATAAATTTTAAAATTTGCCAAAGTACAACCGGGCTGGCACATATAACTCCTGCCAGTATCGAGATTTTCATATATGCCATAAACGCCTCGGCAACACTTGTAAATTTTAATTCGATACCATATTCCTTGACTGGCGCAATAACCAAATCCATGATTGGTTCTCGTAAAACTGCATAGCACAGTATAGAGGCTACCAATATAGCAATGAGAGACACGAAGAAAACACGCCGCAACGCTTTAAGATGTTCTGACAATGGCAGTTCTTCCTGTTGTTCTGACATGTTTCCTCTCCTTCCTAAGCTTTGGGATTGTTTTTCTTATTTGTAATATCCAGATCTTTTTGCAAATCTTTCAAATCGCTTTTAAACTGCATTTCCTTCTCTTTAGCTTTTTCGGAAACCTCGGAAAATCCTGTTTCCTTTTTTATAGCGTCCATTTCATCTTTAATATTAAGATTTGAATCTGATAACGCTTTTTTGAAACTGTTCAAAGTTTTTCCAAGTGTTCGTCCGGCATCGGGCAACTTATCCGGTCCCAACACAAGAAAGGCAACCAAAATGATGACAACGATCTCACCAAAACTTAATCCCATGATTCAACCCTTCTCTTATTTTTCATCAGTGTTATCTGCGGATTCCGTTTTTTTACTGCCCGTTTCAGCGGTTTCTTCATCATCTTTATGCAACTCTTCTTTAAATTCGCGTACTGATTTTCCAGCAGACTTACCCAACCCTGCTAAACGCGATGAACCAAACAAGACAACAACCACTACCAATATTATAAGGATTTCCCCCATACTGAGTCCAAACATAGAAACACCTCACTCTTAAAGATAATTGTTATTTATCCAAACTCGTCAAAAATTCATGACGTTTTTGGACAGTTTCAAGATCCAGCTTATAATTGACTACTTTTTCTTTTTCTGCCTCAACCACAGCCGCTGGAGCTTTGCCAACAAACCCTGGATTAGCTAATTTTTTCTCAGCACGCGCGACTTCACTGTTGAGGCGTGCTATTTCTTTATCTAGGCGTGCCAATTCATCTGCGATATCAAGAACGCCTTTCAAAGGAAGAATCACTTCAGCACCATGCACAACGGTACTAACCGATTGTTTTTCAGCTTCTGATACATCGTTTAGAACCGCAATGTTATCAGCGTAAGCCAAGGTCTTTAGCTGAACATCATAATTTTCAATAACCATTTTTTGATCATCATCATGACAATGAATCTGCAATGCGGATTTTTTCCCGGTTGGGATACCCATATCATGACGCATCGAACGAATGCCTTTTACAAGATCCATTAAGAATACCATTTTATCATAAGAATCTTGATAGTGAATGTTCGTTGTATTTTCAGGCCATGTTGCAATAATGATAGATTCGCCCTCATGTGGCAAATGCTGCCAAATCTCTTCGGTAATAAATGGCATGATTGGATGCAGCAGCACACATGTTTCACGCAATACCCAAGCTGCTGTTTCCTGTGCCTCTTTCTTACTTTCTTCAGTGATTCGACCATAAAGACGAGGCTTGATTAATTCAATATACCAATCGCAAAATTCATTCCAAATAAAGTCTTTGATTGTTTTGGCGGCTTCGCCATAATCATAACGATCCAATTCAACGCTCATTTTTTCGGCAATTTCATAAAAACGAGTGAGAATCCATTGATCGATAACATCACTTGTAACAGGAGGCTGTGTACCAAGTTGTCCATCAAAATCTTCCAGGTTCATCAAAACAAAACGTGCCGCATTCCAAAGTTTATTTGTAAAGTTTCGAGAGGCTTCAATTTTTTCTGCGCGATAACGCACATCATTACCAGGCGTTACGCCAGTAATCAATGTCATGCGCAAAGCGTCTGCACCAAACTTTTCGATTTCTTCCAACGGATCGATACCATTCCCCTTGGACTTACTCATTTTCTGTCCGTGCTGATCCAGCACTAATCCATGAATCAGAACATCCTTAAATGGACGCTGATTTGTCATTTTGAAAGCATCAAAGATCATGCGAGCAACCCAGAAAAAGATGATATCACGCCCGGTAACCAGTACATCGGTTGGATAGAACCGTGCAAGATCTTTTGCATCCAAATCAGGCCATCCCATAACTTCAAATGGCCAAAGTCCAGAACTAAACCACGTATCCAAAACATCTGGATCCTGTTCTAAATGCTTGGAACCACATTTTGGACATACCGTTGGATCCTCACGTGTGCAGATCACTTCACCACAATCCTGGCAATACCAGACTGGAATGCGATGTCCCCACCAAAGCTGACGAGAAATACACCAATCTCTAATATTTTCCAGCCAACTGATATAAATTTTTTCAAAACGTTCCGGAACAAAACGAATGTCACCATTTTTAACCGCTTCCAGGGCTGGTTTTGCCAATGGCTCCATACGAACAAACCATTGCTTGCTGACGCGTGGTTCGATAGCCGTATGACAACGGTAGCAGTGACCTACCGCATTCGTATAGTCTTCTTCATGGTCGAAGTATTCGGTACCTTTAAGATCTTCAATAACCTGTTTGCGGCATTCGAAACGATCCATGCCGTTATACTTACCGGCATTTTCATTCATTTTGCCATATTGATCGATAACGACAACATGTGGTAAGTTATGACGTTGGCCCATTTCAAAGTCGTTAACATCATGAGAAGGTGTAATTTTTACACAACCTGTACCAAATTCACGTTCAACATATTCATCCGCAATGACAGGGATTGCCTTATTAACAATAGGAAGGATAACATTCTTTCCAATATAATCCTTAAAACGTTCGTCTTCAGGATGAACGGCAACCGCGGTATCACCAAACATGGTTTCAGGACGTGTGGTTGCTATTGTCAATTTGCCACTACCATCTTCGAGCGGATAATTCAAATAATAAAGCTTGCCCTGATTTTCTTCGTGTTCAACTTCAATATCCGAAATGGTAGTCTGGCAATGTGGGCACCAGTTTACAATATAGTTGCCCTGGTAAATCAGCCCCTGTTCATACAAAGAAACAAATGCTTCACGAACAGCCTTACTGCAGCCTTCGTCCATCGTAAAGCGTTCGCGATCCCAATCACAGGATGCTCCCAGTTTTCGAATCTGCTGAGTGATGGTGTTCCCGTATTGTTTTTTCCAATCCCAGCAATGTTCAATAAAAGCTTCACGCCCAATTGCTTCGCGTTCGATCCCTTTATCACGCAACATATTTTCAACCTTAGCTTGAGTTGCAATCCCAGCGTGATCAGTCCCAGGAACCCAAAGAGTATTGTATCCTTTTAAGCGCTTATAACGCACCAAAATATCCTGCATGGTTTCATC
>JAXJBF010000062.1:0-4555 GCA_036303105.1 Peptococcaceae bacterium | reverse complement strand
CTGCTACAGGCTTGATATCGCCAAAGCCGACCTGAACAGCATTATAACCGTCAGTATCAATTGTCTTTACCTGGGTGACTACGCATGGACCTGCAGCAACAACTGTTACAGGAATCAACACGCCTTCTGGAGTGAAGATCTGAGTCATCCCGATTTTCTTACCCAAAATGGCTTTCATTCGAACTGCCACCTCCTTTTTTATTATAATTTGATTTCGATTTCAACGCCGCTTGGCAGATCCAAACGCATCAACGCTTCAACAGTCTTGTTGGTGTGTTCGGTGATGTCAATGAGACGTTTGTGGGTTCTGGTTTCGAACTGTTCTCTGGAGTCTTTGTTGACGTGTGGAGAACGAAGAACGGTGTAGACTGCCTTTTCAGTTGGTAGTGGAACTGGGCCGGAAACGGTAGCACCAGTTTTCTTGGCAGTTTCTACGATTTTGCTTGCGCTTTGATCAAGTACTTTGTGATCAAAAGCTTTCAAGCGAATTCTGATTTTACTTCTTGCCATTATTTTTCCTCCTTGATTTCGCCCGATTATCGGACTGCTCCGCGGGAGTTCCCTAGAACACGGCCTCAGGTGTGTCCATTCGCCTAGCAATCTCCCGCATCATTGCTTAATTTCAGGCACCGCTTAAGTTTAACACACCAATCAGGGTTTTGCAAGGAATTTTTCTTTATTTTTCGCGGGTTTCAGCGATTTTTTAATGTAAAATTATTACCATTTTTCCACTTGAAAGTGTCCTGTTTTTTCTGAAAAATATACGAATTTTTCTCATTTATTTTTTCTGACCTTCTTTTACCATTCGCATTTTTCGTACAAAAAAAGATACGGAGCAGGCATCTTTATAATACCTGCTCCGTATGATCCATCCTCAACCTTCCTGCTGACGGCTGAGTTTTTTATTCTTATTGTATTTTGCGCGGTCGTCTGCTTTAAGGAAGCGTTTGCGCAAACGCAATTCCTTTGGCGTCACTTCCAGATATTCGTCATCGTTCAGGAACGCAATGCACTGTTCCAGTGACATGTCGCGCGCGCCCTTCAGCTGTACCGCATCGTCTTTCCCTGCTGCACGGGTGTTGGTCAGTTTTTTGCCCTTACAAACGTTGACGGCAATATCCTGATCGCGGTTGGATTCACCGATGATCATGCCTTCATAGACATCAACCCCTGGTCCCACAAAGAGCGTGCCGCGGTCTTCAGCGCTGGACAAACCATAAGCAGTTGTCGTGCCTGTTTCAAAAACAATCAGCGCACCGCTGCGGCGTCCTTCGATGTAGCCGCTATAACGGCGGTAATCTTCGAAGGTGGCATTCATGATGCCGTAGCCGTGGGTGTCAGTCAGGAACTGTGTGCGGAAGCCAACCAGCCCGCGGGATGGGATGACATATTCAAGACGCACTTCGCCGTTGCGGTTCTGCATGTTGCGCATTTCGCCCTTGCGGGTGCTCATCTTTTCCATCACAGTGCCCATGTATTCTTCCGGCACATCGAGGGTAACGTATTCATAAGGTTCCATCTTCACGCCATCTTCTTCGTGAATGATAACCTGAGGCATGGATACCTGGAATTCCAACCCTTCGCGGCGCATCTTTTCGATCAAAATGGAGAGATGCAGTTCCCCGCGGCCAGCCACTCGGAACATATCAGCGCTGTCGGTTTCAGACACATGCAGCGCGATGTCGCTTTCCGCTTCCTTCTGCAGGCGTGCCCACAACTTGCGGCTGGTGATTGGGTCCCCATCTTTGCCAGCGAATGGCGAGTTGTTGATCAGGAACATCATTTCCAGGGTAGGTTCTTCAATCTTAATGAATGGCATTGGGTCCAGCTGATTCTGTGCGCAGATGGTTTCACCGACATTGATTTCACCAAGGCCGGAGACTGCTACGATCTCACCAACGCTTGCTTCATCGATTGGCGTGTGTTTTAAGCCCTTGAAACCGAAGAGCTTGGTCACGCGCACATTGCGCACCTTGCCTTCGCGGTTCATGATCGACACCATATCATTGGTATGAATGGTACCACGGTTGATGGTCGCAATGGCAATCTTGCCAACAAATTCATTGTAGTCCATGAGGGTGATCTGTGCCTGCAGCGGGCCTTCTGGATCGCCCTTTGGTGATGGAATGTATTTAATGATGGCATCCAGCAATGGCTTGAGGTTGTCGCCGAGATCTTCTGGATCGTCGCTGGCAATCCCCTTCACGCCGCTGGCGTAAAGCACTGGGAAGTCCAGCTGGTCTTCGCTGGCATCGAGATCAATGAACAGATCAATGACTTCATCGACCACTTCGCTAGGACGCACGAATGGCTTGTCCATCTTATTGATGACAACGATTGGGGTCAAGTTGGCAGCCAGTGCCTTTTTCAGCACGAAACGTGTCTGAGGCATGCAGCCTTCATAAGCATCGACAACCAGAAGAACGCCGTCCACCATCTTCATGATACGTTCTACTTCGCCGCCAAAGTCTGCGTGCCCTGGGGTATCGACGATATTGATGCGGCAGTCATCATAGTCGATGGACGTGTTCTTAGCAAGAATGGTGATCCCTTTTTCACGTTCCAGGTCGTTCGAGTCCATGACACGTTCTACAACCTGTTCGTTGGCACGAAAGGTCCCACTCTGACGCAGCATCTGGTCTACGAGGGTCGTTTTGCCATGGTCGACATGCGCAATGATAGCGATATTGCGAATTTTCGATTGGTTGAGCATCGTTTCCTCCTATATTAAATAGCGAAAGATTGAAAAAAGTTTCTAAAAATACAACAACCGGTCAAGACATTCTTGACCGGTCGCTTGTTGTTATTAGTTTTCAGCTGCTACAGCTGCTTCCTGCTTTTCGCCTACTTTACGGCCATCATAATAGCCGCAAGAAGGGCAGACATGGTGTGGAAGCTTTGGTTCGTGGCAGTTCGGGCAGGTCATAGACTGAACGGAGTCGAGCTTGGACCATGCGCTGCGTTTTCTGTGAGTTCTGGATTTGCCTCTCTTACTTTTCTGTAATCCCATCTATTACACCTCCCCAATCATTTCTCCTGAAGCTGTGCGAGAATCGCCCAGCGCGGATCTATTTCTGTATTTTCACAATCGCAAGGACCATCATTCAAATTCGCGCCACAATGTGGACACAAGCCCTTGCAGTCTGGTCGACATAAATGCCGAAGTGGTAACTGTGTCAGTATAGCATTAAGCACGAGATAATTCAAGTCTAAATGTACATCATCATAGATCCAATTTTCACTTTCCATTTCTTCGCGATCGCCGCCGTGTTCTGCCAGCACATCCACATCGTGGGCGCTCATCAAAACCTCATCGATCTCGAAATCAAGCGGATAGACAATCGGTGCCAGGCACATGTCACAGACAGTATCTATTTCTGCCTGAACCCGTGCATGCAGCGACACGCGCCGCTCACCGCCGATCAGCTCGGCGTCCACCTTTACAGATCCATTCAAATGCAAGCCGCTCTCCAATCCGGCAAGCGTGTCACTTTCCAGCGATGCTGTCAGACGACGCCCGGGATTTTGCCGCAGGCTGGATAAATCTACGATCAAAGCCATGATATATCTCCTTGTGCACGATACACTTTAACCTACACAATTATAAGCGCGCAAAATTTTCTTGTCAAGAAAAAGCGTTGCAAATTTCCACGAAAAGATGCCTGTCTTTCACGGATATTTTTGTCACGATTGGCCATATTTTTTTAGACATACACACAGAAATATTGTACAATATCTTTGATAACTATCAAAGGTAATCATTGTGCACCATTTTCTTCTATATATAATGAACGAAAGGAGCGTCTCATGAACGCAAAAGTCAAACGCGCAGTGACCACATTGCTGCTTGCCTGTGTCACAGCGCTCCCCTGTGCGCTGTCCTTTCAACACGAAGCATTGGCCAGCAACACCACGCCCATTGAGTCTGCCGACCCCAGCGCACCGCCAGCCCTCGTAAGCGACCACATCGCCTACATCGCCGGCTATCCGGATGGCACCATGGGCCCAAGCCGCAGCGTCACCCGCGCTGAAGCCGTCACCTTCCTCTATCGCCTGCTCGCTGATCCAGACAGCGGCACCGGCACCTGCTCCTACACCGATGTCACGGACAGCGACTGGTTCGCCGAGCCGGTGCGCGCCGTCTGCCGCCTCGAGCTCACCACCGACGGCACCAGCTTCCGCCCGAACGACGCCATCACCCGCGCCGAGTTTGTTTCCATTCTCGTGAACCTCACCGATGATGTCGCTGCCAACGAAAGCTTCAGCGACGTACCAAGCGACTACTGGGCTGCCGACGCCATTTCCAAAGCAGCCGCCCTGGGCTGGGTCGGCGGCTACGAAGACGGCACCTTCCGCCCTGAAAACACGCTGACGCGCGCAGAAGCCTGCGCCGTGTTCAACCGCATCACTGCTCGCACCGGCGACAGCGACCAGGCCAAAGCCCTGCTCAGCCTCGGCCTCTATGACGACGTCAGCGCCAGCCACTGGGCCGGCACCGACATCGTCGAAGCCTCCGTTGCCCATGTGCCAGGCATCGCCCTCTTTGGTGAAAACT
>JAXJBF010000061.1:0-1889 GCA_036303105.1 Peptococcaceae bacterium | reverse complement strand
TGTGAAGATGAAAAACAGAAAGTAAAGAACACGTAAACCATACTATTAAGGAGGAAAAAGAAATCATGCGAAAAACGAAAAAACGTTTTTTAAGCGCCTTGCTGGCATGCGCGATGATCATCGGTCTCTTCCCATTCGCGGCTTTTGCTTCCACAACGACACCAGTTGGCACTTTTGAAGCTTTAAAGTCAGCTGTAGAAAATGCTAAAGCAGGGGATACAATCGAATTGACAGCAAATATCAACATTCCAGCTGGACAAGGGAATAACCTTGTTATTGATAAGGCTATTACCATTGATGGGAAAAACTATACCATTGCACGTGAGTTTAATGATACTCCAAATGCGGATGGTTATGGCGATTACGAAGAAGTTTTCTATGTACAATCATCTGGTGTTACCATTAAAAATGTAACAGTTACCGGTTTGGATGACTGCATGAAAGACGAAGGCGCTGTCTATATTGCTACAAATGGTACGGAGAGCGCGCCAATTACAATTGATAATTGCAAATTTGTAGGCGCTGCTACACTTGGGGCCAATTCAGGTGGATCAGGTATCATTTCAGAAGGCGGCGCAGCAGGTTATGTAACCGTAAAAGATTGCCAATTCACCAATCTGAAATATGGCATGTATTTTAATGCAATTAACCATGCAACAATTACAGGCAATACCATTGACGGCACCAAATACACAGGGATTGTTTTAGGCAACAGTTCTAATATAACAGTTACTGAGAATACATTAACCAATATTGCTACGGAAAACTATGGAGATGTAGCCTATGCTTCAGGTATCTATGTTGCAAACACAGGTGCTACAGGCATCAAAATCACCAATAACGATGTAACATTGAGCGCAAACAATACCAATGGTGTTGCTCAGGGAAGCGTAAACGCTGCTGAAATCAATGGTACACAATATGCAACCCTTGATGCTGCGATTACTGCTGCTTCAAATGGTGATACCATCACCTTACTGAAAGATGTTGTCCTTGATGGAGCAAACAAAGGCAATACTCAGGGCCTTCTGACAATCGACGGGAAAAACATCACCCTCGACGGTAACGGTTACACCATCTCTGCTGAGAATGTATCCGGTACCCCTAGTATGATCAACATTCAATACGGTGCCAATGTTATCGTTAAGAATTTGACCATCGATGGTAAAGTTAGTGAAAGCACTGCAACTAAACATGGTTTGAATGTTTACTCAGCAACTGCTCTTGTTGAAAATGTGACCATTAAAAATGGCACTGGCTATGCAATCGTGGCTAATGGTTCAACTGTAACAGTTAATGGCCTGACCACTGAAAACAACAAATGGGGCGGCATCAATGTGGATAATAAATCTGGGGATGCCAGCTTGATTGTAAATAGCGCGACTATTAATGAAGAAAACTCTATTAAGTTTGAAAAGGGAAAAGTTACTGGCAATGAACCATCTGGCACCATCAATGGCGGCAGCTTCCAATATGTAACAACAGATGGTAAGGTAGCTCTTAAGATGGTTGTTAATGGTGGTACTTTTGCAACAGGTGATTATGCTGGTGCAGTGGATATTAAGGATTACGTTGCCCCAGGGATGGAATATAATCCATCAACTGGTAAAGTAGATGAGATATACACTGGCAAGTACAGCTACGCCATCAACGTTGCCGATGCTGACAACGGCAGTGTGTCCGTTGACAAGTATGCCACCGAAGGTGAGAAAGTGACCCTCGCTGTTTCTCCTGACAAGGCGTACAAGCTGGATGAACTCATCCTTACAGTCAATGGCAAAGAGGTAGAAGTCACCGATAACGGCGATGGCACCTACACCTTCACCATGCCAAGCGGCAACGTGAAAGTCAGCGCTTCTTTCGTAGAAGATGAAGACTACGTAGAACCA
>JAXJBF010000060.1:0-2702 GCA_036303105.1 Peptococcaceae bacterium | reverse complement strand
TGTGAAGATGAAAAACAGAAAGTAAAGAACACGTAAACCATACTATTAAGGAGGAAAAAGAAATCATGCGAAAAACGAAAAAACGTTTTTTAAGCGCCTTGCTGGCATGCGCGATGATCGTCAGTCTCTTCCCATTCGCGGCTTTTGCTGATAGTACATCGTTGCCTGCAGCAAATGCAAATGGTGTGATTAAGCTGACCGAGGATGTGACGGTAGCAGATTCTATCGTAATTGATAAAGACACCACCATTGATTTAAATGGCCACGAACTTACATATAATGGTAATGATGGCGTATTTGTTAATGTTAAAAGTGGTACCTTGACTGTTTGCGATACATCCGCCAATGCTGATGGCAGGTTATATGTTAACGAACAAACGACAGCAACGGGTGTTACGCCATTAAGATGTGTGCAGGTATATGCTAACGCTGGTTTTACTCTTGAAAGTGGTACTGTAGAAAATACCTGCACAGCATTTGAAGCTACTCAAACAATTACTAACTATGGGACAGTGACCATTAAAGGTGGTACTGTAAAAGGTTCGACAGGCATTTTCATGTTTGCTCCAACATTGGGAATGCCTGGTACGTGGGATGACAATTCTGCAGTGTGCAATATTTCTGGTGGTACTGTTCAAGGTGTAGCTCCAACAACTAATGAAGGTCAGCCTATTGGCGCCGACCAAAACTGGTCATATGGTATCGCTATATATGGCCCTGGTGTAGCAAATGGTAATGTAGATAATTCCAAAGTTGCGCTGAATATCAGTGGTGGAACGATCACTGCTGGACAGGCCATTGGCACCAATGCCAGCGGTGGTCAATTTGCTGGCTATACCTTGACCATGACAGGTGGTACTGTGGACGGCACCGATAAAGGTACCGGCATGTATTTGCCTGCAATTGGTGTGAATAATATTTCTGGTGGCACAGTAACTGGTGCGCAAGGCATTCGTATTTGTGCTGGTGACTTGAACATTACAGGTGGAACCATCGAAGGTACTGCGTTGAGTGACAACTCTGATTTGGTTGCTGGCGGCAGTGGTGGCACCAATGGTGCTATTGTTGTTGGGAAAGCAAGTGGCGGTTATGTTGGCAACCTTAATGTAAACATTTCCGGTCAGGCGCAGGTTGTAAACACTGCAACGAAGTCTAACGATGCTGATGTAGCGCCTGCTATTGTTGTTTCAGATAAAAATATGGGCAATGAAAGCATGGGTTATGATGATTTGTCCATCAATGTCAATGTTAGTGGTCAAGTAACTGGTGATATTGTTAAGGTATCTAATTTAACCCCTGGAGCCAAAACTACCGATGGTGGCAATACCACACTGAGCCTTGATGGCTGCACTGTTTCTGGCAATGTAACAAACAGTTCTAAGACCCCAGTGAGCGTTGAAAACAGCACCATTACTGGTAATGTAACCAACACATCTGAGGGTAGTCTGTTGGTTGATACAACGACCGTACAGGGCAAAGTCAGCAATAGTGGTAGTGGTCAAGCAGCAGTGTTCAATAGCGCAGTTAGCGCAACAAGCGGCAGCAATATGAGCGTTATTGGCAGCACTGTTGCAGGTCAGCCTGCACAGGATACTGCCGCCGACGATGTTGTCGCATTTGTGAATGCTGTACCATACGATTCCTTGACAACTGCACTTCAAGCGGCAAACGATGGTGATGTCGTGCGCTTGGTAAAAGATGTTACAGTTGATGTAACAGGTAATCCGGGTTCTGGCGCTGGCGCATTGACAATCGATAAGAACATCACCTTGGATGGCAATGGCAAGACCATTACCGCAGGCAATGGATTCAGCTATAATACTGACGGTACTCGTGGTGAATATCACGTGATCAATGTAACAAAAGATGCTACCAATGTGGTCATTAAGAATTTGACCATTGATGGGGATAATTCACCTTCAGCTACTACTAAAACTGGTGCTCGTTCTGGCATCAATGTATGGTCTGATGACAAGGCGCAGCCAATTAACGTTACCATTGACAATGTAACAGTAAAAGATTGCTCCACCTATGGCCTCACCTTGAATAATGCGAACGCAACGGTTAATGGCCTTACAACCTCTGGCAATGCTTGGGGAGGCATCAACGTTGAAGGTAAATATGGCAACACCGCATTGACCGTAAATGACGCCAACATTGCTGAAGACAATTCCATTAAGTTTGAACAGTCCACGGGTGCTCAAAACGGCCCTGGTACTGTGAGCGGCACCATCAATGGCGGCAGCTTCCAATATGTTACAACCGGTGACAATGTAGATCTCAACTTGCTTGTTAATGGCGGTACCTTTGCAACGGGTGACTATGCTGGTGCAGTGGATATCAGTGATTACCTTGCACCAGGGATGACCATTAACCCATCTACTGGCGAAGTGTATGAAATTCCTCCATACACTGGCAAGTACAGCTATGCTATCAACGTTGCCAATATGGACAACGGCAGTGTCTCCGTTGACAAGTATGCCACCGAAGGCGAGAAAGTGACCCTCACTGTCTCCCCTGACAAGGCTTACAAGCTGGATGAACTCACCCTCACAGCCAATGGCAAAGAAGTAGAAGTCACCGATAACGGCGATGGCACCTACACCTTCACCATGCCAAGCGGCAACGTGAAAGTCAGCGTCACCTTCGTGGAAGATGAAGACTACGTAGAACCAGACAACAGCATCAGCATCTCCATGACC
>JAXJBF010000059.1:0-12820 GCA_036303105.1 Peptococcaceae bacterium | reverse complement strand
GGCCGAGTATGCAGCACCTGCCAGCGTGGACGCCATTGTTTTTAATTTGGGCTATCTGCCGGGCGGCGACCACCATCTTACCACGCAGCCAAAGACCACGATGCGTGCCATTGATAGCGGGTTGGCGCTGCTCAAAGAGGGCGGCATCATGACTTTGTGTGTTTATCATGGCGGCGACAGCGGCTTTGCAGAGCGTAACGCGGTGCTGGATCATTTGCGTACGCTGGACTACCATCGCTACACGGTGCTGGTCAGTGATTTTTTCAACCGTCCAAACCATCCGCCTATTGCAGTTTTGATCATCAAAGAAAAAAATTGAGCTTTTTTGAAAAAATTTTTCCTTTCATGAATGAAATGACCTGTTTGAATCGTATTGATAGTGAAAACATTTTTTAAGGAGGTCATTCTCATGAAAAACAAGAAGAAATTTTTAGCAGCCATCATTATTGGATTATTGGTCATCGCTTCTGTCCCAGCGGCCATGTTTGCGGCTGGTTATGGACGCGGCGCAGGCAATGGTGCCGGCAACGGCACAGGTGTTGGTTATGTGGACACCAATGGTGACGGTGTTTGCGACAACCAGGGCAGCGGCCTTGGCAACGGCAACTATGTGGATGCCAACGGTGACGGCGTGTGCGACAATTATGTAGACGCCAATGGCGACGGCATCTGCGACAACCACGGCACAGGCTGCGGCGGCAACTTTGTCGATGCTGACGGCGACGGTGTGTGCGACAATTACAATGGTAACGGCGGATATGGCAATGGCGGCCAAGGCAGCAATTATGTCGATGCTGACGGCGACGGCATCTGTGACAACGCGGGCACAGGCTGCGGCAACGGTGGTGGCATGGGCCATCATAATGGCGGCGGGCATCACGGAGGCCGCTGGTAAACCGTTAAATAGTAGAAAAGAGGGGGCGCGGTGATGCGCAGCGAAGAAGCAGTGAGTCAGGCAATTGAACATTATGCGTCGACGGTGAAACGCATCTGTTTCATTCATTTGAAAAATGAGGCAGACACCGAAGACATTTGTCAAACGGTGTTTTTGAAATACGCCATGAATGACAAGGCGTTTGAAAGCGAAGCCCATGAAAAAGCATGGATCATTCGCGTGACCATCAATGCCTGCAAGGATCTTTTGAAAAGTTTCTTTCGCAAGCATACCGTGTCCCTTGATGCTTATGTGGAGCAGGGCGGCGTCGTTGATGCCGCCCATTCTGAGGTGTTGGAGGCTGTGCTGGCTTTGCCGGAAAAGTATCGTCGCGTTGTCTACCTGCATTATTATGAAGGCTATCCTGCTGCGGACATTGCGGATATTTTGCGCATCAATGTCAACACCGTCTATACACAGCTGACCCGTGCGAAAACGCTGCTGCGCAATGAATTGGGAGGTGAAGCGTGATGGAACAACGACTGAAAGAGGCTTTCGATGACATTCAGGCTGAGGATGTACTGAAAAATACGACGAAGCAGGCTGTATTTCAGGCCATGCGCGAAGGTGCCAAGCCAAAACGGCGGCTGCGCCGCTGGGCGCCGGTGACTGCGCTGGTTGTCTGCTGTCTGCTTGCTTTGGGGCTTGGCGGCCATCACCTCTATTACACCCCAACAACGGTGCTCAGCATTGACATCAATCCTTCTGTTGAGATGGACATCAACCGTTTTGACCGCGTCATCGCCCTCAATGGTTACAACGACGACGGCGTGGCCCTGGCAGCGGAACTGAACGTTAAAAATATGAACTATGACGACGCAGTGGACGCGCTCATGGCAAACGATACCATCAATGACTGCCTGGCGCGCGGCGAGGAATTGTCCATCGCCGTGGTGCAGGCTGCAGACGGTGACGCTGCGCAGAGTGATGCGGTGCTGAACTATGTGTCAAACTGCACCGCCGAGCATAAAAATGCACACTGCTACGCTCTGGAAAGTGACGACAGCCAAATGGCAGATGCTCATGACGCGGGGCTTTCCTGCGGTAAATACCATGCTTATCAGGAACTGTTGGCCTATGATCCAAGCATCACGCCGGAAGAGGTGCAGCAAATGACCATGCGCGAAATTCGTGAATTGTTGGCAAGCTATCAGGGTGATGGCGCAGCAGCCGACAGCGGCGCTGGTTCTGGTGGCTATGGCAACGGCCAGGGTGCTGGCAATGGGTCAGGCAATGGTCAAAGCCAAGGCGCTGGCAGCGGCCAGGGACAGGGCAGCGGCAATGGTCAGGGCCAAGGCCTTCATGCTGCAGAACACAGCCAGGGCGCCCATCACGGCAATGGCCATGAATAAATGATAAACAGGCAGTCATAACGGCTGCCTGTTTTGCGTGTTATGAGTAAATGGCATGTCATCTTATGATAGAGCGGCATTGGTGCGCAAACCTGCGACGTCGTATAATATGGACAGAAACATTACACGGGAGGCGTATCCTAATGACCATAGAAGAATTTATTGCCATCATGGACAGCGGCGCCGTCATTGAAGGCCAGTCTGAGGCGCACCTCATGATGCATGAGCTGTCGGAAGAAGCCATTCGCATTTGTGAGGCGCTGAACCACTGCGACCGCACACCAGAACGCGTGCACGAACTGTTCTGTGAATTGACAGGGTGCGAGGTTGGCGAAGGCGTGGGCTTTTTTCCGCCATTTTTCAGTGACTGCGGCAAAAATCTCAAGATCGGCAGCCACGTCTTTTTCAACAGCGGCGTCAAGATCCAGGATCAAGGCGGCGTGACCATCGACGACGGCGCCCTCATCGGGCACAATGTCGTCATAGCCACCCTGAACCACCTGCAAGACCCGGCACGCCGCGGCGGCATGGTGGGCAGTCCGGTGCACATCGGCAAAAATGTCTGGATCGGTGCCAATGCCACTGTTTTGCCAGGCGTCACCATTGGTGACGGCGCCATCGTTGCAGCAGGCGCTGTGGTCACCAAAGACGTTGCAGCCAATACCATCGTCGGCGGTGTGCCAGCGAAGGTGATTAAAAAAATCGAGGCGTAAACGTCGGCCGCTGTTCCAAAGAGTGGGAGCAGCGGCTTTTTGCATGAGCTGGGAGCGATGGAGAAAATGTTGTTTCATTTAAGAAATGGTCTTATTTTTTTAAGAATTTTGATATTGAACGAAAAATGATGGGATGATAAGATAGGCTTATCAAATACAACGGAGGGGTTTGTATGCCTAATCATCCGCAACTCATCGTCATGCTGACGTATAATGACCAGACTGTAAACAATGCTTATGACATTTTCGACCAATGCCGCAGCAGCCAGGCGGAATATTGGGGGTTCAAGGAGGCGCCGCTGCCTTTGGCGGAGATGAAGAGGCTTTACGCCCACATGAAGGCCTGCGGTAAGACGACGTTTCTCGAGGTGGTGGCCTACACGGAGCCAGAATGCCTGGCTGGCGCGCAGATGGCGGTGGCCTGCGGCTGTGATATTCTGATGGGAACGGTGTTTTCTGACGCGGTCAACAACTATTGCCGGGACCATGGGCTCAAGTACATGCCGTTCGTCGGTGAGATTACCGGTCGTCCGTCGGTGCTTCATGGCACGGTGGAAGGCATGATCGCCGAGGCCTGTGAGTACCTGGCCAAGGGCGCGTATGGCATCGATCTGCTGGGTTATCGCTACGAAGGCGACGCCGCCGCGCTCAACAAAGCTTTCACGGCAGCCATTGATGCGCCGGTGTGTTTGGCAGGCAGCATCAACAGCTTCCAGCGGCTCGATGAGGTGAAGGAAGCGGCGCCGTGGGCGTTCACCATTGGCAGCGCGTTTTTTGATCAGCAGTTCGGCGGCGATTTCTGTGAACAGATTGACCGTGTCTGCGCGTATATGAAGAAATGAGGCCGCTATGTTTAAAGTATTCTATCCTTACGAATGTGCCGACAGTGTGTTCACCATCGATTACGACAAGCTGTATGCGATGGGGATTCGCGGGCTGATCTTCGACATTGACAACACCCTGGTGCTTCATGGCAGCGATTCAACGCCGGCGATTGACGATCTGTTCCGTGAGGTTCAGGCCAAGGGGTTTAAGACGCTGCTGTTGTCCAACAACGAGGAAAAACGCATCAATCGTTTTATGCAGAATATCCGCACCTATTACATCCACGATGCTGGCAAGCCGCGCCCGGCTGGCTACTTGCGTGCGCTGGAAGTGATGGAGCTGAAGAAGGATCAGGTGGTGGTCATTGGCGATCAGGTGTTCACCGACGTGCTCGGTGCCAATCTGGCGGGCATGCCAAGCATCCTTGTGAAATTTTTGCGCTGGCCGGAGGAAAAAGCCCTGGGCAAGCGTCGGCGTCTGGAGCAGGCAGTGATGCTGACCTATCGGCTGCGCCCGTCCTGTCAGCACCGTCTGGGCGGCATTGCGCTGCAAGGCAAGCGCCAGCGCCGCCATTTCGGGGACCTGCACCCGCTGTTTTACAAGCTCGCCACCGAGAAGGAAACCCTCAAGCGTCATCTTCAGGACCGCACCAGTCGGGAGGCGTTCGCTGCCAAGCGGCAGCAGGAAGCGCTGCCGCATCTCGTAGCGGCGCACCAGTCCACCGTCATCAAGCGCGGGCCTGGCATTGACCCTGTGCTGCAGGAAAACAAGGCCGTCAACATCCGCCTGGCCTGCGACAAGCTCAATGGCCTCATCATCCATCCTGGCGAAACCTTCTCGTTCTGGCGGCTGGTGGGCAATGTGTCCGAAAAGAAAGGCTACAAAGACGGTCGTGTCATTGAAAAGAACAAGATCATTCCCGGCATGGGCGGCGGGCTCTGCAACCTTGCCAACACCATCAACCTGCTGGCGCTGCACAGTCCTATGACCGTGACCGAGTTTCATAAACATTCCGATGCGCTCGCCTGCGACATCGGCCACCGCGTGCCGCTGAGCGCGGGCACGTCCATTTTCTACAACTACGTGGACTATCGTTTCAAAAACACCACCGATCAGGATGTGCAGCTTCTGGTGTGGGTGGCCGATGGCCAGCTTCACGGCGAACTGCGCAGTGTGCGCCCCTTCCCGTACCGCTACGCCCTTTCGGAGGAAGACCATCATTTCCGCCGCGAAGGGGAGAAGTATTACCGCCTTTCAAAAATCTACAAAGACACCTACGACGGTGACCGGCGCATCAGCCATGATCTGATCTGGGACAACCACTCCGAGGTCATGTTCCCGCCGGAGCTGATTCCCGATGCGATGATTCGCCGCGATTGAATAAGGGCCTCTCTGTCTTCTGGCAGGGAGGTTTTTTGCTGCAATTGACAGTCGCGCGGAAGAACCTTACACTATATGTAGACTATGGAGGAGGTTTTATAAAATGACTACAAGCATTACACGAGAACAGGCATTGGATCTTTTGTTGAAATATAATAAGGATACGTTTCATTTGGAGCATGCGCTGACGGTGGAAGGCACCATGGGCTGGTACGCGCGCGAGCTGGGCTATGGTGACGAAGAAGATTTCTGGCGCCTGGTGGGCCTGCTGCACGACATCGACTTTGAACAATGGCCAGACCAGCACTGCCAGAAGGCACCGGAACTGCTGGCAGAAATCGGCGCCGGCGACGACCTGACCCACGCCGTGTGCAGCCATGGTTACGGCATTTGCAGTGACGTGCAGCCAGAGCATGAAATGGAAAAGGTGCTCTTTGCCGTCGATGAGCTCACCGGGCTGATCAACGCAGGCGCGCTGGTGCGTCCATCCAAGAGCGTCATGGACATGGGCGCCGACAGCGTCAAGCGCAAGTTCAAGGACAAACACTTCGCTGCTGGCTGCTCCCGCGACGTCATTCGTCAGGGCGCTGAAAACCTTGGCTGGGAGCTCAAAGAACTGTTCGAAAAGACCATCCTCGCCATGCGCGACTGCGAAGCCAGCGTGCGCGAAGAACTGCCAGCGCTGGTTGAACGTGCCAAACAGGCATGAAGGATGGGCGCTGCCTGCGCGATAAAGGGGGAAGAACATGCCATTTCGTCATTTAGCAGGCGCTGAACGCTGCTATTTTCAACCGGAAGAACACCTGATTTCTGCCGGGGATTCCCTTCGTTACATTTATTATCTTACCAGTGGTGTGGTTTATCGCATTGGTGTGACAGAACATGGAGAGGAATGCATTTTGGGGCGCAAGATCGGTGGCGAGGGTGCGTCATCGCTGGTGGGTATTATGGAAGCCTTCAGCAAACAGCCCACAGAATCTCTTCATGATTTTATTGCGCATACCGACTGCGTGTGCTACAAAATTCCAATCGATGTTTGCCTGGCCTATCTGCATGAACAGCCGGATATGCTTGAGGCGCTGCTGCGCGAATTGAGCAGTGATTATGGGCGCCTGTACAGAAAATACTGGGCCCGCAAAGAAAAGAATGCACCAGCGGAACTGTGTGCCTTTCTCCTGGAAAACAGTCATGAGAGCGGCGGTGTGCGCCTGCTTTCACGCCAATACACCAATGTGGAGATTGCCAAGTTTCTGTCGGTGCATCGGGTGACGGTGACCAATATGCTGCGCGCCTTGAAAGCGCAGGGCTGTGTCGAGCGCACACCGCGTGGTTTGGTGCTCACGGATGTACCGCAGTTGATCGATTACCGCAACGGCAAAAAAATATTAAGCTATTGATGGAAGAGCCGCCATGTTTTGCAACTTTTTTGTAAAACATGGTGGCTTTTTATGATAAACAAAGAATAATGCAGTAGCCTGGATTAATAGAGGTGTAGTCCGACTTGTTTAATTTTAGTTATGGAATGGATAAAATAATTATGAAATAAAGAGTTCTGTTCAATACTTACAGTTTAGGAAGGTGAAAGAAATGAGTACGACGACAAAACGCAGTCTCTACCCATTGCATCTCATTATCGGTTTTGGCATCCTGGTGCTGTTTTGGCTCCTGCCGCCGATTGATCCGATCACACCGCTGGGGATGCGGTGCGTGGGTGCCTTTTTGTCCATGGTTTATCTGTGGAGTGCGGTTGAAACCCTGTGGCCAAGCCTGGTGGGGCTGTTTGTGCTGGCTATCTCCGGCTATGGCGGGGACGGCGGTTTCAATGGCGTGTGGATGAACGCCATTGGCGCCGATACGGTTCTCTTGACGTTGTTTGCTATGGTTTTGATGGGGGGATTGGATGCCATCGGCGATACCAAATACATCGCGCGCTGGTTCCTCACACGTAAGATCTTCAAAGGACGCCCGGTCGTCTTCTTGGCAACGTACTATGCATTGTGCTTTGTCTTAGCAGCAGTGACCCAGCCAATGATTTCTTTGATTCTGCTCTGGCCAATTTCCACCAGTTTCATGGAAAACCTTGGCATCAAGAAAGGCGAACGCATCTGGAGCTATTTCTTCGTCGGCATGTTTGCCGTCTCCACACTGGCGCAGCCATTGTTCCCATTCAAGGGCGCTGAGCTGATTCCTTACGCAGCGTTCCAGAAAATGACAGCCTCCATGGGCAATCCAATGTCGATTCCGATGCTGGCATATATGGTGGTTTGCTTCGTTGTCACGGCATTATTCATTATTATTTATTTGCTGCTGATCAAGTTTGTGCTGCGTGTGGATCTCAGCAAGCTGAAAGCCATCGATCCCGAGATGCTCGAAAAAACCATTCAGCTGCCACCGATGAACAAACGTCAGATCATCTATCTCATCATGCTGCCTTGTTTCCTCCTGATGATTCTTGTGCCAAGTGTGGTGAAGGGCAACATCATTTGCTCAGCATTGAGCACCATTGGGCCGCTCGGCGTCAGCTTGTCGTGGATCATTCTGTTTCTTGTTGTGCGCATCGATGGTGAACCGCTCTTAAACTTCAAGGAAGTCGCCTACCGCAAATTTGACTGGGGCATTTTCTTCATGATTGCGGCAGCGGTTTATGGCGCCAATACGTTGTCCAATGAGGCCACTGGTGTGCCGACCTTTCTCATTCAAGTGCTCACACCGGTGCTTGGCGGCCGCTCGGAAACGGCATTCGTGGCTATCATGTTCACTTTTGCGCTCATCCTGACCAACTTTGCCAACAACGCCGCCATGGCTGTTGTGCTGATGCCGGTGGTGCTGAATTTTTCCAATCAGCTGGGCATCAATCCAATGCCGGTTGCCACGGGTGTCATCCTCATGGTCTTTGTGGCCATGCTGACACCGGCAGCGTCGCCACATGCCAGCATGATGCACGGCATGCATGCCATCTACGACAAAAAAGACATCTATCGCATCGGCATTCCGATCTGCATTGGTGTCCTGATCCTGTACATTTTCATCGGCTACCCACTGGCGAAAATGCTTATGCTTTGATTACCAACACGTCTGCTGGATGACCAGCAGGCGTATTTTTGTGCGTAGCGGGCGCTGGACTGTGATTGACAGAACAATTGCAGAATCGTAGACTATAATAAATACGACGAAGAAGATGGTATCAATGAAGAAAACCATCTGCCGAGATGTTATTCGTTGGTGTGGCGAGAAACTGGGGTGAGACCTCAAAGAGCTGTTTGATACGACTGTAAAGCCAACGTGTGTGTGAAATTGTCACAGCTGATGGAATGGGCATGGCAATCAACATTCTGGAGCTTAAAAAGGGGAGAAGAGTTTATGCCATTTCGATATTTACCAGGTGCCAAGCAATGCTATTTCCAACCGGGCGAGTCGCTGATTCGTTTTGGAGAAGAACTGGAATACGTTTATTATCTTGAGAGTGGTGAGGTTTACTGCAATGCTTTAACTAAAGAAGGTCATGCATTCATTTTTAGTCGCAAAGTGGGCGGACAAGGGGTATCCTCTTTGATTGGCATTCTTACAGCATACAGTGATCCTCCTTTCTGTTCCATTCATGAAATCATCGCGCACACGGAATGCATGTGCTATCAAATACCAAGGAAGGTTTGCATAGCGTATTTGCATCGGCATCCCGAACTACTTGAAAGTTTGTTACTGCGTTCTGTGAATGACTATACAAATTTGAGCAAAAAGTATTGGGTTAATAAAGAAAAGAATGCACCATCAGCTTTGTGCACCTTTCTTTTGGAAAATAGCCAGGAGGTGGGTGGTAAACGAGTGCTTCCTAAACAATACACGAATGTTAAAATTGCCAAGTTTCTGTCGGTGCACCGTGTCACAGTGAACAATATGCTACGCACTTTGAAAGAGGAAGGATGTGTGGAACGTACGTCACAGGGGCTTGTATTGAACAATTTGTCTCTTTTGAACGAGTATAGTGCCCGAAAACGAAAATTAAATTATTAACGATGGTTGTTATTGAGAAGCGCACAAAAAAGGAAATGGGCTGCTCCCACTGATTAAAATAAGGATGGCTTGATTGTCAATACGTCTGCTGGATTACAAGCAGGCGTTTTTTGTGCGATAAGGTTTCCGTTTTTTATAAAAAAATGATATACTATGGATAAGTTGTTGCATAACATCACTCAAACATTAGGGAGGAATCATCATGGGAACCCCATCCATACACCCAACAGGCACCATCATTTACAAACCAGACAAATGCTTCAACGGCTACACCCTGTTCCAGGCCAACGAACACGGCGCGACGCTCATTGATATGAACGGCGGCGTGGTCAATCACTGGCACAACCTCGAAGGCTTTCCAAACAAGCTCCTGCCAAACGGCGACGTCTTTGGCTGCCGCGGCCAGCGCAACAGCACCTATGGCTGGCAGGATTACAAGGACGTTGTGCAGGTGGACTGGAACGGCAAGGTGCGCTGGGAATTTAAGAAAAACCAGTACATCGAAGACCCTGGCTACGACCCACAGTGGATGGCGCGCCAGCACCACGATTACCAGCGCGAAGGCAACCCGGTCGGCTACTACGTGCCAGGCATGGACGCCAAAATCGACAGCGGCAACACCTTGATTCTCACCCACACCGACGTGGTTGTGCCGGAGATTTCCCTGCATAAACTCATCAGCGACCGCATGATTGAGGTCGACTGGGACGGCAACATCGTTTGGGATTGGTGCATTCATGACCATTTCGACGAGCTGGGCTTTGACGAAGCCGCTAAAAACACCATCGCCCGCAATCCAAACCTGGTGGCCAACGGCCTTGGCGACTGGATGCACATCAACTGCATGAGCGTGCTGGGGCCAAACAAATGGTACGACGCCGGCGACGAACGTTTCCATCCGGACAACATTATTTTCGATGGCCGCGCTACCAACATCATCGCCATCCTCGACAAAAAGACCGGCAAACTCGTCTGGAAACTTGGCCCAGACTACAGCACCGGCAAAGCCAAGGAGATCGGCCAGATCATCGGCCAGCACCACGCCCACATGATTCCTCAGGGCCTGCCTGGCGCTGGTAACATCCTCATCTTTGACAACGGCGGCTGGGCCGGCTACGGCGCGCCAAACCCTGCAGCCCCAACCGGCAACAACAACGCCCACCGCGATTACTCCCGCGTGATCGAGCTCAACCCGGTCACCATGGAGATTGTGTGGCAGTGCCGCCCGATGGACCTCGGCTACATGCAGCCATTCATCGCCGACCACTTCTACAGCTGCTACATTTCCAGCGCTCAGCGTCTGCCAAACGGCAACACCCTCATCACCGAAGGGGAAGACGGCCGCCTGCTGGAAGTGACGCCGGACCACGAAATCGTTTGGGAATACATCAGCCCATACTTCGGCACCCACATCACCACCAACATGGTTTACCGTGCTTATCGCTACCCTTACAGCTACGTGCCGCAGGTTGAACCACCGGAAGAAGTGGCCATTGCGCCGATCAACATTGAAGACTACCGCCTCCCAGGCGCCAAGAGCAAAGAATTCCGCCGCTTTACCACCGTTGAAGGCACCGAAGGTTACGGCGACGTTTCCGGCTTCTGCCTGACGATTGAAGAAGATTGAGAACAGCGCCCTGTTTGAAGCACCGCGAAAAGCGGTGCTTTTATATTTTTTGTCTGTTGCTTGCGTATCAAAAATGAATCTTGTACAATAAGAGCAGATATATAGATAATCAGAATATTTTTGTTTTGATTGATTATTTTTGTTGTTCGCAGCAACGAGTTTGCACGTTCTGTTTTCAGAAAAATTAAACTCTATAGTAAGAGTCAAATGGTTGTTATGTTGTTGTACGTTATTTCTTTAGCCGTATTTTGAAATGAAAGGTGTGCACTTGGTATGCGTCTGGAACAGCTTCAGCAAATTATTGAAATTGAGAAGCATCAATCCATCTCTAAAGCTGCAAAAGCATTATTTATGGCACAATCTTCGTTGAGCGGTTCGCTAAATAGTCTAGAAGATGAAATTGGTGTACGGCTTTTTGAACGAAACAGTGGTGGTGTGGTCCCAACGCCGGAAGGCAGAGATGTATTGCAATTGGCACGGCAGGCTTTGGAGAGCTGTGATTTGATTTTGAGTTATGGTCAGAAAAATCGTCAGCTCCATGGAGAAGTGAAACTTTATATCACGCAAGCTTACGGCTATTTGTATTCCGACTTGATGATGGCGTTCAAAAAATCTTTTCCACAAGCCACACTGACACTTGAGGTGGTTTCGCAGAATAATGTTGTGGAAGCATTGGAACAGGGAAAAGCTAATATTGGTGTTACCATGTGGGGCTTTACAGATGAGCAGACAGAAGATGTTTTTAAAAAAGCAAATCTGCAATTTGAAAAATTCAAATCGCATAACTTGATGCTGTTTGTCAGCCAAGATAACCAGTTTGCAGAAAATGATGCTGTCACCTTACCGGAAGTTAATGAAGAAAAGTTTATTTCATATTCATCCTCTTACTGGGCGACCATTAATCGTCAGCTGCATTCTAAAACGGACCCATTGGTAATGACGGATCGTGAAGCGTTAAAGCGTTTGGTTAGTTCGGGCCAGGGCGTGGCGGTGCTTCCCGACACCTTTGCGTTGCACGATCTGTATTGTGAACAGGGAATGATGAAGATGATTCCCATAAAAGGCACGGAGAATTATGGAACGGCTGTGGATTATTTACTGTACCCAAGTAAAAGACGGCTGACTTTATTGGAACAGAAAACGTTGGACATTGTACGCCAGATCCTTAATGAGTTTATTCTTGACTAGATTTTCGATGACCCTATCGGCAATTGCCGATAGGGTATCTTTTTTTATAGGGAAACAGATCATAAATGCAAATGATAGAATGTATTTGTAAGAAAGGTGTTCAACCTTATGAAGAAAGGTTCAGTATTGAAGGAGGAATTAAAATGGGTAAACCATCCGTACATCCAATGGGGACAATTATTTACAAACCAGAAAAATGCTTTAATGGCTACACCGTTTTTCAGGCCAATGAAACCGGTGCAACGCTGATCGATATGAATGGCGGTGTGGTCAATCACTGGCAGGGTCTGCAGGGAGAGCCAAATAAACTTTTGCCTGGTGGTCAGATTTTTGGCTCGCGCGGCGAACGCAACAGCACCTATGGCTGGCAGGATCATAAAGATCTTATCCAGGTAGACTGGGATGGCAATGTTGTCTGGGAGTTTAAAGAGAATGAATTTGTTGAAGATCCAGGCTATGAGCCAGAGTGGATGGCTCGCCAGCACCATGATTTTCAGCGTGAAGGCAACCCAGTCGGCTATTATGTGCCAGGCATGGCCCCAAAAACCGACAGCGGCAACACCTTGATTTTGACGCATACTGATGTAACGGTTCCAGAGATTTCTGCCCACAAGCTGATCAGCGACCGCATGATTGAAGTGGACTGGGAAGGCAACATCATTTGGGATTGGAACATTCACGACCATTTTGATGAATTGGGCTTTGACGAAGCTGCGAAAAATGCCATTGCGAGAAATCCTGGCATTGTCGCAAATGGTCTTGGTGACTGGATGCACATCAACTGCATGAG
>JAXJBF010000058.1:0-6290 GCA_036303105.1 Peptococcaceae bacterium | reverse complement strand
GTTCCATCTTCTTTCATCCAGACTGTACTGTCGGCTTCGGAGTTTCACCGAATCATGCGCATCGCGCTCGTGGGCTTTACCACCGGTAGGGACTTGCACCCTGCCCTGAAGATTTTTATTTATTCACTTATTGATATCATCATACGACTTTATAGAGATGCTGTCAAGACCGATGTGGAAATATATCGACAATTTTCACCTTAAACATCCATAAAGAACCTTTGGGTACAGAATGGATAAATGCGACTTGTATTATTGTGTAATTTGTTTTACTATTTATTATATTAAATCAATTTTTAAGGGAGGCCTCCTTTATATGGAAACGCTATCAAAAGACACCTTGATGCACATTCGTCCGGTTTGGGCTGAGATTGATCTCGACGCCCTCGCATTTACCATTTCTTCGATCCGTGAACGCGCTGGCAAGGACCGTCATGTCGCCGCCGTTGTAAAAGCCAACGCTTATGGCCATGGCGCCGTCGAAATCATCCCAACGCTTTTGGAAAATGGCGCTGATTTTCTCTGCGTGGCGCTGCTCGATGAAGCATTGGAAATCCGCAAGGCAGGATTCACCGACGTGCCAATTCTGATCCTTGGTTACACCGAACCACAGCGCGCTGCCGAACTTGTGAAATATGACATTCAGCAGGCTGTCTTCACCTATGAACTCGCCAAAGCCATGAGCGATGCTGCTGTTGAACAGGGCAAAAAGGCATTGGTACACATCAAAGCAGATACCGGTATGGGTCGTATCGGGTTCCTGCCTACCGAAGAAAACCTTGATGCCATCGTTGAGATTCTCTCCCTGCCTAACGTTGAATTCAGTGGGCTCTTCACCCACTTTGCGAAAGCAGACTATGCCGACAAGACCTACACCCATCTGCAATGGGAACGTTACAACTACTTCCTCGATGGGCTTGAAAAGCGCGGCTTCACGCCAAAGATTCGTCACTGCGGCAACAGCGCTGTCATCGTTGACCATCCAGAATACTTTCTCGATATGGTGCGCCCAGGCATTATTCTTTATGGCGTATACCCAAGCGATGAAACCCAGAATCAGAACATCGACGTTAAGCCAGTGCTCAGCCTTAAGGCCCGCATTTCCAACGTAAAACGCGAACATGCCGGCGAACGCATCAGCTATGGCGGCACCTATGAAACCACTGAAGGCGATGTCATTGCCACACTGCCTGTTGGCTATGCCGATGGCTGGATGCGCCTGATGTCCAACAATGGCGAAGTGCTCGTTCATGGCAAGCGCTGCAAAATCGTTGGCCGCGTCTGCATGGACCAGTGCATGATCAATGTCACCGATGTGCCAGATGTCAAGATTGGCGATGAAGTGGTCTTGATCGGCAGCCAGGGTGATGATCGCATTTCCATTGAAGAAGTTGTAAACCGTATTCCAACCATTCCTCATGAAATCTTCTGCGACATCAACCGCCGCGTTCCTCGCGTTTATCTCAAGAATGGCGAAATCGTAAAGATCACCCAATACCTTCTAGACTAATAATCGCGCCGCCTGTCACCCTTTGCGGTTGACAGGCGCGTGCTGTCTTTGTAGAATAATAGGTATAGACTTTACGAAATTATTCATCATTGATAAAAGAGGAGACATGAACCATGTATGTATTTGTACAGAGCAATTTTACCGATGCCCCTCATGCCCTGCATGAAGTTGAAGACTGCCTCGCACGCGGTCTGACCACCAACGATTTCAAGGTTTTCATTTCCCCGGAAGGCGACGCTAAGATGTCTGCCAAAGAACCACCGGTTGTTGAAGAACCAGAAGAAGCACCAAAGGGCAAGAAGAAAGATGAAGGTCCTAAGTTTGACCCAGCTGGTTATCTCTATTGGGCAAAGCTCAAAAAAGAAGTACCAGTCAACATCATTGACCCTAGCGCCATCGACAACCTTGACCAGCCGGAAGAAGTGAAGCTCGCTCTTCATGGCTCCCGTACACTGCTCGATCAGGGCCATATGCTGATCGTTGTGATCCAGCCAAGCCAGCCACTTGACGAAAAGTTTGACTGATCCCTATTGTAACGCCAAGAGACCTGCTGCAAACTGCATCGGGTCTCTTTTTATGTCTCTAAAGGCTATACGCCGAGCTAATAATTTAATATTATGACATTTTAATTATGTATTGACATTTATAAAACTTACGCTGTACAATTTTAACATCAAAGAGCAAGGGTGTTCGTTGAACGAACACCCTTGCTCTTTTTTAGTTTTCCAGGCTTTTGATGCTTCATCACACATAGTGCCGGAAAACATTTTGAACAAAAATCAGGAAATGGCATACGTTATGCCATCATGCGCATATTGTTGTCACGATCCACCCTCATTGCCAAGAAAGGAGCCTGTTATGAACGCACATGACCATACTCCCCACAGCCTTTATGACGCTCGGTTTGAGCATGATGCCTGCGGCATCGGTGCTGTGGTCGCCATCGATGGCAAACCGTCGCATGAAATCGTGTCCGACGCGCTGCACATCGTTGAAAAACTGCGTCACCGTGCTGGCCGTGATGCCACCGGCAAGACAGGCGACGGCGTTGGGATTCTCTTGCAGATTCCGCACCGCTTGTTCGCCGCCGTCGCCCAAACGCACCACGTTGATCTGAAAGCACCACGCAGCTATGCAGTTGGAATGTTTTTCTTTCCACAAGACGCGCTGACCCGTTCTCGACATCGCCGCCTCTTTGAGGTGATCCTCAACAAACACCATTTATCGCTGCTTTTCTGGCGGCAGGTGCCAACCCATCCAGAAATTCTCAGCGATGCAGCGCTTTCCTGTATGCCATATATTTGCCAGTGTGTCATCCAACGTCCAGAGCATATGACAAGCGATCTCGCTTTTGACCGTGCGCTGTACATTGTGCGCCGCGAATTTGAACAGTCTGTCTCAGAAACTTATGTGGCATCTCTTTCCTGCCGCACCATTGTTTACAAAGGCATGTTTCTGGTTGAACAGCTGCGGCGCTTCTACGCCGATCTGGAAAATCCGGACTGCGCATCGGCGCTGGCGCTGGTGCATTCCCGCTTCTCGACAAATACCACGCCAAGCTGGGAACGTGCCCATCCAAATCGGCTGATCCTGCACAATGGTGAGATCAACACCATTCGCGGCAACATCGACCGCATGCTGGCACGCGAAGAAACCATGCATTCGCAAATTTTCTCTGAAAACCTTGACCAGATTTTCCCAGTCGTCAACCCATCGGGGTCCGACTCGGCCATGCTTGACAACACCCTTGAATTTCTCATGTTTGCTGGCATGGAACTGCCGCGTGCCGTGATGGTGACAATTCCAGAACCTTGGCAAAAGCAGCGCGATATCAGCCGTGCCTGCCGCGACATGTATCATTATTACGCCACGATGATGGAACCATGGGACGGACCTGCCGCCATTCTCTTTTCCGACGGCGATCAAGTTGGGGCCGTCCTGGACCGCAATGGCCTGCGGCCTCTGCGCTACTACCAAACCAAGGACCGCCTGATTCTGGCTTCAGAAGTTGGCGTATTGGATGTACCACCTGCAGCGATCTTGAAAAAAGGGCGTCTGGAACCAGGTAAAATGCTGGTGGCCGATTTGCTCTCCGGTGTCATTCTTGAAGACACCGTCATTAAAGAAAAATACGCCAATGCTCAGCCTTACGGCGAATGGCTGGACCGCGAGCTGGTCCTGTTGGCGGATCTGCCAACAGCGAAAACACGTGTTGAGCGGCACTCGCAGACATTGCGCAGCCAGCTTTACAAAAACTTTGGCTATACTTTTGAAGATATTTATCATTCCATTTTACCAATGGCATCAGCAGGCACAGAACCCATCGTTTCGATGGGAACGGACATTCCTTTGACAGTGCTCTCAGAAGCACCTCAGCCATTGTTCAATTATTTCTACCAAATGTTCGCTCAAGTCACGAACCCGCCAATTGATGCGTATCGCGAAGAGAGCGTCATTGATACAACGATCTACGTAGGCACCGACGGCAACTTACTGGAAGATTCTCCAAAAAACTGCCGCGTGCTGCAGCTGGACAGCCCAATTTTAACCAGCATTGACATGCTGAAAATCAAGGCACTTGATATGCCAGGGCTGAAAAGTGCTGTGATCTCGTTGCTTTACTATTGCAATACTTCTTTGGAACATGCGCTGGAGCGCTTGTTCATCAGCTGCGATAAGGCTTACCGAAACGGCGCGAATATTCTCATCCTTTCCGACCGTGGCGTTGATGAAAACCACACGGCGATACCTTCTCTGCTCGCCGTTTCGGCCTTACAGCAGTATTTGATTCATACAAAAAAACGCACCGCCGTTTCCATCATTCTGGAAAGTGCGGAACCACGCTCGGTGCATCACTTTGCGACACTTCTCGGGTACGGCGCCACTGCTGTCAATCCGTATCTGGCGCACGAATGCATCGATGAGCTAATCGAAAAAGGTCTGCTTGACCGCGACAGTTCTGTAGCCATCGACGCTTACAACACCGCTGTCAAGAACGGCGTCGTGGAAATCGCTGCTAAAATGGGCATTTCCACCTTACAATCTTACCAAAGTGCACAGATTTTTGAAGCGGTGGGCATCTCCTCAGCAGTCATCGACCGTTATTTCACAAACACCATCAGCCGCATTGAAGGCATCGGCCTCGACGACATCGCAAGAACCGTCGACTGGCTCCATGATCGCGGCTTTGATCCAATGGGACTGCCTACCAACACCACCCTTTCCACAAAAGGCATGCACTGTCTGCGTTCTGAACCTGGCTCAGAAGACCATCTTTGGGACGCCAAAACCATCCTGGCTTTACAAAAAGCGGTACGCGAAGATTCTTATGAAGCATTTCAAGAATACGCCGATCTTTCCAACCATGTGGTGCATCCACACACCTTGCGACGGCTGCTGGATTTTGATTTCAGCCAGGCAACACCGATCCCGCTGGATGAAGTGGAACCGGAAACAGAAATCGTTAAACGTTTCAAAACCGGGGCCATGTCGCTCGGTTCCATCTCACCGGAAGCCCACACCTGTCTTGCCATTGCCATGAACCGCATTGGCGGGCGATCCAATTCAGGGGAAGGCGGCGAATCGCCAGACCGGCTGCAAACTGAAGCCGGTTCAGCCATCAAACAAGTGGCCTCGGGCCGTTTCGGCGTCACCAGTGCGTATCTGACCAGTGCCAAAGAAATTCAAATCAAGATGGCACAAGGGGCCAAGCCTGGTGAAGGCGGGCATCTGCCCGGCAAGAAAGTGTGGCCGCACATCGCCAAGCTGCGCTATGCAACACCTGGTGTGACGCTGATCTCGCCACCACCCCATCACGATATTTATTCCATCGAAGACCTCGCGCAGCTTATCTACGATCTCAAAAATGCCAACATTCACGCTGATATTTCTGTGAAATTGGCCAGTGAGGCTGGCGTCGGCACCATCGCCGCAGGCGTTGCCAAAGCAGGCGCTCAAATCGTGCTCATTTCCGGCGCAGACGGCGGCACTGGTGCCGCCCCGCTCAACTCAGTTCATCACGCTGGTCTGCCTTGGGAGCTCGGCTTGGCCGAAGCCCATCAAACGCTGATCGCCAACAACCTCCGTTCCTGTGTGCGCCTGGAAACCGACGGTAAACTCATGAACGGCACCGATGTGGCCTTTGCCTGCATCCTTGGCGCCGAAGAATTCGGCTTTGCCACCGCGCCGCTCATCGCCCTAGGCTGCAAAATGATGCGCCTGTGCAACAACGACAACTGTCCAATGGGCATTGCCACACAAGATCCAGAACTGCGAAAGAACTTTACCGGCAAGCCGGAATATGTGGAACGTTTCATGTTCTTCATTGCCCGACAGCTGCGTGAATACATGGCCGCTTTCGGCGTGCACACTGTCAGCGAGCTCGTCGGACGCACCGATCTCTTGAAGGTGCGTGATGAAGCTTCGGCACCACACGCCAGCGCCCTTGATTTGAAACTGCTTTTGAGTCAATCATCGCTGTCGATGACACAATTCGACCCAGCACACGAATTCAACTTTGAACTGGAAGACACCTTGGATGAACAAGTGCTCCTGCCAATCCTAAAAGGCCACGAACCGCCTGTCATCAAACTCACCTGCACCAACCGTGCCTTCGGCACCCGCTTTGGAGCAGCGCTGACCCGCCGCTATGGCACAAAGCTGCCAGACGACAGCTACCACATTCGCTGTCAAGGCGGTGCCGGTCAATCCTTCGGGGCTTTCATTCCATCAGGCTTGACCCTGGAACTGGAGGGCGACAGCAACGACTACTTTGGCAAGG
>JAXJBF010000057.1:0-43984 GCA_036303105.1 Peptococcaceae bacterium | reverse complement strand
CGTCAACAACGCTGGCATCAATAAAAAAATGCCTTTTCTGGATGTTGACCTGGACACCTGGCAATCCATCATTAATATCAATCTGACCGGACAGTTCATCGTAGCGCAAACCGTAGCTAAAAAAATGGCGGAAAGCGGCAAAGGCGGCAGCATTGTCAGCATGGCATCCGTCGGTGGCTTCATCGCCTTGCAAAACACCAGCCCATATTGCGCCAGCAAAGGCGGCATTCTGCAAATGACTCGTGTTATGGCCAGCGATTTGGCGCCATATCATATCCGTGTCAATGCTATCTGCCCAGGCTTTATCGATACAGGCCTGCTTGAAAACAATCCTCAGCGCGACAAACTTGTTGAACAATTCAAGCACTCTACCCCACTTGGCCGTGTCGGTAATGTTCGCGATCTTTCTGGCGCTGCTATTTTTCTCGCCAGCGATGCCGCCAGCTACATCACTGGTACCCAAATCACCGTTGATGGCGGTATGAGCTGCGTCATTTCATAAATTTAACATTGCGCACATAAAAAGCACCACATTTATTCGACTCTGTCGTTGAATGTGGTGCTTTTCTCTATTCTATTTTTTGGTTTCTCCCTCGAACGCAAGATCGCGCAAGGCGTCTCTATCGTTCACCGTCCATGTTTTATGTTTCGTTTGCTCAATGATTCCCATTTTACGCAATTCATTGATATAATTGGTCACTGTTACACGATGCAAGCCAGTCATGTCCGCAATTTCCTGATGCAGCAGCGGCCGATTAATATCGGAGCGTTCATCAAAATAATAACAGAACAAAATGCGTGCAATGCGCTGCAACGGTTTTGATAAAGATAAGTCCGCCACCTGCCACCCCAAGACACGGCACTTCAACGCCAATGCCTGAATGACCATATAACGAATACTGGAATGTTCCATTAATTCCAGCTTGTGCTCGCCACTGACACTGTAGACAACCATATCTTCTTCAGCTATGCAATTGTAATGCACCGGTTGTTCATGAAAGAAACATTCGACAGCGATAAACATATCTGTCCGATACACCGTTTTTTCAATGCCCTCTTCATTAGAAACAAAGCATCGCGCCAAACCTTGGTCAATAAAAAGAAACGAATCGATTCGATCCCCATCAAAAAGAATGTAAGATCCTTTGGGATAAACCATTCGCTTGCCATATTTTTTTATGAGAGTCCGATCCGCCTCTTCGATTGCTCCCATACGAGACTCTGTGTACCAAGGAGATGTTGTCGTGATAACTGTATTTTGATCCATAAGCCATCCTCTTCATAATTTATGATAAAAACTTGACCACAGCACTAGAGTAAACCCTCTCAGTACTGTGGTCAAGTTTTATTTATTCGAGCAGAAAACCGCTATCGGTTCAATTACTTTGCTTCACTATATTTCTTAGCAGCGCCGATGAAGCCTTTGAAAATGCTTTGTGGGCGATTTGGGCGAGAAACGAATTCTGGGTGGAATTGGCTGGCAATAAAGAATGGATGATCTGGCAGTTCAATGATTTCAACCAACTTGCCATCTGGAGAAAGGCCAGAGAATACCATGCCTTTATTAGCAAAGATTTCACGGAAATCATTGTTAAATTCATAACGATGACGATGGCGTTCACCAACTTCTTCGCAGCCATAGAGTTCACGTGCAAGGGTGCCTTCCACCAAGCGGCATGGATATTGACCCAAACGCTGGGTACCGCCCATGTCTTCAATATCCTGTTGATCCAGCATCAAATCAATGATGTTGTGTGGTGTCTGCTTGTCAAACTCAGCGGAATTAGCATCTTCCCATCCAATTACATTACGTGCAAATTCCACAGCAGCCATCTGCATGCCTAAGCAAATCCCCATGAATGGCACTTTGTTTTCACGCGCATACTGAATGGCAAGGATTTTTCCTTCAATGCCACGTTCACCAAAACCACCTGGTACAAGAATGCCGTCTGCATCACGCAAATAGCTTGCTACATTGTCTGGCGTAATGGTTTCTGCATCGACCCAGTCAATGTTGATCTCTACATCATGATGGAAACCTGCATGGCTCAATGATTCAACGACGGACAAATAAGCGTCATGCAACTGTACATATTTACCAACGAGGGCAATGCGCACACTTTTATTAATCTTGCTGATGCGATCCACCAGCGCCACCCATTCACTCATGTCGGCTGGTCTCGCTTCTAATTTCAATTTACGGCAAACAATATCATCCATACCCTGTGCCTGCAGGTTTAATGGCACCTGATACAGAATGGATGCATCACGAGATTCGATGATGGCTTCCGGTTCTACATCGCAGAACAGCGCCAATTTATCACGCATGCTCTGGCTCATGGCCTTTTCAGTACGAACAACGAGAATATCTGGCTGAATCCCCATGCCGCGCAATTCTTTAACACTGTGCTGGGTTGGCTTGGTTTTCATTTCTCCAGCAGCATGCAGATATGGAATCAGCGTGGTATGAATATACAGCACATTATCTGCACCAACGGTGCTCTTCATCTGACGAATGGCCTCAATGAATGGCGTGGATTCAATATCCCCAACGGTGCCGCCCACTTCTGTGATAACGATCTCCGCATCAGAAGTCTCACCAGCACGGCGAATCTTTTCTTTGAGCATGTCAGTAATGTGTGGAATAACCTGAACAGTCGCACCAAGATAATCACCACGGCGTTCTTTACGAATAACTTCAGAATACACCTTCCCAGTGGTTACGTTGGAATATTTGTTGAGGTTGATATCAATAAAACGTTCATAATGACCGAGGTCCAAATCGGTCTCAGTACCATCTTCAGTTACAAACACTTCACCATGTTGATATGGGCTCATGGTTCCTGGGTCAACGTTGATGTATGGGTCGAATTTCTGAATGGTAATCTTGTACCCTTTGTTTTTCAGTAGACGTCCCAAAGATGCTGCGACGATCCCTTTCCCGATCGAAGAAACGACACCGCCTGTCACGAAGATGTATTTTGTCATAAAGTTCCTCCTTGTTTATATAACAAAAAAAAATCCCTATTCACACGAATAGGGACGTAAGACCTGAATTGACCCTTTTTCTCAAAGGGTGCCCTATTAAATGATACAGATTATTGTCCGTTCCGTCAAGCAAAAACATCAATCGACAACAAGAAAATCAATGGCCATGCAAACCACTTTACCATCTTTATAGCCCCAGTAAGCAGGGTAGCCCTTTTCATCAGGGCTGCCGCCAACCATTGTGATCAAATTAACATCCAACTTTGGCAGCTTAGCGTTGGCAACACCGCCATTGGCAAAATACGTTGCACCAATCTGTTTTTCAATATCTTCCAGCACTTCCGCAGATTCTTCCAAATGTTCGAGAAGCCAGCCCACTGTTTGCTCAGCGCAAACCGTTACATTTCCGCTTTCCGTAGCTACACCATAATAACCATCATCTGGAATGTCGTTTGCATCAACACCATTTGGCAGACACATTTTCCATTCATCTGGCACAGCTTCTTCATCAAACTGCAGCAAAAATCCGGCAATCTTTACTTCATCATGCGGTTCCAAATGCACGGTAAAGGTTGATATAGGAAATTTATCATTTGGGATATCTTCAGAAACAACCACACCATAATTGATGGCATAAGGATCCGCCATCACGATGCGGCCTTTGGTTACAACAAGCACGCCCTGTGGTTCTTTGACCACAAAATAACTATCATCGTGCCCTTTGTAATGCATTTTTCCAGAAAACATAAAATCTAGAAAGCTTTTGTTTATATACATTTCATTGTTCCTTCCCATAAAAAAACGATGCATCCCGAAGCATGCATCGTATCAAATTCTAGCTAAGCAGCATGGTCAGTACAAAAGACAGGATCATGAACAAAAGCGCAAATACAGCAGTCGCTTTTGCCAGCTGATCATCCAGGCCTTTTTTACCCAGAAAAGTCTCAGCACCGCCACTGATGGAGCCAGATAAACCAGCGCTACGTCCGGACTGCAGCAAGACTGTAGCAATGACGCCAAGACAGCAGATAATTTGCAGAATCTGCAAAACGGTATGCAACATACAATATCCTCCTTAATCCGAAATAGGCGTGTTTTACCAGCCATCTATGAATGATATCATATCCTGCGCTCCATTGCAAGATTTATTTGAGGTTGTAGAAACCTGCTTTGCCACGATAAATGGCACGATCGCCCAAATCTTCTTCAATGCGGAGCAGCTGGTTGTACTTTGCTACACGGTCAGTACGGGATGGCGCCCCGGTCTTAATCTGACCTGCGTTGGTTGCAACAGCAATATCAGCGATGGTGGTATCTTCTGTTTCACCAGAACGATGGGAGACAACAGCGGTATAGCCAGCTTCTTTTGCCATTTCAATGGCTTCAAGAGTTTCAGTCAGGGTCCCGATCTGATTAACCTTGATCAAAATGCTGTTGGCATCGCCTTCTTCAATACCACGGCTTAAACGACGGGTATTGGTAACAAAAAGGTCATCCCCAACGAGCTGAACACGTTTGCCAATACGATCGGTCATTTCTTTCCAGCCAGCCCAGTCGTCTTCATAGAGACCATCTTCGATGGAAATGATTGGATATTTGTCGAGCATGGCTTCATAGAAGTCTACCATTTCACTTGCAGTGCGGTCAACGCCTTCACCAGCGAGATGATAAATGCCATCTTTGTAAAGTTCAGAAGAAGCAACATCAATAGCAAGATAAACATCTTCGCCAGGAACGAAGCCTGCTTGCTTGATGGCTTCAACGATCACCTGGAAAGCTTCTTCATTGGAACTCAGGTTTGGTGCGAAACCGCCTTCGTCGCCAACAGCAGTATTGTAGCCTTTTGATTTCAAAACAGCTTTCAGAGAATGGAATACTTCGGTGCCCATGCGCAATGCTTCTTTGAAAGACTTTGCACCCAGTGGCATAACCATAAATTCCTGAATATCAACATTGTTGTCTGCATGCTTACCACCATTCAAGATGTTCATCATTGGTGCTGGCAGTACTTTTGCGTTGGCACCACCGATATAACGATAGAGCGGCAGCGCAGCATCCATAGCAGCAGCTTTTGCACAGGCCAGAGAAACCCCAAGAATGGCATTGGCACCAAATTTGCCTTTGTTTTCAGTGCCATCCAAGCGAATCAATTCTGCATCAATAGCAGTCTGGTCGCTGACATCCCAGCCAATGAGGCGAGGTGCGATTTCATCATTAACATAGCCAACAGCTTTCGTAACCCCTTTGCCGAGATAGCGAGATTTATCACCGTCGCGCAATTCAACAGCTTCAAAAGCCCCTGTGGATGCACCAGATGGTACAGCAGCACGTCCAAGATCGCCAAATTCAGTCACTACATCAACTTCAACAGTAGGATTGCCACGGGAGTCAAGGATTTCTCTTGCAACAATGCGTTCAATTTTTGCCATTTTATCTATCTCCTTTTAATCATTTAATAAGGATGAACCTGTCATTTCTGCAGGTTGATCAAGCTGCATCAGTGCCAAAATAGTCGGCGCAACATCGGACAAACGTCCATCATGTAAGGTATGCGCATCGCCAAAAAGGATCACCGGCACCGGATTGGTGGTATGTGATGTAAACGGTGAGCCATCTTCATTCGCCATTTTTTCGCAATTGCCATGATCGGCACAAATTAAAAGCTTGCCGCCAACCTGTGCCACCGCATCAACAACACGACCCACAGCTGTGTCGACAGCTTCCATGGCTTGAATGGCTGCAGCCAGCACACCTGTATGGCCAACCATGTCCGGATTGGCGAAATTAACCAAAATAAAGTCGTATTTTCCGCTTTCAACACCACGAACCACCGTGTCTGCGACGGCTTCTGCACTCATTTCTGGCTGCAAATCGTAGGTTGCAACCTTTGGCGATGGAATGAGCACACGCTCTTCGTCATCGTTAGGTGCCTCAACGCCGCCATTAAAAAATGAAGTGACATGGGCGTATTTTTCCGTCTCAGCAGTGCGCAGCTGTTTTTTATGATTCTTAGCCAGCCATTCGCCCAGTGTATTTGTAAGCACCAATGGTGGATAAGCGACAGTCAGCATCTCGTTCAAACTGGCATCGTATTCTGTCATGGTGATGCAGTCGATGTGCTGCCAGCCTTTGCGATCAAAGCCATCAAAGGCTGAATCCACAAAGCTGCGTGTCAACTGTTTGGCACGATCCGCACGGAAATTATAAAAGATGATGCCGTCATCTTCGTGAATGCGGCCATCGTCACAGCATACCATCGGAACAATAAATTCATCGGTCACATCATTGGCATAAGATGCCTGCATCGCTGCAAGAACATCGTCAACCTGCTCGCCTTCACCACGAACCATGGCATTCCAAGCACGTTCCACACGTTCCCAGCGTTTGTCACGGTCCATCGCATAGTAACGGCCGCTTACCGTTGCCAATTTGCCGACGCCAATGGCTGTGAGTTGTTCTTGAAGCTGCTCCAAATAGTGCACGCCCGATGTTGGCGAAACATCACGGCCATCCATAAAAGCATGAACATAGACTTTTTCCAGGCCCATCTTCTTGGCCATTTTCAAAAGCGCATACAAATGATCCTGATGAGAATGCACGCCGCCATCAGAAAGAAGGCCCATAAGATGCAGCGCATGGCCTTCATCTTTGAGACGATTCATCATCTGCACAAAAGCTGCATTTGTTTCAAAGCTGCCATCAGCAATGTCTCGACTGATGCGCAAAAGGTCCTGATACACCACACGGCCTGCGCCCAAATTGAGATGACCCACTTCCGAATTTCCCTGTTGACCATCCGGCAGACCTACGGCCTCACCACTGCACAAAAGCTTTGCATGAGAACATGTTGAAAAAAGTGCATCCAATCGTGGTGTTTTTGCCTGACATGCCGCATTGTTGGTACAATCTGGGTTAATCCCCCAGCCATCAAGGATCATTAATACTACAGGTTTAGTCAATATCCGCACTTCCTTCATTTATCAGTGCAAAAAAACTTTCCGTCTCTAAACTGGCGCCGCCGATCAAGCCACCATCAATATCTGATTGCGCCATTAGTTCACGAATATTGCTGGCTTTTGCAGAGCCACCATAGAGCAAACGTGCCGATGCAGCCTTGTCCTCGCCAATCAGCCCTGCAAGATGTGCACGCAGCGCAGCAAGCATTTGCTGTGCATCGTCAGCGGTGGCTGTTTTGCCAGTGCCAATTGCCCAAATCGGCTCGTAGGCAACGACAATCTCTTCCGGTAAAGCCTTTGCCTCTTCAAACACAGCATCCAGTTGGCCCTTGCACCAGTTTTCTGCCTCGCCAGCTTCACGCTGTTCCAACGTTTCTCCCACGCAAAGAATTGGTACCAACCCATTCTCTGTGCAGTAATGATATTTTTCTGCCACAAACGCATCCGATTCACCCAAAACCTGGCGACGTTCACTATGTCCTACAATGACATACTTGACGTTGCATTCTTTCAGCATTTCGGCAGAAATTTCACCGGTGAAAGCACCTTTTTCAGCAGGATACACATCTTCTGCACCAACGGCCACTTTATTCTGGTCACGCAGTACCGTTAAATCCATAAAAGGCGCGCAAATAGCAACATCAGACGCTTCCGGCAATACATATGTATTAAACACATCCAAAAAGTTTTTTGTGTCAGCCATGGTCTTATTCATTTTCCAATTGGCCACAAACAATGGACGTCTTTTCATTTTAATCCTCCCGCTCTTCAAGCACAGCCAGACCTGGAAGCAAACGGCCTTCCATGAATTCTAAGGAAGCGCCACCACCAGTGGAAATATGATTAATCTTATCAGCCATGCCAGATTTCTTGACAGCAGCAACCGAATCGCCGCCACCAACAACAGAATAAGCATCAGAAAGTGCCACTGCTTTCGCCAGTGCATTCGTGCCAACAGCAAAAGCATCCTGTTCAAATACACCCATCGGTCCATTCCAAATGACGGTCTTTGCAGTGCTGATTTTTTCTTCAGCCAGTGCCACTGTTTTTGGTCCGATATCCAAGGCCATCCAGCCATCATCAATGGCATCGATATCCGCAGTCTTTGCGGTTTCAGGTGCGTCAAAGGCAGCAGCAATGGTCACGTCCACAGGCAACAATAAATCGGTGCCTGCATTGGCAGCCTGTGCCAAAGTTTCTTTTGCCACTTCAATACTATCTGGCTCAACAAGAGAGGCTTTCATATCATAGCCTTGCGCAGCCAGGAATGTATTGGCCATGCCGCCACCAATAATAATGGTATCTGCCTTGCCAATCAAATAGCTGACAACGCCAATCTTGTCAGAAATCTTTGCCCCGCCGATGATCGCAACAAAAGGCTTAACAGGATTCATCAGTGCTGCACCAAGTCCGGCCAGTTCCTTCTTCATCAGGAAACCGCTAACACTTGGCAAATAAGTGCCGATGCCCGCTGTTGAGCAATGTGCGCGATGCGCAGTGCCAAAGGCATCATTCACAAAAATATCACCTAATGCAGCCAGCTGTTTTGCAAAATGTACATCGTTCTTTTCTTCTTCAGGATGGAAACGTACATTCTCGAGCAATACAACGTCACCATTGTTCATTTTAGCAACGGCTTCTTCCACTTCTGGGCCAACACATTCATTCAGCTTCGTCACAGGTTTGCCAAGCAGTTCGCTCAGATGATCAGCTACTTTATCCAAGCGCAACTCTTCAACAACTTTGCCTTTTGGGCGACCAAGGTGGCTCATCAAAATGACCTTTGCATCATGATCGATCAAATATTCAATGGTTGGCAATGCTGCGCGCATACGCACATCATCTGTAATTTCGCCAGTTGCTTTATCTCTAGGAACGTTAAAATCTACGCGGACCAATGCACGCTTTCCGCTGACATCGATATCCGCAATTGTCTTTTTACCCATGTCTATCCCCCTGACAGTCAAAATTATAAACTCATTATAGCCGATGAGGCGTCATAAATCCAGATAAGACACACATTTTTATCATATTTACAGAATTGTGAGTGAAAATATGAAATCCTTTGAAATGTTCCAACCAACATTCTTTCTACTGTCCACATAGCCTCCGTAACCGATCAGGGCTGTTGGCTACTAACAATGCATCTTGAAATGTGATGGTTTTACATTGTATTAACTCTGCCAAGTTTTCTTCAAGCAACATCATTCCCTCATGTCGGCCAAGTTCCATACTCGCAGTTAACTGCGAAAAATCACCATCCCGAATTTGCCGAGCAACCGCCGAATTGTGCAGCAAAATTTCATAAGCGGGTACAAGCTGTTCTAATGTTCTATGTGGCAATAAACGCTGTGAAACCACAGCTTGAAGCATCATCGACAGCTGATGACACACTAAAGTATGCTCTGCACTCGGAAAATGATTCACAAAATATCCTACAGCTTCTGCAGCTGAGCCTGTATGCATCGTCGCCAATACCAAATGTCCACTCTCCACCAATTTTAAAGCTGCACGCATGGTCTCCAAATCTGACAGTTCACCTATCATAATAACATCAGCATCCATACGCAAAGCATCCTTTGCCCCTTCCGAAAAAGAAGAGATATCTTCTGGAATGGCACATTGATGAACTAGAGCCTGTGCATTCTGAAAAATGTATTCAATTGGCGATTCTAAAGTAACAATATGACAAGCTCTCTGTCTATTGATTAGCTCGATAATCGCTGCTAAGGTTGTCGATTTACCGCTTCCTGAAGCACCTGTAATCAATACCAGGCCTTGATATATTGACGAAAATGATCGCATTACCAGAGGCCAGTGCAAAGCTTCTGGCGTCGGTATCTTATCAGGTAAAAACCGAATTGCCAAGCATCGTCTCCCTTGCGAACGATAACGTCTTACCCGTAAACGACCAATACCACTGATGGTACAAGAAAAATCTTTGACCCTTCCGCAGCCTTTACTTACAATGGAAGTATCATTAATAAAATGGATCAACAGTTGATCTTCCAACGCTTGAAATTCTTGCTCCGAACTCTTACCAATTTGAGTAAGTTGTCCGCGTATTCGCAACATCACATTGCCACCTGATTCAATATGTAAATCCGTTGCCTTTTGTGCCATTGCCTGTTGAAGGTAATCCATCGTTATCACATCCTTTCCGAGGTGATTCTTATGAACATGCTCCTTTTTTTCATTTTTGGCATTTGTCTCGGAAGTTTTATTCCTTGTTTTGCCGAACGTCGCCAAAAACATCTATCACAGCAAGGTCGCTCTTACTGCATGTCCTGCAAACACCCTCTTACCGCAAGAGATCTTATACCCATCGCCAGTTTCATTTTTTATCATGGACGCTGTCGTTATTGTCATGCTCCCATCCCAAAAATGTTCCCTATTATTGAGTGCATCAGTGGCTTCGTTGGAATAATAATCGCATGCAGCAGCCCGTTTTTTATCCACAATATGTTTCTCTTAATGTGCTATGCTTGCTTGCTATTGCTTAGCTTAGATGACGTAACAACACAACATATTCATGATATAGACTTATTACTTCTTGCGTGTATACTGTTAATCGATACCATTTTATTCGGTCCTCACCAATGGCTCAATCAACTAATCGGCGCCTTCATACTTTCTATTCCACTGTTTGTCATTACATATATCTGGCCGCATTCCCTTGGTAGTGGTGACAGCATTTTCATGTTGATTACGGGATTTTATCTCGGTCTTACTGGCATCACTATAGCATTTTGCATTGGTACAATCAGTGCATTATGTTTTTCCATCCTTCTTCTATTGACAAAAAATGCATCAAGAAAAACTGCAATCCCCCTTATTCCATTTCTTTCCTTTGGGGTAATAACAACGATTTTCTTAGTTTCATTTCATTTAATATGATTTAAACATCAATGTAATCATTACAAATGATTATATTACTCAAAAAATATTGATGTCTCCTATATCGTAATTTCCAGCAATGTGTTATAATAATTACATTCCATCCATCAGGAGGTATTTTTTATGAGACCCACGAAAGAAGCCTTAGTCAGAAAGGTTTGCACAAACATGGAGCTGCTCGAATACAAGGTAGATGACATTCTTACCGATGATGCGCTTCAACAAATAACCAATGATGGTTCTGATAAGGTGATCTTCAGCATAGCACCAGCCAATCAAGTCAGCAACAAGTTGTTTCTGACTTCTCATCAATTTACTAATGTTGTTGGCACAGATATTTATATTTATATCGGCAATAACCAAGGACAAACAGCTTATCAGATGCTCCTTGAAGAAATGTCCAAAGTTCGCCGCCTTGATGAAAAGCTCGTCACATTTCTTCGCGATGAATGCAACGATTCTCTTACTGAAATCAATCTGAAAGAAGATATTCCTGACAAAATTCCAGAGAAAATTGAAGAAATTGTAGAGCAAACACCTAATCATCTTATTTTCTCCAATGTTGCTGAAACATTGCTCAATAAGGGTATTGGGCAAATTCTTCTCGATAACCAGTTTGATGTCATTGGCGACAGTCATATTTTTATCTACAATGGTAACACCGCTGGTAGTCAAATGATCAACCGCCTCAGTCAAGAATCATTTATTATTCTAGAGTAATGATCACCTTTGCGCAATCATGTGATTGCGCAAAGGTTTTTTTATTCTACAAAAAAATCGCTTGTTCTAATTACAGAACAAGCGATTTTTCGTTTAGCAATAATTATTTGCGGCCAGGATATGCTTCCAACGCCTTGGACAAAACAACCATGGATTTTTCCATATCATCAGCGTTAAGAACGTATGCGATACGTACTTCATCAACACCGTGACCAGGCTGAGAATAGAAGCTTGCGAGAGGAGCCATCATAAGGGTTTCACCATTATAGTCGAAGTTTTCGAGCATCCAAATAATGAATTTTTCAGAATCATCAACTGGAAGCTTAACGGAAATATAGAAAGCACCTTCTGGCTTAGCGCAAACAACACCATCCATCTTCTGCAATGCATCATAAGTAACATCGCGACGATGTTTGTATTCTTCATTAACTTCGTCAAGATAGCTCTTTGGTGTATCTGCATAGAGAGCGGTAGCACCGATCATATCCAGAGTAGATACAGAAAGACGGCCCTGGCAGAGCTTCAAAACATTTGCAATCACTTCAGGGTTCTTACAAGCCAAGCTACCAATACGAGCACCGCAAGCACTGTAACGTTTGGATACAGAGTCGATCATGATAAGACGATCTTTCAGTTCTGGGAAGTAAGCCAGGCTGTAGAATTCACCATCATAAACGAATTCACGATACACTTCGTCAGCGATAACAAACAGATCTTTTTCAACAGCGATTTCTGCAACCATCTGCAATTCTTCTTTGGTGTAAACAACACCAGTAGGGTTGCTTGGGTTGGTGATGATGATGGCACGTGCTTTGTCACTGATCTGAGCAAGGATTTCTTCCTTGGATGGTAAACGGTATCCATTTTCAGCTTTCGTAACAATACCTTCAACATCAACACTAACAGCAGAAGCAAAACCATTATAGTTGGTATAGAATGGTTCTACAACAATGACAGATTCACCTGGATCACAGATGGCGATCATTGCAAACATCAATGCTTCAGAGCCACCATTGGTGATCAGAATATCTTCTGGTGCGAAATCCATGTTGTTGCGCTTGTAGTATTCACTAATCTTATCGATCAGAGTGAAATCCCCGTGAGAATCTGCATATTCAAGAACATCTTGTTTAAAATTCTTGATAGCGTCAAAATAACCTTCTGGAGTTTTGATATCAGGCTGACCAATGTTCAGTGGATAAACTTTTTTACCGTTAGCGCGAGCCGCGTTTGCATATGGAACCAATTTACGGATTGGAGATTCCTGCATATTGCTAATACGATTTGAGCATTTCATAAATAATAAGCCCCCAATTCTAAATTATCCGTTCAGATTTCCTTACCATCTGAACCACTACATTACTCTTCTAATTTATCACATCTTTCGCAAAATTGCGACCTAAAATGTTTACTGCCATATCCAGAACTTTTATAATTTAAACGAATTTTTTCTTTGTTTAGATAAAAATCATTTGACTGGATTCGTCCTTTACTTTAGCGAATTTTTTCACAATTATGCTAATTCGGGAAACAGGCCGTAAAAAGCAGCTTATAATTTTCTTTTCTTCCAAAAAGTTTAAATTGACTAATTTTCTCAAATATTTAAGACAATTAAACATGAAGATTGATAAATAATATCTATACTAATTAAATATGCACTTTAAATAAGCAACCATTCAATTATATATTCATCATTTTTAAAGCTTGCTCAAATCGATCTTTTAGGATGCGTTTTTATCCCACACCAAATTCATCTCGCTAATTGCCGCATCATAATCAAGTATTCCATTGCTTAATTCAAAGTCTCCATAATATACTTGATCAATTTCATCTAAATCACCTAAATAAAAAGCCAACTCTGTTGCAGATGCTTCTCCAAATGGTAAATGTGATGTCACGTATTTGGACCATAGTGTTTCATAATAATATACACCTACCACTACTCTTTCCTGTCCATCAACTGTTATCTTGGCCGGATCAAATCCTACTGAGCCAGAACAAGCTGCATTTTCATAATGATAGCTAATATACAGTTGCCCATCACGTTCACTTACTATCATATTTTGTGCATCATAGGGTATGACGAATTCATGAATGGCCATATAGGAATATGCGGAAAATAAGAACACAATCACCAACACAACCGAAACGATGGACACAACCACTTTTTTTCTAAAAAAGCGTTTTTTTAAGTCGTTTAATACTTGTGCTTCTGCATGCTGTACATTTTCATTTATCGGTAATTCTATATGAGCATTCATTTTCTCCGCCTCCTTTCGACATGTACCACATATTTGCAGATGCTGCTCTATCGCCTGTTTTGTCGTTTCATGAACGACATCGTCAACATACAGCGGTAATAAATCACGCACAATATCACAAGGCAGTGTCTTCATGTTCAATCACCTCCATATAGTCAACCATTTGTTTCTTCGCACGATAATACGTCACGCGCGCCCAACCTGCACTTTTACCAAATATCTTGCCAATTTTTTCAAAAGACAATTCACCGAATACACGAAGATTAAACACTTCTTTGTAAGGTTCTTTCATACTATGAAGGAATTGATGGACGAGAAAGGCGCGTTCTTCATCGACAAATCGCATTGTAAAATCTGTTTGCTCAAACTGCTTGGTATAATCTGGTGGGTAATCAGCCAGCTTCTTCTGCTGTCGCAAATACGAATAATACGTGTTTCTAGCGATAGCGAATAACCAAGCACGGATATCTTTTTTCCCATCGAACGCATCAATTGCTTTCAAAGCTTTAACAAACGTTTCTTGGGTAATCTCTTCAGCCAGCCCTTCTTCAGCAGACAAACTGCGCACATATAAAAAAACATCTTTAAAATACTCCCTGAATACCATTTCGAAATCCACGTCTCTCGCCCCCTTTCACTCTATTAACGCACTAGGCACAAAAACGTTACAAAAAATGACCAGACGATGTATATCGTCTGGTCACTTCACTTAATAACCATATCCTGCATCATGAATAAGGTTGTCGAAACGCGTCAGTTCATTCTGGAAGGCCAGTTCAACGGTTCCCGTTGGCCCATTACGATGCTTAGCAATGATCAAATCAGCAATACCTCGTCGATCGGTATCTTCATTATAATATTCCTCACGGTGAATAAATAAAACAATGTCTGCATCCTGTTCGAGAGAACCGGATTCACGCAAATGGCTCAGCTGCGGCCGCTTGTCCTTTGTCTGCTCAACAGTACGACTGAGCTGTGACAAAGCAATAATCGGCACGTTCAACTCACGCGCCAGCGCTTTAAGCGAACGCGAGATCTCTGACACTTCCTGCTGACGGTTTTCGCTATGGCCGCTGCCGCCCATCAGCTGGAGATAGTCGACAAGAATCAGCCCCAGATCACCTTCTCTGCTCTGCAGACGACGCGCTTTTGCACGCAATTCTCGAATGGTGATGGCTGGCGTATCATCAATATAGATCGGCGCGCTGGAAAGTGGACCGATTTTTTGTAAAAATGCGCCCCATTCATCCGCGTTAAGCTGCCCAGTACGCAGCCGTTTCTGGTCAATGCGCGCAGCAGCAGCCAGCATTCTCATGACAAGCTGTTCTTTGCTCATTTCCAAGCTGAACACGGCCACTGGATAATGATAATCAACTGCCGTATTTGCCGCCATGTTCAAACATAATGCCGTTTTCCCCATCGCAGGACGTGCTGCCAAGATGATAAGATCTGAACGCTGCCAACCATTGGTCATATGATCGAGGTCAATAAATCCAGAAGGAATCCCTGTGATTTCATCAACCTGTTTGCTCGCTTCTTCTATTTGTTCTAAGTTGGTGGACACAATTTCATCGACACGTGTCACATCATTACGCTGACGTTGTTTTGAAATATCTAATACCAGTCGCTCTGCATCATCCAAAATGCTTTCTACCGGCTCAGCATCCTCATAACATCGATTACGAATGCGGTCAGAAATTTTAATCAGCTGACGCATGGTTGATTTTTCCTGCACAATTTTCGCATACTGCTGCACATTATAAATGCTGCTTGGCGCCGCTGCAATTTGCCCAAGATAGAAAACCCCACCAGCTTTTTCCAGAAGATTTTCTTTGCGCAACTTATTGGTCATTGTGACAAGATCGACAGACTGTCCACTTTCATCGAGCTCAAGAATGGCCTTAAAAAGAATTGCATTTTCAGGTTTATAAAAATCGCTGTCTCGTACCAGCTGAACCACATCCTGAAGAACTTCACGGTCCTTGAACATGGCCGCAATAATCCCTGCTTCTGCCTCTTCAGCGTATGGTACGGACTGCTCCATAAAATTTTCGCTCATGGCTGCTCCTCCTCTGAGTAGGTAGTAACAGTATAGCATATTTCAATCCAAATTGAACGCGCTGGTTCGAAAATGAGGCCCTGAAACCATTTTCTAACAAAAAATTATTGACCGAACATGAAAAATCCTGTAATATCAATATAATTTTCATGTTTTCATGACGAATATATGATAGAATAGAAATCAATAATGACCAATGAGGAGGAGTCCATTATCATGCAATTTTCTTTCTTGCATAACAACATCAATGTAACGAATTTGGAAAACAGTCTCGCTTTCTATGATCAAGCACTTGGTCTTAAAGAAGTGCGTCGCATCGAAAGTGAAGACGGCAGCTTCATCATCGTCTACCTCAGCGACGGTGAAAGCAAGCATCAGTTAGAACTGACTTGGCTGCGCGACCATCCACAGCCATACAATCTTGGTGAAAATGAATTTCACTTGGCATTAGAAGCAGACGATTTCGCAGTAGCCTACGCTATGCACAAAGCACTTGGCTGCATCGTGTTTGAAAATCCTGCAATGGGAATCTACTTCATTGCCGACCCTGACAACTACTGGATCGAAATTTTACCACCAGATCACGATCAGGACTAATCAATTACTGTTCATCTGCACCGATTTATTTACATTGAAAGGAGTTCAAACATGGCATTTATTTATGATGAACCATCTCATACATTTAGTGAATATCTTTTGATCCCTGGATACACCTCAAAGGAATGCATTCCAGCCAATGTTAGCTTGAAAACCCCACTGGTTAAATTCAAGAAAGGTGAAGAACCAGCCATTTCCTTGAATATTCCACTGGTATCTGCAGTTATGCAAGCTGTCTCTAATGACACCTTAGCCATTGCACTGGCAAAAGAAGGCGGCCTTTCCTTTATCTTTGGCTCCCAGTCCATCGAAAGCCAGGCTGCTATGGTACGCAAGGTAAAGAACTACAAAGCAGGCTTTGTTGTTTCTGATTCCAATCTGCGTCCAACAGATACCCTCGCTGATGTACTGGCCCTTCGTGAAAAGACCGGACATAGCACCATGGCAGTCACTGAAGATGGTTCTCCAAACGGTAAGCTGCTTGGTATCGTCACCAGCCGTGACTATCGCCTTTCCCGTACACCACGTGATGCCAAAGTCGAAGACTTCATGACACCATTCGAACAGCTTATTGTTGGTGATGAAAACACCACGCTTCCAGAAGCCAACAACCTTATCTGGGACAACAAGCTCAATCAGTTGCCAATCGTGGACAAAGATCAGCATCTGCTCTATCTGATCTTCCGCAAAGACTACGATTCCAACAAAGAAAATCCACTTGAACTTCTCGACGATAAATCCAAACGTTACATGGTTGGTGCCGGGATTAACACCCGTGACTACGCAGAGCGTGTACCAGCACTGATTGACGCTGGTGTTGACGTCCTTGTCATCGACTCCTCTGAAGGTTACACTGAATGGCAGAAGCTCACCCTCGATTGGATTCGCGAACACTATGGTGACACCGTAAAAGTAGGTGCCGGTAACGTTGTAGACGCAGACGGCTTCCGTTATCTTGCTGAAGCTGGCGCAGATTTCATTAAAATTGGTATCGGCGGCGGCTCCATCTGCATCACACGCGAACAGAAAGGGATTGGCCGCGGCCAGGCAACCTCTGTCATTGAAGTTGCCAAAGCCCGCGACGACTATTATGAAGAAACGGGCATTTATATCCCACTTTGCTCCGACGGCGGGATCGTTTACGACTATCACATGACCCTCGCCCTCGCTATGGGCGCTGACTTTATCATGCTCGGCCGTTACTTCGCACGTTTTGATGAAAGCCCATCTAACCGTGTTCGCATTGGCGGCAGCTACATGAAAGAATACTGGGGTGAAGGTTCTGCCCGTGCTCGTAACTGGCAGCGCTATGACATGGGCGGCGACTCCAAGCTTTCCTTTGAAGAAGGCGTTGACTCCTACGTTCCATACGCAGGTTCCTTAAAAGACAACGTTCAGCTTTCACTAAGTAAAATTCGCTCCACCATGTGCAACTGCGGTGTAATGAACATTAAAGACCTGCAGAAGAATGCGCGTCTGACCCTCGTTTCCGCAACCTCCATCGTTGAAGGCGGCGCACACGACGTCACCCTGCGTAACTCCGACCTCAACAGCAACCATATGTAATTCTATAACGCCAAAAGGCCCTTGCCGAATAATCGGCAAGGGCCTTTTTATTTTATCTCAAAGCATCTAATATTTCCTTGGCACAGGCCAAATAATAATGGCGGCCATTGGCACTGGTCTCATAATCAGCCAACCGTTTCATAGCATTTGCCTTCAGCCGCAGAACATCATCTTCAGTAGACTCAGCGAGTAGTAGATCACAAAGTTCCAAACACCACTGATACGCTCCGACCTCATAAGCCTCTTTTCCGGCTTCCACGACCTTTTCACATCCACCAATCAGCGCCACCATGTTCTTCGCATGCTCTTTTGGCGGCAACGGATGAAGATGTGTCGGATTGCCATCAAACCATCCCAAATACGCCGTATAAATGGCACGCACCGTCCACTCTGTGCAGCCATAGTGTTCACCTAAATAAGGCAGGTGTGCATACTGCTCCGGCAGTCGAATCTCTGCAGCCAATTCATCCATGGACTTTCCTGCATTCATTCCCTGCAGCGTCGTTGTCAGGATCCAGTCAATAGCATCGCGAAAATGGCCCACTACATCTTGAATCTGCACACGGCCTAAAAGCGGCGCCGTATGCCCTGGCAGCAAATAGTCAGCAGGATATGAAAGAATGACGTCCAAACTGTCAATCCACTCAGCGATATTACGATATTGACTGCCACGAATCGCATAAAGATTTGGAAAACACCCGTAATAATTATCACCTGAGCAAAGCACCTTTTTCTCAGGCAACCACACCATCATCTGATCGTCCGTCTCACCAGGCAAGCGACGCAGAACCATCTTCACACCATCAATGTCTCGCTCAACCAAATCCTCATCATACAACGGCCGCACTGGCAGTGGCCCGCGCCGCTCACCATATACTACACCCTCTCGATTGCCAAGACCCTGTGTAAGCGCTTCCTCATCACTCAATTCATAACCGAATTGGCGCGCACCGCGCAACATCTGTACATCCTGAATTGTTTCCGTTCGTGCCAACACGGGGAACTTCGGTGTAAACGCGATGATCTCCAACACACTGTCAGAAAAAGCCTCAGCCCCGCCACGATGATCAATATGACCATGTGTATAAATAATCGTATGCACTTCTTTGCCTGTTTTCTCCTGCACAATAGATCGAAGCACCTGACCCTTCTCTATTGACTCAAAACAATCAATAAGAATCACACCCGTATTGCCTTCGACAATCGTCGCATTGCTATGACCGATACCCACCACATGCCAGATTCCTGGCACAATCTCTCGAATGCTCGGCTTGAAATTGTTCGCCGCAAAATCCTGCAATAATTTTGAACCATTTTCCTGAAGCATAATGACATCCTCCCTTCTAAAAACCACTATATCGAAAAATGTCGTTTAACTTGACTGACTTTTTTGCAGTATCCTACCAAAGCTTTCCAGCAGAGGCGGCCAACAAGGATGCAAAGGGCACCGAAGATGAGCAAAATGAAAAAAGTTGGTACTGGCGAAAGCGGCGGTTGCCCTTCAACAATAAAAACGCCGACGTTTTCCATGCCAGGTATGCCGAGATTCAGAATATAATCAAGGAGCTTAACTGTTCCAGCCAGCGGGCAAAAGATGCCGCAGGCGATGAACACCGGCGCCATGATGGCAAGGCATGGAATGACGATCATTCCTGAAAATCCCACAATGCTGTAAAAAGCACAGACAATCAGAAAACGCCGCCAGCTAAAACCAGACGATTCTGCCAAAAGATCACCAAGATAAGCCCGTGCCAGATCTTTTGAATCGCCTAAATGAGCAAGAATGGCGTCGCTATGCATCCCCTCCGCCAACATTTCCTGCATGGACGCTTTAATTTCTTTCACGATGTCCACACGTTCTGACACAGGCAATGGTTTGAGATGCTTGTCAATCTGCTCCAAATATTTTTCCAAATTCGCATCCATATTTATTCTCCTTTCAATTCTGTAATGGCCTCTAATAGATGTACCCACTCGCCATCCATACTTTCAACATAGGCTTCACCCTCCGCTGTCAGCGCATAATATTTACGCGGCGGAAGCCCCTCCACCGATTCTTTCCAGGTTGATTCGAGATAGCCTTCTTTTTGCAGCCGTCGCAATAACGGATAGACCGTGCTCTCTGTGGATGAAATGATGGGATATTTTTCCAGATTTTGAAGGATCTCATACCCATAGCAGGTTTTATGGCGAAGCATCAAAAGAATGCAGTATTCCAGCGTACCGCGAACAAGCTGCGATTTCCATTTGTCAAGTTCCATATTCATCACTCCCTCGTTTAATCTATATACATCGTACTACACAGTACATTGTTAGTCAATAGTACATCATGAAAAATAGCATAAAAAAGAGAAGCAGCATCTGCTTCTCTCTATAATCATCTAAAAAATAACTGTTTCATCGGTATGATACAGAATATCTTCAATCAACACATCAATGCTCCATTCTCCCCGAAGCTCAGCGCAAGGAATGGCCCAATTAAGGCGACGTTCTACATCACTGGACCCATAGGTATAAAGCCATTCGGTGCCAAACGGTTTACGATTTGTTGTGAGAAAAAATTGATGCTTCTCTGCCTCGTTTCGCAAGATAAGCGTGCAGGCTTCGCCTTTGAAGAAGGTGCCGCTGAGATACAACCGTGCATCATCTTGCCAGAATTTCACATTCAGATCGTCATCAAGACGACTTTCCGTGGTATACGGCAGATCAATGTCTATCTCAGGGCATGGCGCCCACTGCCCAAGAACACACTCATCACCACTTGAAAAAACGATCTGCTTTGGCTGCCAAAGATTGACATGCACAAGGTTGTCGTCGAAAGTCCAGATCATTTTGCGTTTGCCATCGACACAATACCAAGCCTGTGCAGAAAGAGCGATATCTTCCTGGCGCTCACGTGCAAAAACAGCCGGGCGCAAAGAATCGCTGTTCGAAAGACCGCCAGCAAGCACGAGGGCAGTATGATCATCGAACAAGGTCAAATCACAAAACACCGGCGAGATGAGGCTTTCATCATTCGGCACAAACATGCTCACACGGCCGCTCTTGAGGTCGAGGCGATTAACATTGAACGGTGTGGATGCGATTCTTTTGCCGAGCGGATAACGATTGGCATTGATATAATAGAGCGCATCGCCCCAGCGAGTGACACCATACGCTTCTTCGAAGGTGCCATCCATCACCGGCCGTTTGAACAGATCCAGACGCGTTTGGGCAGCATTCCATCCATCAACACTTTCTGTAATGCTTTCCAGTGCCAGTGAATGAGTGGTGCGCTGCGTGTCCCAGCCATTGGTGCTGCCAATAATGCGCTTGACTTCTGCTTTAATGGCATCAATCTCAAGCACAACATTTTGTGCTAGGCCGCTCCAATAAAGCAGGCCAGATGCATCATCATAACGCAGGCTCATGCCCTGAAACCAGTCACTGCCCGACTGACCAGCAGTACCATTTGTCTTCGGCAGCACATCGGAAGCACGCAACTGTGTTTTGACTGCACCTGTTTTATAGTCGATCCACACAAGTATATCACGTGCCGTCCCCTGCCAAGCAGTCTGCGTAATCGCAACAATGGTACCATTTGGCAGAAGGACAAAATCACTGACAAAACCATCTTCAAAACGGAATTCTCGATAGATATGTCCCAGCGCATCCATTTCCCATATTGCAGTGCCGCTGTATGGAGGCGCCAACTGTAACGGTGCGCCGCAAAGAAAATGACCATTATCCAGCATAGTCAAGCGATGATTCAATGGCAATTTGAGCGTCCAGCATAATGCACCAAACCTATTTATGGCAATTGGCTGTCCCGCCCCATCCGCTGGAACTGCAAACAGCCATCGATGCGCCACGTCTTCACCAACCATCGCTACTTGCATAGGCATTTCCACTGTCACTTTTGGCAAGGCACATGACACTTGCGTACCCTGATCACCCTGCGCTATAAATGTTACCGTTTCACCGTTGATCATCCCTGGCACAATGATTCGATGTTGCGTAGCTGCAGGCGTCAGATAATTTAAATAAACACGCCCAGACTCATCTTGTAAAGAAACATTAAAGGCTTCTTCCTGATCCGTTTCGAAACCAACAAGCGCCGAAAGCGGCGCAATGCCATACGGGTCAACAACAATATTTGGCGCATCTGCTGTGCCTGGCGAATCTGCCAAGCGTGCATGCAGTGCCTCTGTCATAGTGCGCTGTTCAGCAATAATTCCGGGACTGCGTTTCATGAATGACCACCTCGCGATACAATTAAAGCCATAACTGCTTGATTTAGGTCTTTCGTCATCGTTTGAATGGCCTCAATAGAAATTGGTGCTTTTCCAACATGATCCAAAAGGTCCTGTGCTGCTTGCTTCTTTTGCGTAAACGTCATCCATAGTAGAGGATTATAATCTTCCTGTTTGAAATCCTTTGCCGCTTCAAGCATTTGCTGCAGTGTAACCAATTGTGTCATCATGGCATGTTCTTCGGCCACATCACCAATCAATTTCTGCACCTTCCATTGGCGATTTTTTTCTGTCACCATGCATTTATGACCAATACGCACTTTGTGTTTGCGCAACTGCTCTAAAAATGGATCTATTTCAAGATCATCAATATCCATTAACAAAAACGGCGTTCCTTCTTGTTGCTTTTCAACTTGGAATGCCTTCATATCTATTGGAACTAAGGTTTCCAAGCACTCTGCCACCGTTTTCTCTAGATCACGCTCTGTGATACGGCACACAGCCTCGCCACAACGATCTGCAACAGTCATAAAGGCGTCCTGAGCAGACGCAGACAAACATTCTAAATTGTAAATGTAAAGCATACGATCGCCTCCTTGTCGACATTGTACCATAAAAAAACGCACAGCCCCACTGTTAGATGAAGCTGTGCACCATTATATTTTAGTTATCAGAAATTGAAACCAAACCAAGCAATCTCAGAATGTACAACAGCAAGTTGATCCAATCTAAGAACAAGTTCAATACCATAAGGGGAACATCGTCTTCACTCATCATGCCACTCTTCATCATCTGGATGTCGTAAAGCACATAGCCGCTGAAGATCAGAATCCCACCTGCACAAATGGCTGTCTGAAGAATGGTCGCCTGAACAAAGAGCCCAACAATCGACGCCAAAATCAACGCAATCAAACCAAAAAACAGGATGGAACCCATGTTCAAGAAATTACGTTCTGTTCGCTTCGCATAAGTTGCCAAGCCAAAGAAAAGAACAAAGGTCGCTGCTACTGCGCCCAAGACCAATTTTGCGCCAATGGCTTGCGTATAAGCTAAGATGACTGGATACAAGCCAACCCCTTCTAATGCAGCGAAAACATACACAAATTTCATTGAGAAAAGTGCACCGCCTTCAGCTGAACGCTGACGCCAACGTGCAAAGAAAGCAATCAACAAAATCACAAAGCAAACTATTGGCATAACAGCAGCCACTGCAGGTGGAATAAACATAGCCCCCAAAATCATACCAACAGTCATGAGAAGCAAACTCAGTGAAAACTTCGACATTACTTGCTGAGTAATATCTTTGTTTCCGCCAATATCAATTACATAATCATTCATTTTTTTCCTCCTATTGGGAATACGAACATTTTATTACTACGTTCAGTATACAAGAAATAATACGATAAGTGAAGTGGTATTTACTATTCCCTATATTTTCTTAAAGATTTTACAGTCGAAAAATCAACTGTTATTCTTTCATTAAAAATAAAAAACGCTTCTGCTCATATTAAACAGAAGCGTCGTTGTATCTATTTATTCTGTTGTTGCTGCATTGTCTCCATTGGTGGCATCCTCACTTGTTTGCGTACCACTAGGTACATATGCACCACCTTTGGCGCTATAAAGCGCCGACACAAACTGCCCCAAATAAGCAGCGTTAACATCCGAGCCGCCACGATTTTCTACATAATTGACTTGGATGCAGGCTGTCCAGTTTGGATCATTGAGATCACCGCCACAAATCCAGCCAAGGTTGGTGGACCCATCAGCGCCAATTTCAGCAGTCCCAGTTTTTGCATAAATGGTCGCACCAGCAGAACTTGCATCAGCATATGGATGTTGAATCGTTACTGCATCACACAAGGCATCTTTGATAAAATCAATATTTTCCTGACTGGTACCAGTATCAATCCACACTTCTGGTTCTTCGTCCAAAAGATAGCAAGGTTTCATGATTTTACCACCATTTTGAAGCGATGCATACGTCAGCGCCTGCTGCAATGGAGTGGTTTGTACCTGATACTGACCATAAGCAGAGTCTGCCAAACCAGTTTCATGACCATCTTCAATCACGCCATTTGCTGTAATTTGGCTGGTATCCACATCATAGGCACCTGGAACCTTTTCTCCCATGCCAAGAGATTTCATACCATTATTGAATGTATCATAACCCATATCTAATGCACAGCGTGCAAAGAAAATGTTATCCGAATACACCAGCGCATCATGCAAATCTACCCAGCCATTGTATTCAACCACACGGTGAACCTTGTAACTTCCCCAGCCACCAGCAGGTGCCCAGTCTTCTCCGTAGATTTCATAGCCGGTTTCAGTGGTCATGGTTCCACTATTCAAGCCAATCAATGTTGTTAGCAATTTCTGTGTCGACCCTGGCGTATTTTTCTGGGCAAATAAGCCATTTCCAGGTGTATAACCACCTTCTACAGCTGCTGCATAGTCTTCTTCAGAAAGATTTTCATCAAGCCACTGCGTTGGATCATAGGAATACCCTTCAGCCATGACCAATACCTGCCCATTGGTTGGATCAACAACAACAGCAGCAGCCTCTTCACCACTAATTGTATCAACAGCCAACTGCTGTGCCTCCAAATCAATGGTTGTGGTGATGTCCTCACCATCTTTTGGTTCGCTTTGATAAATGATGGTATCTGGTGCATCACTCAGCGTCACCGTAATGCCGCTTGTTGCAACAAGTCGATCTTGATATGCTTTCTCAAAGCCACTGCGGCCCACTTCAGTACCAATAGGAACAGCTTCCACGGTCCCATTTTCAATCTCAGCAGCAGTCGCGGCGCGTACATACCCAACACAGGAGGCTGTTAATGTCCCTTGTGGATACGAACGTGTGCCGTCTGCATTATCTTCAGCAAGAACCTCGCCGTCACGTGCATAAATTGTGCCACGCTTTCCTTTCGTCACTTCAACGTCAACGGTATTGTCATCACTTAATCCTGTCATGACAACTTCTGGTGTCCAAGCAAGCTGCATATCTTGATTACTGCCTGTAAAAACCAATTGCGCGGTATATTCAATATCTCCGCTAGAAGTTTTTAATAAAATATCTGCATCATATACTGTTTTACCGTCGCCAGATGCATCTTTGTTCTTAGAAAAGTGATCATAGTCAACACTTTCCACTGCCAATGTATCATAGACAGCACTCATACGCTCTTTAATCTGATCTTCTGAAACAGCGTCTTTGGTTTCTTCATCACAGATCTCATATACTTGCGATGCATCCATCGATTCCAGAACCGTCTCTATTTCCTGAAGACGCTCTTTAGATTCCTGGCTTTCACATCCTGAAAGCACACCTAATGTCGCAAGCATCAAAAAAATTATAATCGCAAATTTCTTCATTTTCTTTTCCTACATTCGTCGCTGCAAAAGAAAAAATTATAATCCAAGATTCTTCTCAACAATATCCATGACTACAGTGCTCTTTACTTCTGAAGCTTTTTCTTTGCCATACAAAGCTTCTACGAGAGCCAACGCAAAATAGCCAGCTGCACCAGCACCACGAGATGTGATCACTTTGCCGTCAACAACGACAGTATCTTCGCTGAAACTGCCAATGTTCACAAGATTTCCTTCCCAGCCAGGGAAGCAAGTGGTACATTTTCCAACCAGTACCCCAGCATGATCAAGAACAGATGGCCCAGCACAAAGAGAAGTCACCCATTTCCCTTGGTCGGCCATTGCTTTTACAAACGCCAATACTTTTTCATTAGCAATCAAATTTGGTACACCTGGCAGACCGCCTGGAACTACAATCATATCATAATCTTCTGGCTTAATATCTTCTAAAAAGGAATCTGCCTGAACCAGTACCTGATGAGCACTTGGTACCGTAATGTCTTCGATGGTGCTAATAATATCAACCGTTGCACCTGCACGACGCAGATAATCAACTGGGGTTAAGGCTTCCACCTCTTCATAACCAGGGGCCAATAATACACATACACGTTGTTCCATAAATAATCACTCCTATTACAATGACATTTCATATGTTATACTATGAACTACAGACTATTATAGCAAAAAACAGCAACAATGCCATCTAAAAAAACATAAAATATACTAGGGTTTATGCATCATTCATAGGCTAACTTTGCTGTCTATTACTAAAGGAGGTTCTATCTATGGCACTAATGGAGATCACCATTATCCCAATGGGTACTGACACGACCAGTTGTAGTCCATACATCGCACGTGTGCTGGATATTGCAAAAGCCGATCCGCACGTTAATTATCAGCTCAACCCGATGGGGACCGTATTAGAAGGGGCACTTTCAGATCTTTATCGCTGCCTGCAAAAAATGCAGGAAGCACTCTTTGAAGATGGCGTCCAACGTGTGTACACTGTTGCTAAAATCGACGATCGTCGTGACAAATATCAAAATATGGCTCAACGTATTCAATCTGTGGAGGAGAAACAACATGAATAACGCAAAACTGAATGTACTGCTTGCTACTGCATTAGACAAGGCTGGTAATGATCGTGCTCAAGCCAGCCGTATCATGAAGCGCTTCGCGCTGGCTCACGCTTTAGCAGTTGAAGAACAACTGAACGAAGAAGATACCCTTATTGTCGCTGCCGCTGCTGCACTCTATGATCTTAATGACGAAAGCATCAATCCTGCTGATGATGAAAGCAACACTTTCAAGCCAATTGTTATCAGCACCTACATCAAAGATTTACTTGACGATGCCAACTTGGCTGTTTTCGAAGCCTCTGCAGTAGGTTCTCTTATCGCCATGCAAAAACATGGACGGTCTATTGAAAACAATCTGCATCGCCTTCTGCTTGATGTTCAAACACTCGTTACCCTTGATGAAGAAAATGCTGATATCCATCGTGTTCAAGCTGCTTTAGACACTCTCACACATCCGTCAGCCAAACGACGTTTGGCATTAATGTTTGGCCTGGATGCATAACAAAAAACCGCAACGAAACCCTGTTTTCGTTGCGGTTTTTTTATACACAAAATTTATGATTCTTCATCTGCATTCATCTCAATTTCGACACCGTAATCTATTGTATCGTCCTGAGTGTTCAACGCCAATACTTTTTGTGCCAAGATTTTTGAGGCCAGCGATAATGCCGCCATTCCTGTCCCTAAAACAGATTGTGGCATTTCCGAATCAACCAATTCTCGCACAGGCTTCCCTTGTGCAACATCTGCTACATAAAGCAGATTAGCTTCCACCTGCTGACAGAAAGTGTCATAGGCCATCTGAAAATTACGATCACATAATGAAAGTTGTAAGTAGACACCTTTCTGAATATCTGTCAACGGCAATACCTGTTTGAACAAAGCATAGACAATCAGACAAGCAAGATGCTCCCGATGATAGCGTTTTTTCTCAGGCTTTGGAATAAAATGCTGTTTGACATAATTATTGATCATGGCAGACGTCAAAAGGCGATCTTCTTTTTTTCCTTTAGGCGCCTGAGTATTAGGATCCACCAATAAAAACTCTAAGGTTTCATTGATGTAGGCAACAACTTGATCCATATACAAATTCAAAGATGGCAGTTCTTCCCAACGAGGAAGACGAAACGCTGCAAGTTCCTTTGCCCATTCATTCAATTCCTGGGAATATTCATTCATTGAATCCCCTCCTTCCTCCTATAGTATAATCGACGTCTGACAATTAAGCAAATATATTCTAAAAACACACTTATAATCAAAAAACGAGACCATTAAGAGGCCTCGTTACAAAGAAAATTATTTTTTATTTTTTAAAGGAAACCTTACAACAAAAGTCGTACCTTTTCCCAGTTTGCTCTTAACCTTAATGGTAGCATTGTGCCAAATGGCTGCATGCTTCACAATGGATAAGCCTAGCCCAGTGCCGCCGCTGGCACGTGAGTGGCTTTTATCTACACGATAGAAACGTTCAAAAATGCGATCCTGCTGATCCTCTGAAATGCCACACCCTGTATCTTTAACTTTCACCACTGCTGCATCTTTCGTCTTCTTCACACTAACAGAAATCGTGCCATTTTCTACATTGTATTTAATGGCATTATCGCAGAGATTATATAGCATTTCATACAAGAGAGTTTTTGCACCTTTAATGATCACATGTGTGCCACTTAAATCCATGAGAATGCCACGCGTCTCTGCTCGTGGTTTCAGCTGCTTAACCACAGATTGTGCCACTTCAAAAAGATCCACTTTATCAACAGGCAGCGCATCGGCTTCTTCATCCAGGCGTGAAATTTTTATGATGTTTTCTATCAATGACACCATATGCTGTGCCTCATCATAAATCTGTTTCAGAAACCGCGGTTCATCTTCTTCCTTAACCATTCCGCTCAACAATAATTCTGCACACCCAGAAATGCTATGTAAAGGTGTTTTCAATTCATGAGAAACATTGGCACTAAATTCACGACGCAGTTGTTCAGCTTCTACTTTCTCCGTCACATCAACAAAAAACAGCACCGCACCATGAATACGTTCTTCTGATTCCACTGGGCTGGCATGAATCTCATACGTCCGGTCATTAATGATAATGCTGGCACTGGAAGTTTTACCGTCGTAAGCTTTTTCCAACAGTCCGGTAACCATCGAGTCGCGGCTGATAATCATTTCATCATCGCCATCATCATCTTCTTGATCCATCGCTCTCAAAAGTTTGCGGCCACTGCAATTGATCAGTAAGATATGGCCTTCCTGATTCAACACAACCAAGCCTTCGCGCATATAATCAATGACGGTTTGAAACTCATTCCTCTGCTGATCTAAAAGTACTGCTTGATCGGCAATCTCTTTATGCTGTTGTTCTATACGCTGCAACAGCGGCAACAGTTCCTCATACGTATCATTTGCCAAAGGATGGTCAAGATCCAGATCATTGAGTGGATCAACAATGCGTCGCGACAATCGCCGCGCCACAAAAGTTGCCATTAGAAGAATACACAAAATCAAAACCACAGCGGGACCTGCTAACATCCACAACACGCCACCTAAAGAAATATTACTAACCGCAACACGTAACACTGTTCCGTCAGACAATTCCTCCGCCGCATAAATCAAACGTGATGTCATCGTCGTCGATTCACGTTCAACTTCAGAAATGCCATTTTTCTTTGCTTCAATAAATTCCTCACGATCAGCGTGATTTTCCATATTTTTGACATCATTTCGATTATCAAAAAGGACCGCGCCATCGGCTGCGATCCAAGTAATGCGATAGCTGTTATTTTTCAATTGCTCCAGATAATTCAAGCCGTCGTTTTCAACGCCTTGAACAAGGTAATCCAATTGGGCAAGCAATTGCCCTTTTGTGTCTTCATTGATATAACGATAGGTAAAGCCTACTAATAAAATCAGACTCACCAACACCGTCACCAGCGCTGTGCCAAAGACTGTGAAAAAGATGCGTTTTTTCACTCGCTTACCTCCATACGGTAACCCACACCACGAACGGTGCTGATATAATTGCCGCATGCTCCGAGTTTTTGACGCAGGTTGCGAATATGGACGTCAACTGTACGTGTTTCACCATCATAGTCCTGATCCCAGATACAGGTTAAAAATTGTTGACGAGTAAATACGCGCCCTGGATTTGACATCAACATATAGAGCATCTCAAATTCTTTATACGTGAGTTCGATGGGTTCCCCATCAATCATCACAACATGCGCACTTGGATTGAGGTACAATTTTCCCAATTGAATGGCTGGTACTTCTTCTTGAGCAGAGCGACGCAAGACTGCTCGCACACGGGACACCATTTCCATCATTCCGAATGGCTTCACCAAATAATCATCTGCTCCTGAATCAAGCCCAACAACCTTATCATATTCGCTGCTTTTTGCTGTCGCCATGATGACAGGCACACGTTGTGTACTGGACTGTACACGCAATTTTTTTAGAATTGAGATTCCATCTTCATCCGGTAACATAATATCTAAGATAATGAGACTTGGAATTTGTTCTTTCAAAGCAGCATAAAGAGCCGCTCCATCTTCAAGGCCTTTTGCTTTTAACCCAGCCGCTTCCAATGTATACACCATCATATTACGAATACCAGATTCGTCTTCAACACAGTAGATCACTGTTCGCTCCCTCCTTGGAGGTGATCAATCGTTTGCTTTTGGCATTTGGTTTGTCACATAATATTCAACAGCTTCGGCGATCTTCACAACATGATCCCCGATACGTTCATAATACTTGTCAATCATCAAAAGATCAAGAGCGTAGTCAGTTTCTTCACGGGAATCCGCTTGTTTTAACATGCCTGCAAGATTATGCTTCGTTTTATAGAAATGCTCATCAACAACATCATCGTAAGCTTTAACTTCACGTGCCAATAGCACATTTTTTTCTTCGAATGCTTGCATCACATCATGGATCATTTTTTGAGCATCTTTTGCCAATTCTTTAAAATAATCCAAGGTTACTGGTCGTTTATTATACTCTTTACGAAGAACAATTTCTCCAATATCCACCGCTTGTGTACCGATGCGAGAAAGATTTCCAACAATCTTTGATGATGTGGAAATCAAGCGATAGTCTCCAGCAACAGGCTGCTGCTGAAGAATCAAACTGGAGCACAAAGCTTCTACGACATATTCTTTATCATCGATTAAGACGCTGTACGCGAGTGCTTCATTCGCCTTCGCTTCATCGCCTTCCAAAAGTGCTGCAGAAGCTTTTTCTAAAGCTTCTTGACACAACACAGACATTTCAACAATTTCCGTTTTCAGCCGTTCAAGCTGACTTACATATAAGTCTCTCATTAACCAAATCTCCCTGTAATGTATTCTTCAGTGCGTGGATCCTTTGGATTAGCGAACAGTGTACCTGTATCATTAAACTCCACCATATCGCCCAGTAAAAAGAACGCTGTCTTATCGGAAATACGTGCAGCTTGCTGCATATTATGAGTGACAATGACTATAGTATAGTCTTTCTTCAATTCCAGCGCAAGGTCTTCGATCTTCGAGGTGGAAATTGGATCCAGGGCACTGGTTGGTTCATCCATCAAAATCACTTCAGGCTCAACAGCCAGTGTTCTTGCAATGCACAAGCGCTGCTGCTGACCGCCAGATAAACCCATCGCAGATTTCTTCAAGCGATCTTTTAACTCATCCCAAATTGCAGCTTGTCGCAAGCTGCGTTCAACAATTTCATCCAAATCTGCTTTTTTACGGATACCGAAAATTCTTGGCCCATAAGCCACATTGTCATACACACTTTTTGGAAATGGGTTCGGCTGCTGAAAAACCATACCGACTTTATACCGAAGCTCAATCCCATCCATATCGCGGAATATATCCTGATTGTCCATGATGATCTCACCATCAATCTTAACATCAGGAACAAAGTCCTGCATACGATTCAACGTTTTAAGAAATGTTGATTTACCACATCCAGATGGTCCAATCAATGCTGTGATCTCATTTTGACCAATCTTCATATTAATGTCCTTCAATGCATGAAACGCTCCATAATGAAGGTTTAGATTGCGAACATCAAATTTTGCCTTCACTTCACTCATTATTTATTACTATCCTTTCTTCCGGAATTTACGCTTTTTCGCCAGCATTTTTGGCTTCGATGTGTCTGCTCCATGCATTGGCTGCAATGTTGAACACCAATACAAGAATCATCAAAACTGCCGACGCAAGGTTTGCCAACGCACGATCTTGGCCGTTAACTTGCAAGTTCCAAATTTGAATAGACAATGTTTCTGCAGGGCGCAAAATATTCAATGGGCTGGTTGCCGATGTTGGATCCCAATTTCCCCAATTGAGCATAGTCCCAGACCCTGTAGTATAAAGAAGCGCTGCTGCTTCACCAAAACCACGACCTGCAGCAAGAATGACCCCAGTCATAATACGAGGCAAGCAAGCTGGCAACAACACGTGGAAAATGGATTGCCATTTTGTAGCACCAAGGCCAAGGCTGCCATGGAAATATCCTGCAGGCAAACCTTTAATAGCATCTTCCGTCGTTGTGGTCAGCAGTGGCAATGTCAAAATTGAAACCGACAACGCACCTGCCAACAAACTCTTATCCATTCCAATTAAAACAAGGAACACCAAATAACCAAACAAACCAACAACAATGGATGGCAATGAAGACAGCGTTTCAATACAAATGCGCAGAAATTTTGTCAATGGACCTTGCTTCGCATAAACAGCCAAATAAATACCAGCAAAAATCCCAACTGGAACCGATGCCACCAAAGCAATAAATACTAAGTAAATAGTATTAAACAACTGGTTGCCAACACTACCAGATCGTTCAAACGCAAACATTTCCGGTGTAGCACCCAATAAACCACCAATGATGACTTTTCCGGCAAAAGCAACCAGCAATACGATAAAGAAGATGGCAAGGCCATAAAACACGCCAGTCATAACTTTATCAATTGTTTTTGCGCGTTTTAATTTTTCATTCATACGTCCTTAGTCCTCCTTCTCACTTTTATCGGAAATGCGATGAATGATGGTAATAAATAATAACGAAATTAAGAACAAAAGCAGAGCCATGGTCCACAGCGCCGCTTTCAGTTCGCCGCCTTCCATTGCATTCCCCATCTGAGAAGCAATTTCTGTTGTCAGTGTCTTTGACGTCGAAAAAATACTTGTTGGCAACGCTGTTGTCTGGCCAATGACCATTGCAACAGCCAAAGCTTCACCAAAAGCACGTGCAAGTCCCAATACAATACCAGTGACAATCCCACTTTTTGCTGCCGGCACCATCACACGCCAAATGGCTTGCCAACGAGTTGATCCCAGACCAAATGCTGCATCGCGGCAATTGGATGGTACCGCACCTAAAGCATCTGCAGAAACACTAGCAATCGTCGGAAAAATCATGACAGCAAGAACGATGCCTGCTGCAAGAATCGAGTGACCAACTTGGCGGTCAAATACAACCTTGATGGCTGGAACCAAGACGGTCAACCCTACCCATCCATAAACAACCGATGGAATACCAGCAAAAATTTCAACAACTGGTCGATAAAATTTTTCACCAAACTTTGGAGAAATTTCTGTCATGAAAACTGCGGAGCCCAGTGCAAATGGCGTAGCAATGACCAAGGCCAACGCACACGTGCAAAGAGAACCAACAATGAAAATAAGAGCACCGACTGAGCCACCGCCAGAAGCATTATCGACTGGCTCCCAATCTGCAGATCCAAGAAATTCCCAAATTGTATGGCCAAATGTTAAAAATGTATCAGAGCCTTTATAAATAAGGAATGCACCGATTAATATGGTCAATGCGATAACAAACAAGCCAAAGAAAACAGCCAGTCCTCGCCAACCATTTTCTTTGTAAAACATTCCTTTCGTACTTTTTTCAATCATGTTTCTTTCCTCTTCCGTAAAAGAGAGTGGACCCATCAAATGATAAGCCCACTCCTTCATGCTTCAATAAGGATTACTCCTGATATTAGTGTTCGGTAACAGTCATCTTAGAGGCAACGCCATAACCGAGACTTTCCATCGTTTCACCAAAATCATCAGACATGATGTAGTCAATAAATGCCTTGCAAACATCATTTGGTTCACCTTTGGTGTACATATGTTCATAAGTCCATACTGGGTAGTCACCAGAATAGGTATTTTCAAGTGTAGGTTCAACACCATCAATAGCTACAGTAGAAACACCTGGGTTATCAACAAGGTAAGAAAGTGCAACATAACCGATGGCACCTTTGGTGTCTTTTACATTCTGGAGAAGAACGCCGGAATCATCTGTTTCCATCGATGCGTTGGAAGCTTCTTCATTGCCATCGAGTGCATATTGCTGGAAAGTAGCGCGGGTACCGGAAGAAGTTGGGCGTGTTACAAGAACGATGTCTTCATCAGGGCCGCCAACTTCGCTCCAGTTGGTAATCTGACCAGTGAAAATGCCGATCAACTGATCTTTTGTCAGATTTGTTACGCCTGCATCATATACATCATTGTTAACAATTGGAGCCATGGTTACAACGCAAACCTGATGGTCAACGAGTTCTGCTGCCTGATCTGCATCCAATTTGTCTTCTGCTGGAACATCTGAATTACCGATATCAATGGTGCCTTCAGAAACCTGCTTCAGACCTTCGCCAGAACCACCAGCATCGACGGTGATGGCAACATCAGGATAAAGATCAGCAAATTCATTAACAGCTTCATCAACCAAAGGCTTCAGTGCAGAAGAACCGGCAGCACTGATGCTTCCGCTCAAATCCTGTGTTTCGGCTGAAGCGGAAGAACTATTGCTTTCGCTGGAAGACGAATCACTATTTCCACCACAACCTGCCAGTAAACTCATGCAGAGGACCGCTGCGATCCCAACTTTTTTCCAATTTTTCATTATTTACCTTCTTTCTTTGAGTCGAATGTTAAATTCGCTTACAGGTTTATATTAATAAGTCTGTGTTAAGTCTAAAAGCGAGCAAATGTAAAATCATTGTAAAATATAACAATTTCACCATCGGATTTTTCTGAAAAATTGTACTATATATATAAATAACACGTCCCCGTTAACTAGATATTGTTTTATTTATCAATACTATAAATCCAAAATTGTCTCTTTCAGACCAATTCATACAATTTACTTTCAACCATTTAACAGAAACAACATACTGCACATGTAAAATTTACAACCATTTTTTACCATGCTTTCCTAGTCTAAAAAATAAAAACGAGGTTGTCCTCCAAACGACAACCTCGTTTAATCACTCTTCTCTAAAAAGTTTTTGAACCATTGCTTCCGCTGGATCAATCAATGGCAGTGATGTACACTGTGACAACACATTTTTAATATAAGGAAAATGCGTGCAACCTAAAAGCAGCGCCTCCATACCACATTGTTCAAGCCATTTTGTCAGTTGTTCCAAATGATATAAAGTCACAATGTCTGCAGCAGGTGTGTGTGCCTCAATCGCCTGAACAACGCCTAATGCACAACTTCCAAGTAAATCCAGTGATGGATTCGCAGCGTATAATGTTCGTTCAATGCCCGCTAATCCCTGTGCATTTGCTGCAACCACCCCAAGATGTTGGTATTGACATGCAAGATCTTGATAAACCAACAAAGGTGTCACTATCGTCATATCCAACGCATTAGACAATACTGTAAAATTGACTGCTGCCGACAGAGAATTGCAATAGACAAATGCTTTTTTACATCCTTGACGCTGTACCATTTCCAACACTTGTCGTACGACCCGCTGTTTTTCATCAGAGGGTGCAAGCTGAAAAGCTGTTTGCTTCCAAGGGTCTTCTGCCAAAGGAAATGCGCGGCCTTCATAACCATGCTGTGCCAAAACAGATACCCCCATTTGACTATCTACTGGCGTTCCTGCAAGTACAGCAATCCATGAATGTTCGTTCTCCAGTGTTTCTGTCAATTGACTCACTTCCACTCTACGCTCACTGGTTTACGTGGTACGGTGCGATGATAAGTCACTGCTGGTTTGCCAATCAGCAAACAAGCATTTAATTCTTCCGGTTTGATATTCAATTTTTCACATAGACGAGCATTCTTACTCAAAGCCATCTGAATAAACCCACTATACAATGTTCCGAAACCTCTGACATGTGCCATCAAGGCAATACTTGAGGCAGCCAATCCTCCATTAAGCGGTGACGGTGACGAAACAATAAGCAATGCTGGCGCATTAAAGAAAAGGTGATCATCCGATGCATTTTCCTGATAATGCGCACGCATTCGCGTCAATGTAGTATAAAGGCGTCCTTTTCCCTGTTTGGCAACATAGCCGTCGATGATGGCGTCAAAGCCTTCCCACACATCTTTCTTCACCTCGTCCAGGGTATCTTGTACAACGGTATAACGTACATTTTGGGCATTGCTGCCAGTTGGCGTAAAACGTCCGGCTTCTAAAATGGCAGCGATCTCATCTCTGGACAACTTTTCCCCTGTAAAATGTCGAATACTACGACGTGATTGAATCGCAGCCATGAATGCGTCTGGATCAAATTCTGGCGTCCAATCGCTATATTCAATAACAGTATCTGTTGGATAGCTTTCTGGCATCGCAATAGCATCACTTGGACATACAGCAAAACAATGCCCGCATTCAATACAGGTTCCCGCCAACATGGCTTTACCATTTTCTAATTTCAATGCTTCTGGAAAACAATCTGCAACACAGGCACCACAACCTATGCATCTTTCTGAATCAACCTGAATCATTTTTCTCCCTCCCTATTGCTTGCGTGCAATGGTGTAATCGTCCCCCATACGATAATACGGACAATCGTCAAATGTATCGCTGAGGAATTTATACAGCTCATCTTCATCAAGAAGCATATCGCAAACATAATAGTCCATTTCTTCGTCGTAATCATAATAGAGACAGTATTCACACTTGCTCATGATATTGCTCTCTCCTCTAACAAAAAAAGCCTCTGATAATTGGATCAGAGGCTTAAGGTCGTTACTTATGCATTGATTTCATGAGGCTTCTTGTATGCAGCTTCAATAAATCGAACCGTCTTAGAAGTGTTACGCAATACAACAGTATGAGTTTTTACACGATCACCCATATCCTTGACGCCTTGAAGTACGTCACCATTGGTAACGCCTGTTGCAATGAACATCACATCATCAGCGCTGACCAGGTCGTTTAAATTGTACACCTGGTTCACATCGCTATGCCCCATGGCCTCCATACGGCGTACCTGTTCATCATTTTCTGGAACCAAACGACCCTGCATGTCACCACCTAAGCATTTAACAGCAGCTGCTGCCAAAACACCTTCTGGGGCCCCGCCAATGCCAAGGATCATATCAATTGCACCAGTATCCATAGCAACCGTCAAAGCTGGTGCCACGTCGCCATCGGTGATTAACTTTACTTTGGCACCCAAGGCTTTGCAAGCTTGTTTAATGTGTTCATGGCGCTCACGGTCTAAAAGACAAACCGTCATTTCACTGACATCTTTGCCAAGCGCAGCCGCAACATTGCGCAGATTTTCTTCTACCGTCTTATCAATATCAATGGCACCTTTTGCACGAGGGCCAACGATGATCTTATCCATGTACATATCTGGAGCATGGAGCAAACCACCAGCTTCAGCAACGGCCATAACGGCAATAGCGCCTGGCTGGTTTTTAGCAGTGAGGTTTGTCCCTTCCAATGGGTCCACGGCGATATCTACTTCAGTGCCGCCAAGACCAACTTTTTCGCCAATATACAGCATTGGCGCTTCATCCATTTCCCCTTCCCCAATAACAACGGTACCAGAGATATGAATGGTATCAAACATCTTACGCATCGCTTCTACAGCTGCGCCATCGGCCGAATTTTTTTCCATGCGGCCAATCCATTTTGCACAGTTGATGGCTGCGGCTTCAGTAACACGAGCAAATTCGATGACAAGATCTCTTTCCATGATGCAATGCCTCCTCACGCTTTGCCATTGCTGCCAAAGATGCGAATCTTTTCAGCAACACGTTCTGCCATTTTTTCACGTGCAGGACCGAGAATCTTACGAGGGTCAATTTCATTTGGTTTTTCAGCAAGCACTTCACGCACGCCATCAGTAAAGGCTTCACGCAGATTGGTATCAATGTTGATCTTACGTACGCCACGCTTAACAGCTTCACGCAGTGCTTCGTCTGGTACACCGGAAGATCCGTGAAGTACAATTGGAATATTGACACGTTTTTTGATTTCACTCAGACGGTCAAAATCGAGTTTTGGTTCCCCTTTGTACTGACCATGCGCCGTCCCAATGGCAACAGCCAAAGAACGGATACCTGTCTGCTGAACGAAATATTCTGCTTCAGCAGGATCGGTAAAGGTGGCTTCACGTTCGCTGACAGTTACATTGTCTTCAGTCCCACCAATCTTACCAAGTTCTGCTTCGACAGAAATGTTCAATGGATTGGCAACATCGAGAATCTTTTTCGTAACAGCGATATTTTCTTCTAGTGGATGTTTGGACCAGTCGATCATGACAGAAGTAAAGCCATTGCCAATGCACTGAATGACCTGATCAAAACTCGTACCATGATCCAAATGCAGAGCAACTGGAATGGTGGATGCTTCTGCAGCAGTTTTAACCAAAGAAACAATGTAGTTCAAACCGGCGTATTTAATAGCCCCTTGGCTAGCCTGGATGATGACTGGAGATTTTTCTGCTTCAGCAGCCATCATAATGGCTTGAACAATCTCCATGTTGTTGCAGTTAAATGCGCCGACCGCATAGCCGCCTTCTTCGGCAGCGGTCAAAAGAGTATCGACGTTTACGAGTGGCATGTTTAAATTCCTCCTTAATATTTTACATGCGTTCTGGGGCTGTCAGACCCAGAAGTTGCAATACATTACGCAAAGTGATGCGGCTGCAGTCAACCAGCGCCAAACGCGCATCACGCAGCGCTGCGTCATCGGTAAGTACCTTGCAGCTGTTATAGAAGCTGTGAAACGCTGTTGCCAGATCTTTTGCGTAATAAGCCAAATGATATGGTGCCAATTCGCGTGCTGCATCCGCCACTTCCTGTGGCCATTCAGCCAGCTTGCGGATCAAAACACGTTCCGCTTCTTCAGTTAACAGAGAAAGATCTACCTCTTTGGCAAGCGGCGTTTCCACACCAGCTACAGATAAAATACTGCAAATACGTGCGTGGGCATACTGAACATAATACACAGGGTTGTCGCTGGATTCAGCTTTGGCCAAATCCAAATCAAAATCGAGTGCACTATCTGGATTTCTCATAATAAAGAAGAAACGCGCTGCTTCCTTGCCAACTTCTTCGATCAATTCATCAAGGGTGACATATTGGCCACTGCGCTTGCTCATCTTAACAATTTCACCGCCACGATAAAGACGGACCAACTGCATGAGAATGACAGTAATATCATCACCAGGATAACCCAGCGCAGTCATTGCACCTTTTAATCGAGCAACATGTCCATGATGGTCAGCACCCCAAATATTGATCAAACGTTTATAGCCACGTTCAAATTTATTGCGATGATACGCAATATCAGCAGCAAAATAAGTTGGTGTACCATTAGAACGTACAAGAACTTCGTCCTTTTCTTCGCCCCAAGCGGTACATTGCAGCCATTGCGCGCCATCTTTTTCATAGACATAGCCTTTGTCACGCAAAATCTCAACAACTTCATGCACATCACCAGCATCATGCAGGCTCTGCTCACTAAACCAGTTGTCAAACACCACGCCAAAGTTTTCCAGGCTGCCACGGATGCCGGTTACTTTTTCTTTCAGCGCATATTCTTTCATGGCCTGACGGCGTTCCGCTTCCGGCATGTCCACAAAAGCTTCGCCTTTTTCGTCGAGAAGACGCTGTGCAGTCGCAATGATGTCTTTTCCATGATAGCCATCTTCAGGAATTTCATAATCATCGCGGCCAAGCAATTCAAAATAACGCGCTTCCACCGATTTGCCAAGGTTCTCTACCTGGTTCCCTGCATCATTGATGTAGTATTCTTTGTCGCAGGCATAACCAGCTTCGTTGAGCACGGCAGCCAAGGTATCGCCCAAGGCACCGCCGCGTGCATTGCCCATGTGGAGCAAGCCTGTTGGATTGGCACTGACAAATTCAACCTGAATACGTTCGCCATTACCCGCATTGCTCTTGCCATAATCGGCATCTTCCTGTTGAATAGCTGGCAGCACCTTATGCAGCCAATGATTGACAAGATAGAAATTGATAAAACCAGGACCAGCAATATCAATATGATCAATCAAATCAGGCAATGCAATACCATTAACAATAGCCTCTGCAATCTTACGTGGATTTTGACGCATGATACGCGTCAATTGCATGGCAACATTTGTTGAAAAGTCGCCATTTTTTTCATCTTTTGGTGTCTCAATGACAAAATCCGGCAATTCTGCCTGAGGCAGAGTACCATTAGCCATTGCCTGTTCACAAGCAGCCACCACTGCTTGGCGCAACGCTGATTTTGTATCTTCTATTATATTCATAGGATGCCTCCCTTTTTCACATATACGATTATCATAGCATAAATCGTCTCAGAATGCGACGTCATTCAAAAAATAACGACACTCTGGCACCATGGTCATCACGCTCTGCCAACGCCTGTTCAGCAAGCGGCAGATCTCCAGCATAAGGCTCTGGCCCTTTTGGACCTTTTTGTGCTGTTTCACTGCCTTTGCCAAGAATGAGCACCACGGTTCCTGATGGAGCACTCAGAATCGCATCTTTGATACCTGTTGCACGATCAGCCAAAGATACAAATGGTACTGGCTGCGTAAAATGTGCAGCAATTTCATCGTTTATATCCAAAACATTTTCTTTCGCTGGATCATCCGGCACTAAATATACGCGAGCTGCTTCTTTACAAACAATGCGTCCTAAATCGGCGCGTCGGCTTTGTGCCTTACTGCCAGCAGAACCGAAAACAAACCAGATTGGTGCGTTGGGATAGTCAACATGTACCGTTTCAATGACTTTACGAAAACTAATATCATTATGTGCATAATCCACAATAGCCGTTACGCCATCTAAGCTGTGCCGATAAACCATATGACCAGCAAAGTGCACATTGCTCAAGACTTGTTGGATGCTGTCCAAAGAAGCCCCAAGATTTAAAGCCACAGTGGCTGCGGCCAAAGCATTTTCTACATTAAAAATGCCTCTCATAGCTGTTGTCAAATGATACGTATCTGCTACAGTATGTAAGTCAAACGCCATACCCTCTTTATCGCTTTCAATATGTGTGGCTTGGTATTCTGCATTGCCTTCCACAGCAAAGGTCGTCACAGCCTCACACTGTGCCGCTGCTTTTTCGATGTCTGACAAACGATCACTGTTGGTATTGATATAGGCATGTTTCGTCACCGCAAAAAGCATGAGTTTGCTGGCAAAATAATCTTCAAAGTTTGGATGCTCAATATCACTAATATGATCTGGCGCAATGTTCAAAAAAACACCTTCATCAAAATGAATACCACCTACACGATGGTACTTCAAGGCCTGACTTGATACCTCAACGATCATCGTCTTCAAACCACTTTCTACCGCCTCATCCAGATAACGATAGAGGTCAACATTTTCTGGCGTCGTCAGCTGGGCAGGCATGTCTACCTTGCCATCAAATACACGTGTTGAAGAAGTCAGCCCTGTCAGCGGCAGCCCATTAGCTTTGGCGTGTGCATCGAGAATGTCTTTGAGCAAGGTCACTGTCGTCGATTTTCCTTTGGTACCCGTCACACCAATCATGTGCAACTTTTTCCAGGGAGATTCGAAAAACACATCTGCGGCCACAGCCAGCGCACGGCGAATATCACTGACAATGAGCGCCGTCAACTCTTCCCCTTCATCAAACGGACGTACTGCCAGATAGGCAACTGCGCCAGCTTCTTTTGCCTTTGTAATAAACGAAGGCTGAAAAGCCGCACCTTTGCAAAGGAACAAACTATTGGCACTGCACCGGCGGGAATCATACTGAATGTCCTCAATGATTAAATCAGGATCCCCCTGCCACATGGTCAGAAGACCTTCTTCTCGCAATCTTATAATAAAATCTGAAATCGGAATCCGATGGCTCATGCCTCAACCTCCTTTACCTCAGCCAAAATGGCACACCATTCGCCATCTTCTCGTTGTTCCACGATCGTAAAACCAGCCGATTCAAGCGCTTCACGCACATCTGCCGACCGTTCTACGAGTACGCCCGAGCATAAAAATCTACCATGATCCAGTAAATGTTCCTGCAGCTGTGGCACAAGTTTAATGATGACATCCGCAACAATATTAGCAATGATGAGATCGGCCTGGCCCACACAGCCTTTAAGCAAATCGCTCTTATAAATCATGATCTGCGAATTGTTGCGTGCTGCGTTTTGAACCGCTGCCCATACAGCTACATCATCGTAATCCATGGCATCCACGCGCCCAGCACCTAATGCACGCGCTGCAATAGCCAGAATACCGCTGCCTGTGCCAACGTCAAAAACCGTCATTTCTGGCTCGATCAATTCTTCCAGCCAATTCATACAGAGTGATGTCGTCTCATGTTCGCCGGTACCAAAAGCCATACCTGGTTCAATGCGAATAACGATATCTTCAGGAATATCTGGTTCCAACCATTCTGGCACAACCTGGATGCGCGTACCATAATGCAACACATTATAATGTTCTTTCCAAGATTCTGACCAGTCTTCGTCCGGAATCCGTTCCTCTTTCCACTCTGCTGTCTCATCGATTGCAGCAAGTGCCGATGTTACCTGATGCTTCAATTCGTCACGTCGATTGGTCCACGCTTCATCCATTTCAAAATAGCCACTCACTTTCAGTGACTCTCTGGCTAGAATCTCCTCTGAAAATTCATGCGCATCCCAGTCATCACTTTCCACATGTTTAAGGATTGACTGCGGATCGTCCACCATCGTTCCATTCGGAAAAAATGTGTTAAAAATATCCGTTACCGCTTCCAAGCCACGGCGATTGGCCAGCACACATGTTACTTCCATCCAATCCAAAATTATCACCTGAATTTCTATTGATTATGACACTCACGTGTCAGCAATTTTTATAGTTAAATGATACACAGTAATACTAACAAAAAGCCTCGCTGTTGTCATTGGATTTTCCAAAAATTCATCGTAACAAAACAAACTGACCGTCAACGTGTGTTCAAAAGCTCCACCGTCAACGGTCATTATTACTTATTGAATGAGACGCTTTGCACGCGTTTCTGCTTCTGCAAGAATGCGCTCTTTATCGAGTGTCGTATAGTCGCCATGCTTATACAAACATTCACCCTGTACAAAAACGCTGTCAATATCACTCTGTTGTGCAGCGTAGGCGAGGTTACTGACCACATCATGATGTGGCACGTTCCATGGCGCATCCAATTTGTAAAGGGTCAAATCTGCCTTTTTCCCTTCAGCAATGCTGCCAATAGCATCCTGCCAGCGAATGGCTTTGGCACCTTCAATTGTTGCCATCTTCAATGCATCATGCGCACCAACTGCTTGTGCATCATAATGACGAATCTTATGAATGAGTGCAGCTACTTGAAGTTCACGGTGCATGCTCATAATATTATTGCTTGAAGAGCCATCTGTTCCCAAGGCAACAGTCACTCCGGCACGTTGAAGATCTTCAACGCGGCAAACCCCGCTTGCCAGTTTAAGATTGCTGATCGGATTGTGGGCTGCCGCAACGCCATGTTTTGCATAAATGGCAATGTCTGCGTCGTCGAGCCAGACACTATGAGCTGCCAATGTTGGCACATCAAGTACACCAAGGCTATCCAGCCAAGCTGCTGGTGTCATGCCATGTGTGTTTTTACACCACTCCCACTCGCCCTTCGTTTCGGCCACATGAATGTGCACCCCAGTGCCACGTTCGCGTGCATGAGCCGCCATCTCCTGAATGTATTCTCCAGGACAGGTATTTGGTGCATGTGGCCCATACCAAACACGAATGCGATCATCCTCAGCACCATGCCAACGCGCATAGATGGCGTCATTCTCAGCAATGCCTCTACCTTCCGGATCGTTCATACCAACGCTGCCACGGCTGAGAATACCACGCATACCGCCATCACTAATGGCTTCAGCAATGGCGTCACAATGGTCGTACATATCAACCAAACAGGTGGTGCCACTGGCGATCATTTCAAGCATTCCCAGACATGAGCCCCAATATACATCATCATCAGTCAATTTCGCCTCTGCTGGCCATATGTAGTCAT
>JAXJBF010000056.1:0-39104 GCA_036303105.1 Peptococcaceae bacterium | reverse complement strand
TTGATTTTAAAGACCTTATGCAGGTCTCGTATTTGAATGAGGTCTTTCGCCTCTTGCATAGATGTCCTCTCCTCTTTCAACGACGCGGCTTACGTGGTGTAAGATCGCGCAGGTCATATGGGGTACCAGGATAAACAATGTGGTTCATCCAATTTGAAAACAACAGGTTCGCATGGCCTCTCCAGCGCACAATTGGCGCCAGATTTGGATCATCTCCAGGAAAATAATTATGTGGAAATGGCACATTATCGAGGCCCTTTTTCACATCACGTTCATACTCTTCTGCCAATGTCAGCGGATCGTATTCGATGTGTCCAGAAGAAAAATAATGACGCTGATCAATGGTTGTGGTCAACAGTGGTCCTGCTTCATCGCTTTGTGCCAATACTTTCAAATCTGGACAAGCAACAATATCTGCCGCACGGTTTTCTGTATGGCGAGAATGTGGACAATAGAACACATCGTCAAATCCACGCGTGATATCGCGATCACGAATCAATCGATGCGGAAAAACACCAAATAATTTTTCTTCCAAAATATATTTAGGAATACCATAGTAATAATAAAATGCCGCTTGGCTTGCCCAGCAAATAAAGAAGGTTGAATATACATTGGTATTGCAAAAGTCAAAGACCTCACACAACTCTTCCCAATAATCCACTTGCTCAAAATCCAGCATCTCTACCGGTGCTCCGGTGACAATAAAACCATCATAGCGGCGGTCTTTCACATCGCTGAATGGATGATAAAATTTGAGCAGATGATCTTGTGGCGTATTTTTGCTTTTATGATTTGTTGGCATAATCAAGTCAATTTCTACCTGTAACGGTGTATTCCCGATCAAACGTAAAAACTGAGTTTCTGTGGCAATTTTTTTCGGCATAAGGTTGAATAGCCCGATGTGCAGGGGACGAATATCCTGAGTTCGAGCGCGCTCCTCATGCATGACTGGAATGAATTCCTGTTTGAGGGTCTCGGTGGCAGGGAGATCCTTTGGTATGATAACAGGCATGCGTACCCTCCTTTACTTTCACAAAAAAACAACGATGGGCTGTCCATGAAGACAGCCCCATCTATCGAGAAAGCAAGAATTAGAGCTGAGCGAGTGCCTGATCGAGATCAGCGAGGATGTCATTGATGTCTTCAATGCCAACGCTGAAACGAATCAGATTTGGACGAACGCCAGCTTTTACAAGTGCTTCATCATCAAGCTGACGGTGTGTGGTGCTGGCAGGATGCAGCATATGGCTGCGCAAGTCACCAACATGGGTAACCAATGTGGTCAATTTTACACTATCAATGACTTTCTTTGCAGCTGCACTGCCACCTTTAGGGCCAAACGCAACAACACCGGAGCAACCTTTTGGCAGGTATTTCTGAGCAAGTTCATAGTTTGGATCGCTCTTGAGGCCAGGATAGCTGACCCATTCTACCTTATCATGTGCTGCCAAATATTCAGCAACAGCCAATGCATTTTCACTGTGACGCTGCATACGAACAGCCAATGTTTCACAGCCAAGGTTGATAAGGAATGCATTGAATGGAGACATGGTTGCACCAATATCACGCAGCAAACCGGCGCGCGCTTTTGCAATATAAGCAGCATTGCCAAATGCTTCCGTGTAAACAAGACCATGATAGTCTGGATCTGGGGTGGTCAGTTCAGGATATTTGCCATTGTCCCAATTAAAGTTCCCACCATCGACAACAACACCACCAACACAAGTGGCGTGACCATCAAGGTACTTGGTGGCAGAATGCACAACAATGTTCGCACCAAATTCGATTGGACGGCAAAGATAAGGCGTTGGGAACGTGTTGTCAACAATCAGTGGTACATCTGCCCATTTTGCCAACGTGGTCATCTTATCCAAGTCGAGCACATCAAGAGCAGGATTACCAAGCATTTCACTAAAAATGCAGCGGGTTTCTGGACGAATATACGTCTTCATTTCATCCAAAGAAAGGGTTGGTTCGATGAAGGTGACTTCAATACCCATACGTGGCAATACACTGCCAAGCAAGGTGTGGGTTCCGCCATACAAATTGCTCAATGCCAAAACATGCTGACCAGCACGGGTGATGTTGATAATGGAGAAGAGGGTTGCTGCCTGACCGGATGATGTGGTCAAAGCGCCAACACCGCCTTCCATGAGTGCGATCTTTTCTTCGAGCCAAGACAGTGATGGGTTGCCAAGGCGCGTATACATTGGGGTACCAACTTTCAGGTCAAACACATCGGCCAAATCATCTGCTTTATCATATTTAAACGTCGTGGATTGCACGATCGGCATGGTACGACATTCTGCATTCCCTGGAATGTATCCCCCTTGAATGCACTGAGTAGCCACTGAAGTATTTTTCAGTTCTTCATTGTTCATTGATATTCCTTCTTTCAAAAAATTACACCTAATAAACAAAAGCACCATTCCCGGCAGGAAATGGTGTACGTTATCGATCACTTATCTGCCAGACATTGTCTGCTGGATTTAGCACATTACCTTCCAGGCTGTTGCCGGGCTTCACTGGGCCAGTTCCCTCCGCCGCTCTTGATAAATGTTATTCTGTTAAGTAGCATTATAGATAATATTTCGACAAAAGTAAAGGGATTTCACGGAAAAACGAATAAGCGGTACTTATTTCTAAAAATGCCTCACAATTGATCCCAAGCTGCAAATCGTCTTTCTTTTCGTCCTCAAGCGATGTGCTCAAGGACGAAAAGAGCACACTATTTATACTGGCAAAACAGCACCATTGAAGCTGTCTTGGATGTATTGCTTGGTCTCATCGGAAGTCAAAATTTTGACAATGACCTTGGTCTTCTCTGTATCTTCTTCACCAGCACGTACCGCGATGACATTGGCATAAGTTTGAGCGGTTGTACTGTCGGAGCTTTCAATGAGCAGTGCGTCATCCAAATTCAAACCAGCATCGAGGGCATAATTGCCATTGACAATGGCAAGATCCGTATCCTCAAGAGCACGTGGAATCTGTGCAGCATCCATTTCAACGAACTCCAGATTGTGTGGATTTTCTTCAATATCCATGACGGTCGCCGTAACATCCACACCATCTTTAAGTGTAATGAATCCATTTTCCTGTAGGAGAAGCAACGCGCGTGCTTCATTGGTGGTATCGTTTGGTACAGCAACCGTCGCACCATCAGGAATGCTGTCAAGATTGGTCAAATTCTTAGAAAAGATCGCCATTGGAATATACAGGTTGGCCCCTACACTAACAATATCGGTTCCATTTTCTTCATTAAAATTATCAAGGTATGGCTGATGTTGGAAATAATTGGCATCCAAATCGCCAGCTTCCAGCGCATTGTTTGGCTGTACAAAATCAGTAAATTCAACAACCTTGAGTTCGTAGCCTTCTTTTTCAAACTGGTCAGCAAGATGATTCAAAATGACAGCGTGTGGTGTCACAGATGCCCCAATAGTAATCACCTTATCGTCAGAAGAAGCACTGCTTTCCGCAGCACTCCCTGTGCTGTTGTTATTGCCGCCGCATCCTGCAAACAAGCCTACAGCAAGCGTCGCTACCAAAGCGGTAGCAATCCATTTTTTGAGTTTCATCATCATTCTCCTATCTTTTTTAAATTTGTCGTGGTAAATGGCCACTCCCACAACAGGCAACAAAACAACAACACCAAGGTATAAAAAATCACCATTTCCGGCAGGAAATGGTGTACGCTATCGATCACTTATCTGCCAGACGTCGTCTGCTGGATTTAGCACATTACCTATGCAGGCTGTTGCCGGGCTTCACTGGGCCAGTTCCCTCCGCCGCTCTTGATAAATGTTATTTTGTTAGATGCATTATACATAGTATTCCTAGGGAAGTAAAGGGGAATTTCCGGTCAAAAAGATAAACAGCATTTATTCTTTTCATAAAAATCAGGCCAGCAGACACAGTATAAACTGTCTGCTAGCCTCCTGACAAAAATTATACACCCAATAATACTGCCATTTCATGACGTGTAAGTTGTTGATAGTGTTTATATAAAACCCCAAAGCGATAGCGATAGGAAGGTTTCCACGGCTTCGCTTTTCCGCAGAAGTGCAGAATAGCCGTATTGCTCATTACCCAATCCACATCCATACGACCGCCGCTGGTGAGGTAGTAGCCATGATAATCCCTATGGTCATAATTCCAAATTGCATCCTCTACAGGCAGCACCTGCGCACCAAACAATTGATTGAGCAAATCCTGGTCGGGTAGAATCAATTGTTTGCCATGAGCGGCCGTAAAATCAAAAAGCTTCTGCGGTTCAATATTTCTGCGCCCTGCTTCACAATCAATGAGCAAAACGCCAGAGTTAAAATAATCATTTTCCACGTTTAACCGCACGCGATTCACACTTGATACCAATTCGGTCTTTCCAGTATGCGCTGCTGCCGCAAAAAGATGTCCATCGAGCTCAGTCTCCCACAAAGGACGCAATGGATTCGCAATGGATTGATGACCAAGATATCCGGATCAAGATAAAGCACACGATCAACATCCCCAGGCAACAGATGAGGAGCTAACATGCGATAGTACATTTCCTGCGGATACTGCTTGGTTACCGGTGCGTTGGCAAATAACGTTTCATCGACAGTAATTGTTTTAAAGGTCCATTGATAGCGCTGGCAGCGACGCGCAATCGTTTCTAAATCGTCTTCCGCTAAACCGCGATGCATCATGTAAATGTCAAAGGTCTCACCAGGATTGTTGAAACGCAGCGATGTCAAAACTACGTGCAACTGCGGCAAGTAATTCTTATCCAAGGTGAATAAAAGTTTAATTGGCTCCATAGCATACAGGCAGCAGGACATGCATATGTCCTGCTGCCTTCTTCACATCCCTTCAGACTAGCGATTCAAAATCTCCATAAATTCTTTGCCTGTGATGGTTTCTTTTTGATACAGGTATTCCGAAAGCTCACGCAACTTATCACGATGTTCGAGCAGAATTTTTCCAGCCTTTTCATGCTGGCGTTTCACAAGTTCAATGACCTGCTCATCAATACGTGCTTGTGTTTCTGCAGAACATGCCAATGAAGCATCGCCGCCAAGATACTGATTATTGACTGTTTCCAATGCTACCATGTCAAAGTCTTTGCTCATGCCATAGCGTGTGATCATGGCACGTGCTAATTTTGTAGCCTGTTCAATATCATTGGCTGCTCCTGTGGAAATCGATCCCAATACCACTTCTTCAGCTGCACGACCAGCCGTTAAGGTAGCGATCTTGTTTTCGATTTCTTCTTTCGTCATCAGATAGTGCTCATCTTCGTCCACCTGCATGGTATAGCCAAGGGCGCCAGATGTACGAGGAATGATCGTGATTTTCTGCACTGGCGCGGAATTGGTCTGCAGTGCAGCCACCAATGCATGACCGATCTCATGTGTCGCCACTGCCCATTTTTCTTTATCACTGAGAATGGCATTCTTTTTCTGATAGCCAGCAATGACAACTTCTATGCTTTCTTCCAAATCGGCCTGTGTGGCATATTTACGTCCGTCACGCACCGCACGCAGTGCCGCTTCATTGACGATATTGGCCAATTCTGCACCGGAAGCGCCGGACGCCATGCGTGCAATTTTATTAAAGTCAACGTCGCTTGCGACTTTCACCTTACGCGCGTGAACTTTCAAAATTTCTTCACGCCCCTTAAGATCAGGCAATTCTACTGGAACACGACGGTCAAAACGTCCCGGGCGTGTCAAAGCAGGGTCCAGTGATTCAGGACGGTTCGTAGCCGCAAGAATAATCACGCCGCTGTTTTCTTCAAACCCATCCATCTCCGTTAACAGCTGGTTCAGTGTTTGCTCGCGTTCGTCATTGCCGCCAAAATTGCCTTCACGTTTTTTACCGATGGCATCAATTTCATCAATGAAAACGATGCAAGGGGCCTTTTCTTTGGCTTGTTTAAACAGATCGCGCACCTTCGAAGCACCCATACCAACAAACATTTCAACAAATTCAGACCCACTCATTGAGAAAAATGGTACGTTGGATTCGCCGGCAACCGCCTTTGCAAGCATGGTTTTCCCTGTCCCAGGAGGACCCACCAAAAGAACGCCCTTTGGCATCGAAGCGCCAATCTCTTTGTATTTCGATGGATTGTGAAGGTAATCAACAATCTCCTGCAGATTTTCTTTTGCCTCATCTTCCCCTGCCACATCAGTGAAACGAATGCCTTCTGTGGACTTGACGTAAATCTTAGCGTTTGACTTTCCCATGCCAAACATCATTGAATTGCCGCTGCCCTTCATAAGCCTCTTTGACATCCATTGTCCAAGTGCAATAAAGATCAGCAGCGGAATCCCCCAACTCACGATGAAACTCATCAACGGACTCATCTGCTCAACAATATCGCTGGAGAACTTTGCACCAGAATCATACAAACGCTCTGTCAAATTTGGGTCATCCATGAGCCCGGTTTTATAAATCTGTGTTTCATCTTTATTGGTGAAAACGATCTGATTCGACTGAACTTCTACTTTGCCAATTTCGTGATCTTCCGTCATCTGCATGAATGTACCATAGTCCACTTCCTGGACTTGTCGATTATTGATCGTTGGCATTAAAAACATATTCAGCAAGAGAAGGATGATCAGAACAATCCCATAGTAAAAATACAAGGGCCTTTTCGGATTTTTCACTTCATTCATTTGCCATCTTCCTTATCATGATTATTGTTCGTTTCTTCATTTTGTGTATCTACCGCCGACGCCACCACCATCAATGCGTAACGCATTGCCAGCGTCGCAAAATCGATGGCATATTCAGCATACAGAGCCATATCATCACTTTCGTCACCAGTAGAAAACGCCGACCAGGATTGCTTGATGGATGTATGTAAAATATCCGCCGCCTTGCGACAATATTCCATTTGAACCTGTGACAACTGCTGCGCCGTAAGGAAACGCATCATCTTGGCCCGATTTTTCAATTCAACGATCGTATCCGCCCATTCCGCTTCCAAATGGGTACGAATCTGTCTTACTTCATCTGGATCTGCATCCTGAAGATGGGCGATTTGTTGCTGCATGGTTTCGTAGCTTTTACACAATTCATTCAGTTTCGCACTAAACATCTCTTGCGTTGCTTCCATATAAAGACCTCCTCTATACGCTTAGTTATACCACAGCTTATTTCTCTTCACCACTCGCAGTTTTTCAATTATGTCCTGACAAATATGCCAGTCTGTCAAATTTTTTGACAGATCAACCACATTGTCAAAGAAAAAAGCCACCGCAACCCAGCGTAGCATAAATGCAACCGCTATTTGGTGGCGTTTTGAGCCTAAAAAAATTATGCTATGGCTAAAAAGCATGTTACAATAAAAAAAATTGAAACGGAGGAATCTTGATGACATTGGGAGAGAAAATACGCACACTGCGCAAACACGCACAGCTGTCGCAAGAAGCACTCGCCGAACAGCTGGGTGTCTCGCGTCAGGCCGTCAGCAAATGGGAAAACGACGGTGGCCTTCCTGAAACAGAAAAACTCATCAAAATGGCCAAGCTCTTTCACGTCAGCTTGGATACTTTCATCAATGATGCAGAAGACATTGCCCCACATGAATCTGTCGCTTCATCCGACAAAAGCGATCTGATTTCCCATGCAATGGCAGAAGCCTATCTCAACTTTCGCTACTACAGGTGTCAGCGTATTGGCCTCGCCGTTCTGCTCCTGATTGCCAGCCTCGGTCTCACATTTTTTCTTAGCGACCTTATCATGCTCTTACTCATGCTCATCGATATTGTCGCTGTTGCACAACTCATTCTTGTTGCAGCCGCCGACAACCCTTACAAAGAGCTGCAGCAACAAACACCAAATTTAGCACCTGAAACCCAACATCTCCTCATCATACAGTATCATCATGAACAGCCACGTTTACAGCGCGAGTTGTTTTTCGGCATTATTTGCATTGGCATTGGACTTTTGCTCCTGCCACTGCTTTTTCCAATCGAATGGCAGGCTTCTCAAGAGTCCACCCTTTCGAGCGACTTTGCCGATAATCTTGCACTTGCCAGCGGCATGGTCTTCACTGGATTTGGCACCGCTCTCTGCATTTTCGCAGTGGGACGCATGCGCGCCTACCGTCACCTCCTCGGCAAAGATCTTTCTATAACAAAGGAGCGACCCCTATGAAAAACCTGCTTATTCTCTGCGCGCTTATACTGATGATCCTCAGCGGAGGCTGCAGCAACAGCGATGCTGGCGAGATCTCTGATAGCGATCTCAAAAAAGCGCAGTCCATCACCATTACCAACGCCAGCGGCACCGTGCTCTCCACCATCACAGAGCAACATACCATCGACGATTTCGTCACTGCGCTCCAAATCGACGACTGGGACCTTGCCGATCGACCAAAAAATGCACAAATCATCGGCCAATTCGAGTTCGCACAGGAAAAAACCATCCACTTCGGAGAATCAGATAACGACGGCAAACAGTACGACATTGCTACGCTCAGGCTCTATGACACACCCGTTGTTGACCTAAGCCTTCTTGGATTTCAATTGACGTTCACCATTCCTGATGCAGCCTACAAAACACTATCCAATTATCTGCAATAAAAAAGACGTTGCTTACGAGAATGCTCCCGCAAGCAACGTCTTTTTATTGTGTCTCCAAGCGTTCCATATCCATCACAACCAGACAACGTCTGTCTTTTTTTAAAATCTCTGCTTGCTGCAATTTGGAGATGGCTCGTGTCACCGACACACGATTAACGCCAAGATATTTTGCGATATCATAATGGGAAAGTTTTCCCTGATAGCTATACACCCCATTTTCATCGACCAGTCCAAACGCTTTCACATATTCCTCAATAAATTTGCACACACGATGATAAGTGTCCTCTCTCATGCCATCCATAATTTGTAAATTCAATGACATCATTCTATTGCAAAACCATTGAATCAATGCATGAACAATGGTCTCGTCTTTGAGAAATACATTCTCAACTGTTTCACGATCAAACCAATAGCACTCGCAGGGTTCAAGAGCAATAAACGCATGATCACTTGTTGTCTGTTTAAAAAACATCACTTCACCAATAATATTCTTATCGCCAATAATTTTTATGATTTTTTCCGATCCATTATCGGTAAGAACCAAACGTCCCGCACGCCCCTTCTTTAAATATCCTAAACGATCAACAACACTATTGATTGGAATAATCGATGCTCCTTTCTCGTAAACCTTGTGCTCCCCCATCGAAAGGTACCGTTCAATGGCGCTCATATCATCATCCAAACAAAAATACGCAGTCATTCGTTGTTCTTCAATCGCCATGTTAAGCCACCTCTTTTCCATATTACTATTATAATCAATATCTAGGTAATGCTATATATTTTTTTCAAAAAGTAACAGCTGTACTGTTTTTTACACATTACCCGTTCTATGATTAAATCATCAAAAAAATTTTTTGAACCTATTAAAAAGGAGCGTTTCAATCATGGAAAAATCAATGAAATTTCCGAGCATCATTCACTGGATCATCGGTATTATCATTATGGCACTCGGCACTATTCTGCCGGCGTCTGCCCCTTTAACCGATATGGGTGTGAAAGTCCTCATGATCTTTGTCGGAATGATTTATCTTTGGTGCACCGTCAATCCAATCGGCGGCAGTCTGCTGGCACTTTTTGCAGTGTCTGTTGCTGGCTATCAGCCATTTACGACGATTCTCGCTACAGCAATCTCAAATCAAACATGGATCATAACCTTTTTCTCAATTATTCTCTTCATTTCCAGCATTGAAAGCGGAATGCCGCGTTACATTTCTCACGGAATATTCAAAGTTACGCAAGGTATCGTCACCGGACGTCCAACGATGTTGATCTTCATTCTCATGCTGGCCTCTTTTATTGTCTCTGCTTTAACAGAAATCATTCCAACCATCCTCATGTTTTGGGGCATTTGCTACGCCATCATCGATGAACTCAATCTTGAAAAGAAAAATCCATACAGTGTGCTGCTTATTATGTCGACCTTTCTTGGGGCTACTCTGGGCAATGCTGCTTTGCCATTCAAAGGAGCTACGATCATTATTATTAGTGCTTTCGAATCCGCTTCTGGCATGAAGTTAAATTATGGCGCATTTTTAGTTATTTATCTCATTACTGGCGTGATCATTATGACCCTTTTCTGCTTAGGCTGCAAATTGCTTTTGCGCGTGAAAATGCCCGATCATATCGACGGTCATATGCTCGCGAAGGAAAAAATTGAGCCTATGAATACCAGCGTTAAAGCACATCTCGTTGCCATTTTAGCCTTCGTTATCCTCATTCTTCTTTCCAGTTTTCTGCCAGCAGGATCTGCTGCAAAAGCTTGGTTCACAAGCATCGGCACAGAGGGCACCGCAGTTTTAATGTTGGTATTTCTCTTTCTTTTCAAGGATGAAAACGGAAAATCCATTGTGCCAATGAAAAAAGTCATGGGAGCTGTGCCTTGGAGCGCTTTATTCATGGTGATGGGCGCCGTTTATATGGCTGGCGCGCTTAAAGATGCTAAGGCTACTGGTGTCATTCCTTGGCTCAAAACCATTCTCTCTCCAATTCTGGGTGGCCACAGCGAATTCATTTTCATGGCAATCATCGTCGGCCTTGCAATGATCCTCACCTGCTTCTTCCATAATGGTGCTCTCGGCAATATGATGATGCCTGTACTCTTCGCTGTTGCAGATGCCAACGGTTATCACAGCATCGCTATTGCTGCCATACTGACGATGGGCATTAATATTGCCTACTTAGCACCATCTGCCTCCAATTGGGCACCACTTCTTCACGCTAATAAAGAATACATCTCTGCCAAAGACATTTGGACCATTGGCCTCTTCTTCGAAGTATTGGCTTTTCTCATCTATATTGTCATCGGCTATCCATTAGCCACGATATTATTCTAAAAAAACACTCATCCTTTCTATACAAAACAGCGTCTTACGACCATCACTCAATCGTAAGACGCTGTTTTGTTTTCTCAATCCCAAATGCGCACGTTTTTATTGAATGCGTCTTGCTCCGGCACCATATAGTGGTAGATGCCTGCCATGGCTTCTGCCACGCTGTGCGCATCATCGGTCTGCTGATTGTCCAGAACCCAGTAGTGCTCGCCAAAAACCTGGGCTTCGGTTGTCGTGCGTGCAAAACCTAAGCGCTCATAAAAATGCTGGCGGCGTGCGCGCATCTTATGATCGCTTTCATCAATGGCATCGTCAACCGCTTCAATCTCCAACATGATGGCAGGATAGAAAGTCTTGTCAGCCATCAGTGCTGAAAGAAAGGCCGAGCCCAATCCTTCACCACGATGCGCTGCGACAACGGCCAAATAATCCAAAAGTACAGGTTCCGCCGCTGTGCACACACACGCGTAAGCCATCAGGTTGCCATCATCAGCAAAATATCCCAGCACATCATAGTTTCCTTCCGCCTGCATGCGCAGCATGGCTTTGAGCGGCTTCAATTCACGCCGTGGAAAAGTTTGTTTCATTTCGCGCTCATAAAGCTGTGTCAATGTGTCTGCATCCAGCTTTTTGATCATTTTAACACTCCTTCAGCAATGCTTCCAAAATCTGCGCCACACCGTCCTGATCATGAGGCGGCGCAATACGATCGGCCGCTTCTTTGAGATGATCGGCACCATTTTCCATAGCAACACCGAGCCCAGCAAATTGTAACATGCCAAGATCATTGTCGGCATCGCCAAATGCCACCAATTCATCCGCCGCTAGCCCCAAACATTCCAACACCACAGCAAGTGCTGAACCTTTGCCGGCGCGGCTGTCGGCCACTTCAATCAGCCGTGGCAGTGATGAGGTCACATAGATGCCTTCCACTTCATGTTCTAATCGCTGCCACAGCTGACTTTTTAACGTCTGGTCAGCCATTGAGAGTCCAAGGCTGTCAATGTTTCCTGCATGAAGCTGTACAAACTGATTCAGATCCTCTATTGGCTGCCGGGTACTGATCAGATAATGGTAGGCGCCTTCGCGCACACCAAATGCTGAAGGATCATTCAAATAGCTGCGGTTGGCGAATGCCTGACCAGCAATAAAGAGCTCATAACCAACAGGATAATACTGTGTGACATGTAATATCTCATCCAACGCTTCCTTGCGCAAACTGCAATGATAGATGTCACGATTGCTATGCTTGTCATAAATACGCACACCATTGCCCGTGATGACATAACGCACTGCGTCAAGTGCCAACACCTCGCGCGGAATTGTCGAAAAAGGACGGCCGCTGGCCACGATCGCTGGAATCCCAGCTTCTGCCAATTGCGCCATCACATGTTTGGTGCGTGGGCTAAGCTGTGAATGACCATCCAATAGCGTCCCATCCAAATCGAAGGCCGCACAGGCAAAGCGTCGCAAAGTCATACGCCCCGTCTCCTTTCATTATTTGCCCAAGAACCATCCATCAATATCAATCTCACTGAAATCGTTGATATAATAATCTCCAACAGCATGGATCTCTGCATCATGATCCATCTGTGTGTCATCCTGAACAGCCACCGTCATCAAACCGTTTTTCTTCGCTCGTTCTAATGCATAGAGCGCATCGTCAAAGAAAAGAATATCCGACGCCTTGCAACCCAGCTGTTCCGCGGCCAGCTTAAAATATTCGTCACTGTTTTTCGAAAAACCGCTGTTGTCCACTGTCTGCACAAACAAAAAATAATCACGCAGTCCCAAACGTTTCAAACACATCTCTAAAAGATAAGCATCCGTCGATGAAGCCACTGCCATGGGAATATTTTTTGCATGAAGGGTTTCCAGGACTTCGCGCACGTGTGGTTTTAACGCTAATTTCTCACTGTAGTTGCGTTCCAGCGTATCGGTAAACGTTTTTGCCAATTCCTCAGCACCTTTACCGTCAAGGAATGTATCTGCGTAAAATTTTGCTGCATCTTCATGGCTCATGCTCGCTGTCTCACGTTCCGCTTCACGTGGCAAGTCAACGCCATAAGATGCCAATACATCAGTAGCAAGATTGATCCACATTGGCATCGAATCCAGCAGGGTTCCATCACAATCAAACAAAGCGTATTTCATTATTTTCCTCCCATCCGGGCTCGCTGTGCGTCGCCGTCGTCTTTGATTTCATGTCTTTGATTATAGCAAATATTGGTTTCCTCTTGGTAAAATTCTGTGAAAAAATCTGTACAACAGGCACAGTGATGCACAATATTTTCTCGATTGGTACAAGTTTCATCCATTATATGGTATAATAATACAAAGTTCCTACAGAAAGGAAGATCGTCCTATGCACAACGATGCATTTCTTGAAATTGACAAGCTGCGCGCTTCAATCGCCAGCAAAATTCACTACTTAAAAGAAAATAATTCTATTTCCCCTGAATTATATGCACAATATGACATCAAACGAGGCCTGCGTAACGCCAACGGAACCGGCGTACTCGTTGGCATCACCCGTATTTCTGAAGTAAGCGGCTACACCGTTGAAGACGGCAAAAAAATTCCATGCGAAGGCCAGCTTATGTATCGTGGTATTCCGATTACCGATCTTGTTCAAGGCTTTGAACGCGAAGATCGCCTCGGTTTTGAAGAAATCGTGTATCTTCTGGTCTTCGGCTCTCTGCCAAATCGCCAGGAACTCGACTGGTTCACCAAAACGCTGCAAAAGCGCCGTGTCTTCCCTGATAATTTTAAAGAAGACATTTTCCTGCGCATCCCAAGCAACAACCTCATGAATAAATTGCAGCGCGTTGTGCTGTCACTCTATTCCTACGATGAAGATCCTGACAACATCGAGCTTGGCAATGTACTGGCACAATGCTTGGATCTGATTGCGAAAATGCCACTCATGGTGGCCTATGCTTACGCGGCTAAAGAACACTATTTCAACAACAAGAGCTTGATTCTGCATCATCCACTGCCAAACGGCAGCACGGCAGAAAACATTCTGCATCTTATCCGACCAAACAGTGAGTTCACCCCGTTGGAAGCAAAAATTCTCGACCTCTGCCTGATTCTTCAAGCGGACCACGGTGGCGGGAACAACTCTGCATTTGCCACCCACGTCGTTTCTTCCTCTGGTACAGATACCTACTCTGCCATCTCCACTGCCATTGGCTCCCTGAAAGGGCCGCGTCATGGTGCTGCCAACCAGCGTGCACATGCCATGGTCAAAGACATCCAAGAACACGTTCAGCATTGGAACAACGATGGCGAAGTGGCCGATTATCTTAGAAAAATCCTTGCCGGTGAAGCTTTTGACCACAGCGGTCTCATCTATGGAATGGGCCACGCCGTTTACACCCTTAGCGATCCACGTGCTGAACTGCTCAAGGAAAAAGCCGCCGTGCTCGCTCAGGAAACTGGCTTCGAAGCACAGTACGATCTGCTCAGCCGTATCACCCGTATGACCAAAGAAATCATGCGTGATCGCAAAGGCCTCGACTTTAATATTTGCCCAAACATCGACCTCTACACCGGTCTGATTTACGAAATGATGGGGATCGAATCAGATCTTTTCACACCGCTCTTTGCCACTGCCCGTATCGCAGGTTGGTCAGCACATCGCCTCGAACAGGTCATGGACAGCAAAATTATGCGTCCTGCCTACTTCTACCTCGATGCCAACGACCTTACCTATATTCCATTGGACGAACGCGGCGAACTCTAATAATGCCTACAATGCCTTCTCCCTACAGAGAAGGCATTTTTTGTGCTCATTTGCCAATGAGATCTATTTGTCACATTCTTATTGACGATCCGCTTGCGAAGTGATATATTTGTCTTATCAAGAGACAAATATATCACTTCAATTTGAAAGGAGCAGATTTTCATGGATAAACGCCTGCCAAAGAAAACCCGCCGTCGTCTCATCATCGGCGCCCTTGTTGTAATTGTACTGTCGCTCCTAGGCACCGCCTATGCATTGGCGTTCAACAACGGTCGTTTTGTCCACACGATGGATTTGTCGGCCTACACGTTCCAGGCCAAAGATCTTTCCATGCTCATTCCTGGCGCACTGTTGTTCTGTTATGTCATTTATTTTCTCATCGTGATCTGGAGTCACGTCATCAAACTGATGTTCACGAAAGAGCCATCAAAAGACGGACGCCAATACTCGCGCACCGTTTCACCACGTTTTGGCTGGCTTGGTTTCTGTGGCTTTTTCGGATTTGCAGGATTTTGGACCTACGCCAACACTGGTCAAATTTATCCATTCTTCTTCTTTATCTTCTTTGGTTTCTTCGGCGTTCTCTTTGAAGGCAAGCTTTCTCACACCCTTGAAGATGAACTTTTCCAGGAAAACCGCCGCCGCGCCGAGCTCAAAGCCTACCGGATCGGCTTTGTACTGATCTATGTCGTCATCCTTCTCGTTGGCCTTGGATTGTTTCAACGCAACATCGAATGGTGCGCCGTCTTCATGCTTGCGGCCATTTCTCTCATCTATGGCCTCATCATCTTTCTCAGCAATTACCTGCTCTATCGCTACGAAAGGATGGAGTAAACCATGGGTGTTGAATTTGAATGCCGCCTAAAACAATACCGTGTGGCCAAAGGCTGGACCCAGGAACAACTTGCCGAGCGCGTCGGCGTTCGCCGCGAAACCATCATGCGTCTCGAAAAAGCACAATACAATCCTTCGCTAAAACTCGCCATCGACATTGCCCGCGCCGTCGAAGCACCTATCGAAGACATCTTTATCTTTCCATAAAAAAGCGAAACGCGCCGTACTCACAATCGTTTGTGAGTACGGCGCGTTTTCATTGTCATCGTTCGTTGTGGATATTGATGTTAAAAAGTGCCGGCTGAAAAATTCCTTTGACGGTGTCCGCAGTGGCCATAGCGCTGGCACCGCCTTGCGATGCCTGTTCTTTACTGCTGCCAAGGGCAAGCGGCAGAAATTGTTTCGCAAGAAAGACCAGCAAAGTGGCTGCACCAAGTACGAGAAGCAGTTTTTTTATAAAATTGATCATGGATGGTTTCCCCTCTTTTCTGTTCTGTTCAAAAAGCAATGCGTCATTCTTCCGGACGGAAGGTGTGTGTAATGGTGCGAGCAAATTCGTGCACATGTTGCTCAACACCTGGCAGCTGGAGCACTGTGCCTGGATCGTTTGCCATTTCCATAATGGCAAAATGGCCAGGCAGATAAAAACTTTTGTTCATGTTGAGGGCTGCGATGAGCTGTTTGGCAAGAATATCGCAGCCACTGTAGCCACTGACGATGACAGCAAAAAGCGCTTTGTCGTAAAACGCACGCTTGCGATATAGTGCTGTGAGGCGGTTGATAAACGCCGTTAAATTGGCCGAAATGGCATCGTTATAATTTGGGCAGACCATGACGATGGCATTGGCCGTTTTAATCGATGGGTACACATTATCCACCATCACACCGCCGTAAAAACAGCTTTCTTTCTCCCCAAAATGCAGGCAGGCTTTATACGGGCAACCTGCGCAATCTTGCACCGCACCATTGCGCAGGCCAATTTCTTCGATGGCAAATCCTTCCAGCTCCGCACTGACAGCGTGCCAGAGTGCAAAGGTATTGGACGTTTTATGGTTGGAGGCATGCAGCACCGTCAGTTTTGGCATGGCGCGGTGATAACCTTCAAAAGTCATCACGGCTTCCACCAAATGGCAGGCACCGTCTACATAAGCGTCCATCAGGTTGTCTGTCCCAAGTTTATGCGCTGCCACTGTAAAGTTACGCAGCGAGCCAGTCCCCTCTACCAAAGAGCGGCCAACAAAGGCACAGCCGCTCATATTCGCAGCAAGCACCAGCTCTTGAGCCATGGATTTGGTGTACAGTTCGCTTTGCGCATCAATGATAACACCCCCGAGCCAGCCTTCCAGCAAATACGGATGGTGGCGCAGCATACATAATAAACGACTAAGCTCAAGATTGATGCCATCGTCGCCAAGATCAGCCACAAACAGCACACGCGCAAATGGCGCGCCTGGCGCCACAGGATGCGAAAGCAAATAACGTTCAACTTCATCGGTGCTGGTCAAGAATTGTGGCGTGACGTGAGCCAGCGCCTGTTCCAGCACTTGTGTCAGCCGTGTGTTTTGTTGCTCCCCCGATTCACACGGCATGATGATCAATAAATGATTGTCTTCCATCAATTTCATCTTCTTTCAAAAATCAAGATCGTCAATTGATCGCGCGCAGTGATGCTTGCGAAGCGTAAATACGTGCCATCAATGCCTCCGGCAAAGGCAGTATTTCATGTTCCTGTCCCTGTGCCGTGTAACGATTTTTTACACCCATATAGCTGCCACCGAGATAAACCGAACCATAATGCCAATCACCGCGCAGCGTTGCCAAAATTGAGAGCACGCCCGATGAATACGCCGGTGCCACAAATGGTTTAAAGCCAATTTCCCGCATCTGAATGTTGGCATTGAGTGCCAATTCCGTGAGCGCACGGGAATCAATGTCATTGTAATGCGTAATAGAGTCGGCTATCACCAATTCTTTGCCATGACCGCCAAAGCAGCGTCCTTCCTGCAAAAAACGTGCAAAACGCGCATCTCGCTTGGCATAATAGGTTGCCCTCGCATTCATCACGCCAAGGCCATAGCCTTGAATCTGCTCTGGCAAAAGCCCCAGGCCGTCAAAGACGCCATCATCATTGGTATTGCTGGCAAGCCAGGCAGCTTTGGCCAAGGGATCGACCGGATCAGCCACTTCACAGAACAGACCACGAAATTGCGCGTTTCTCGCCTGTTTGGCGTAGCTGCTAATGATGGCAGTGTTCTTTTCAAGCTGCACCATGCGTACGTCGGCCACCTCACTGCCAACTGCCGGCACCCCGGCCGAAGCTACAAACACAAAGACATCACAGTCAAAAAGCTGCTCCTGTGAAACGATCTCCACCGCTGGCAGCGCTTCATGGTTCCACGGCAAAGCAATTTGATTGACTTCAAATTCCCAGCGCGCAGCCACCTTATCATCCAAATCACAAATGCCAATGCGGTCAATACAATCGCCACCAAGCATATGCAGCCCAATAAGGATGTGACTGCCCACATCACCAAGCGCCAGAATGTGTACTCGTTTTTTACCACCATGCATCGGCACATCGTCACTCAAAAGATCTTGCCAACGTGGATGCAGACAATTCACAGCACGCAGCCTGCCAGCAGCAATGGCGCGCTGCACAAACACATCCGGCGCTCCCCATTGTGCACGTTGTGGCGCTGCTTGTGTTTCTAGCACTATCTGCGACAACCAGCCAGCATCCTCTTCTATTTGATAGAGCAGGTCTTCATGATTGACCAGAAAATGCGCGCGCGACGTCGCTACTGGACGCTCAAACAAAAACACGCGCACATCTTTCCGCTCCGCTGGCGTTGCTTCTTGCATGTCCAGCGGCATCCAGCTGCAGCATACGACATCATTGACACGATAGTAATACATTGATTGCTCTCCTTTTCATCGCAGATAACCGCCGCGGTCCTAACAGTCCGCGGCGGCATTTTTTATTGATGCAGGCGATAGAGCATTTTCAGATCATTGTCCAGATAAACGCTCGCCGCCAAGTTTGGATCATAGGTCACACAGGTTCCTCTGTCAGGAGCGGATGGTACAGTAATCACTTCACCCAAACGTTCCATGGTAAGATTGCGGCCATAGCGGGCACGATAACACTCTTCCAGTGCATAGAAAATATCTCGGGCATTGCGAATGCAGCAAGCAGAAAAATCAAACAGCGCTTCTCGGCTGGCTCCCTGCAAATCCGGATTGGTGTACGGCAAAATTGGATTGACCGACGGGGACACTTCCGCAATGTTGAAACATGTTCTATCCACGGTATCACCACCAATAAATGGATAGAGGGACGATTCAACATACCATTTGCGCACATTTGGAATGTAATACACACTGTCAGCATCCACACCGCGTCGACTGACACGGTCACGGCCAACACCAGTGATAACGCCAAACACCAGCTCGCGAATCGGCACTTGTTCATGCTGCAGCAACTCATCCAGCACAGCAAAGCGTTTGCCAATGTTCATGATATCATCCACAAGAATGATTGGCCTGTCAAAAGAACGAATCATACGCACCTGATCGGCCAGCGGCGGATAGCTCTCAAACGGACCAACACTGTAGTCGGAGAGGTCTTCTTTATATACAGTATCCGTATGCATGGTTTTTGTCACCGTATTCGGTATGACGCGCTCGCGCAAAATGCGACCAAATGGCACACACATATTTTCGCCAAGGAGCCGCGGCGTAACGGTCTCATTCGGCACCTCATTGATGGCCGTAATTTTTTCCACCATACGCGGGAAAATGACTTCTGAAGCCAGTGTCAACACCAATTCTCCAGGATAAAGCGCACGCAAGGCCGTTTGCAAACGTCGGTATCCTGTCTCAATCACACGCACCACCTGAGGCTCACTGATCAACGGTTCCTTGATAAAATTTTGCAAGTTTCGAAGAATCACTATTGGCTGACGCATGTCAACCAGATACACCGGCATAGGCGCTTCCATCTGCTCTGCTAAAACAAATCCCTGGCGCCGCACCGCACCCATAATGTATTCACTCGGCATGGCATCCTTTGGAAAGAACATGGCATACCCACAGCCCTGGCCACAGGCTCCTGCCAACGCTTCTGTCAAGAGCAGCTGCGCAGGGTCACTGATCATGTCATCTTTTGTCGTATAAAGCCCGCTGATTAAAAGAATTTTCCCTGTTGTATTGCGCCGCACCTGATCGGCCAGATCCAGATCGCCAAGAACCGCATACAACGATTCTGATGTCATCATGCGTCCGCGAATAACACCAACAAGGCGGTTGTCTCGCAAACGGTTGCGCAGCAAAATCAGAGAATCGCCGGAACAGCTCATACTGTCGCAAATCACATCGACATATTCAGAGCGCACCAGGATCTTATTGTAAATTTCTTCCATCAACCCTTCATCAGGATGTTCAACCAGTTCAAACGACAGTACTTTGCCATCAACAAGCGGCTTATATTCCGGTTCACGCAAATACAAACCACTGGAATAAATATAGCCTTGCACCATAGGGTCCACAAGATTTGATACATCACGATTAAGATCAATGTTTTCACGCAGCATGGTTGAAGAAATATCTCGAAATTCCTGTGGCAAATCGACGATCTCAACCTTCCCTTGAACCGTCTTCAACGCCTCAAGAATATCGGAATCCATATCCTTACCACGACGGAAAATAATGTGATTCATGGTATGGATAGAATGTGCCGTCACAGGCTTGCGATAACTTGACGCATTGGTGATAACATCACTGCCCGTCACCATGTACACTTCCCGCGGCGCAAAAATTTCTTTCAAGTGTTGCAGATCGCGCGGGTTGGCAATGTTAATCGGAATCTGGTACGGGAATATATTGACATGAAACTCATCGGCCACAGACATATTCACAATTTTACGCCGAATAAGATGTGGCTGCGCTTTTTTCGACCAGGAAAACTCGTCGACAGCGAGATAAACTTCGAAGCCCTGGTCACGGATCTTGCGCATAATTTCCTTATGTGAACGCGTGAAAGGATCGAATGTCCCTGGTAAAAAAGCCACCTTGGACCACTCAATCACATCAAAGGTTTGGTGATCCATGCGCCACTGACTGATGAAATTTGAAATCGATGACACTGCCGAAGCACGGGCGAAAAGGCTGATATCGCCACCTTCAACTTCTGAAAGCAGAAAAAGAATTTTGCGGCATCCTGTCGTAAAAAGATAATATTTTTCTTCCACCGACATGGCCATTTCCTCGAGTTCTTCTTCATCGGAAAAAACATCGCTTAAAACCATCATCGCTTCCTGACGCACACACTCTCGGTAGCAAGCCATGCCTTTGAGAATAGCCCCCAGCAGAAGATGACGACGGTGGCAATAGGCTTCTTCTGTGATCGTGAAACGTTCTGGATATTTTGGGAAATATCGCAGCAAATAGCCCATCGTGTCCAACGCACGCATAACAATGCCGTCGTTGCTGCTGGCCAGCAAGCCCGTGATATGTGCAATCATTTCATCCAACTGCGTCGGTGGCAGCCAAAGAAGCGTCCGAGCCAAATATTCAGGAATGTACCGAGAATACCGTGCATCTGCCACTTCCAAGGCGCCGACCAATTCAGTCACCACTTCATTGCGTTCATCAATGCGCAATACCGGGAACAATTGGCTCATTGCCTGCCCAGCATCACGTGGCACCACCATAATGTCATTGACTTTCAGCAAATTGGAAAAATGCGCTGCAATATGCAGGCGATGCTGACTTGAATCATGGCGAATATGATCAGACAACAGCCGAATATTGACCGCCTTAACGATCCACGGCGTCGCCGTTTGTAAATTCTCCAGAAAAATATCTGAAATCGTATCCGCATTACAAAACGTCTGACAAGTATCCTGCGCATACAATCCGAGATCGCTGAGCATTTTGTATTTAAGATAACTGAGTGTGATGTTGCCACTAACGTCCTGCGCCTGCAAAAATGTTGCAATGTCTGCAGTCACAGGCAATGCTGGACGCAAATAAGTCAGCCAATGCATGGCGCGCCAAGCCGCAATCTTCGTTTCGTAATCGTCACAATCGCTCCACGCCAGGGCACAGCGACCGATGCGCGTCAGATCATCATCACTCATTGTAGAAAGCGGCAAGTCGAACACATCGTTCAAAAGTGCCATGCTCTCCTCATTTGTCCAATACAACGGTTCGTCGAAACTGACCATGAACAATTCGAGAAAGGTGTCATGGTCTTCGCTGGACGCATGCCGCAAAAGCGAAGCCAAGACGTTTTTACCATTCGTTTGAATGCGCTGCTTCTGCACATCTGTCAACTTTAAATCCGGGCGCAAAATAGCATGAACATAATGACGCCACAACTCAAAACCCTGCAGCACATCAACATTTTTCATGCCGCTTGGATAACGTTTGCGGTAACCGTAGTTAAATTGCGCAATGGTCTTGCCTAAGAGCCGTGCCGCTTCAACACGAATATCCCCATCGCGATGCATCATCAATTCATAGAGATACGCCGCCGTTTGGCGTTTCTGTTCATCGTCTGTATAAGCCGTGTAGCGATCGAACAGCCGCAGATAAACCTGCAAACTGCGTTGGTCGGTCTCACTGCGCGCTTGCTCCAAAAAATTCCCAAATTGACGCCCTGCACCCATGCGATGCATCACGGCAATGTTCGTTTCTACACCCATATAAACCAGCGACTGCACCGTGTCGTCGGTATCTTGCAGCGACACCGACGGCATCTGTTTTCGATGCACCGGCACCCCATCCAACGGCGCTGTATCGACGCCAAGAGACACCATATAATCGTGAAAATCTTTAAGCCGCGAATAAACAAACTGATAACGGCGATGTTTTTCGGCGTCCACATTCTCCAGCTTATCGAGAATGATCTCAAACGCTTCTTTCAATGAGCTGATGCGCGTTCGGTTCTCACCATTCACGCGCTCTTGCTTGACACAAAAGTCCGCATAAATCAACACCAACGATTCCACACTGAGACGTTCCGGCTCCAAATCCCAAGTAGAATGGTTGGCTGCAATATGCCCAATATAGGTAATCTGATGACGGTTGAACCAGCGGTCTGTGTAATAATAATGCATATGCGGCACCGCTTCACCCGGCTTACAGCCAAACTTGCCTAAATCGTGTCCTGCCGCTGCACCACTGACCAGCGCCAGATCAATTGGCACACCCACCTTATACAGCGCCCGTGCCACAAACATTGACACATAATGCACACCAGCCACATGTTCCAACGTTTTGAACGAAGTGGTCTCCATATTCAAGCGAAACAGTTCATACACATAATCTTCTCGCCATGCTTTGAGAAAAAGGGCGTACTCGCTTCGTGACTCAAACTTTTCATACTCCTCTGGCTGCAGCAGCTCAAAATCCACAAAAGGTTCCGGCTTGATCACCTTGCGCTCCTGATCAAGCAAAAATTGCAGCACCGTTAGATAAAAAATGGCTGCTGCATGGTAAGGCTGAAAACGCTCCTCAGCCTCTGCATCTGGATAAAGCACCGTACAGCCAAACTGGTAGATAAATGGCAGCCACCCCTCCTCAGGGGTTTCACTGATTTCTGCCATCGGCCCCTGACAAAACGACAATACCTCAGCGCATGTCAAACGTTCCTGAATAGGAAACAGCCTCCAAAAAATCTTCTCCCAATATTCACGCCCGGCAATTTCGCGCACACGCTGCGCAGAAAGCCCCGTCTTATCCAAAAAACGCTGACTTGATAAATCTGTTACCAACTCTGCCGCCAGCATCTTAATTTTTTTTGCTTTCATCATCATCACGCTCCCGCGTCAGATTCATCATTCCTTGTTGTATATCATCATGTTACCATAATTTTCTGTTAGATAACACCATCCACCGCAAAATCCTTGCCAGCAAATAAAAAAACCGCCACATCCTCCCACTTGCAGTGAAAGAATGTGGCGATAGTTTTCAGAACAACCCATTATTTCTCATCAAAGTCGACAATTTCACCGATGAAGAAATGATGAGGTTCGTCGCCGTCATAATAAGCCTGGACGATATCGGCTGGGATGCCTTCTTTTTTAAATGCATCGCTGTAAAGTTTATGGCAGACGAGGGTGAGGGTAGCTTCCTCAAAGCCCATGGTGCCGTTGGATTTTTCCACTGGCGTCAGGCTGGTGGCCGCCAATTTGTCTTCGTCGCGGCCAGAATGGCTGCCGAGATAAGCCAGGTCTTTGCGGCAGGATTCTGGGAAAAAACTGATGGTGTAATAGTCGCTCTTATCCAGATAGCCAAAGGTGTAGCGGCTAGGTTTTACATAAACCGTCGCAATCTGACGGCCATTGCCGCGTGGTGCCCAAATGGTGCCAAGGCTGCCCCAACTGATGGTCATGGTGTTGTAGTCATCTGGTGTGCCAGCTGTGAGCAGGGCCCAATGATCATCGAACAGTTTAAAAATATCAACGTTAAAATCTTTGATTGTTTCCATGTTTTTGCCTCCTAAAAAATCTGATTCTATTATAGCAGATTCACGTAAACAGAAAAACTTCTATACTAAAAATCATAACATCAATCTACTCAGCAACTACAAAAATTAGTAGTTACTATTTTATTTAGAGATTTACCGATAATGTTTTTTTATATATCATATACGTGTGGCCACAATAAAAAACGGGGTGATCAAAATGAATATTTGCGCTAACAAAAAAAAGATAATATCTTGGTTCATAACTTGCCTAATACCGTTATTTCTTCTATTAATTCCTTGCACAGAAACTTATAGTTTAGCGATAAAAAAGTTTTGTGCAATAACACTTTTTTTCATAATTGCACTTGCTTTTGATTTATTAGACGCTTATATCGTTGGAATAGGGATGCCGTTATTGTACATTCTTACAGGAGTATGTAATTATGCCACTGCATTTAGCGGCTGGACTAATAGTACAACAATGTTAGTACTTACATCTTTTATTTTCGCTAATGCATTAGATAGAATCGGCCTTTTAAAAAGGCTTGGATTATCTTTAGTGTTAAAACTAGGTGGTAGCTTCGACAGAACGATGTGGGCATTGTTATTTACAGGTATGATTATTACATTTATCACTTTCTGTAACTGTTATATCATCAATATTGCATTAGGATATGCCATTTATAAATCGTTTGATCTTAAACCAACAGACAGAGAATCTGTAGTTGTTTTATTAGTTACTATTGCAAGTGGTTGTACATCACAACTATTTTCATACAATGTTTTACTTGCTAGTGTCCTTCAATCATCAGTTCAAACCGTAATTCCTCAGTATTCATTCCGTTGGTATGAAATTTGCTTATATAATCTTCCGATTATGCTATTTAGTATTTTATTAGTTTTTTTTGCTCTTAAATGGGCTAAACGAAAAAACAGTCAAGCGTTAGATATTCACGCCTCTAAGCTTTATTGCCAAAAAGCTTATATTTCGTTAGGCTCCATTTCTACAGCAGAGAAAAAAGCAGTCGTTATTTTAATTCTCATTATGCTTTACTTGTTTACACAACCTTTGCACAAATTAGATATTGCCTATGCATTCATGCTCGGTAGTATTATTTGTTTTTTACCTTTTATAAAAATTGGTGATTTTCAAGACCTATCAAGGGTTCCCTGGGGAACAATGTTTCTCGTTTTTGCATTTCTAGGAATTGGTTCTGCAGCAACAGCCACTGGATTTACAGAAATCCTTTCACAAAATTTGTCTCCATTAATTTCCCACGCCGGAATGACAGGAAGTGTATATATTACATTCTTATTCGGTGTTCTCGCAAATCTTATTTTATCTCCATTCGCAATGTGCTCTATGTTAACAATCCCAATCGCCCAATACTGCGCTGATCTTGAATTTAACATTCTCCCTCATTTATTAGCGCTATATCAGTCGTGCGATGTAATTTTCCTTCCATACGAATGGCCTGCATATTTGATCGCCTTTTCTTTTGGATTTGTTAACATGAGTACGATGATAAAAACAATAAGTATAAAAGCTATTTTCGAAATCATATTTATTTGTATAATCGTGATTCCATTATGGCATATAATCGGTTTAATTTATTGATATTCAGATATTTTTAAAACAATATAAAGGAGTAATTAAAATGGAAGATATCAAAAGAACAATATTAATTATTGGCGCAGGCCCCGGAGTAGGGCTTTCTGTAGCAAAAAAATTTGGTTCTGAAGGATTTAATGTTGGGTTAATTGCACGCAATACGCAAAAAATGGATTATATGCTCAAAGAGTTGAAAACATTAAATATCAATGCAAAAGGATTTCTCGCAGATTACTACGATAAGGAGGCATTAGATAAAGCACTTGATGCAGCAATTGATCATTTCGGTTTTATTGATACAGTTGAAATGCAATTTATGAAAAAGAATGTTGCGACTTCTAATTCCAATCAGGACTCACTTGAAACACGAAAACTACAATCTAACGCAGGTGTCATAGGACTCGAATCAGATGAAGTACTTCTTTGGATCGAATCACAAATTGAACCAGCAATGCAAATTGTAAATAAGTTATTGCCGCATATGCAAGAACATCGTCAAAACTATGTCAGCGGCTTCATTTGCCCAATGGGATGGAGCGGAATATGGCCTGCTGAAGCTGGAAATGATGCGCCAAACGAATTACCTTATCATATATTACGCAAACTACCTCCTGCCATAGCATTTTCAACGTTAATCAAATATCTCGAATTTTTAAATGCGCAAATGTGCTATGATAATATTTACGCTGTTGCAGATATGCTGGCACTGTGGGTAAAACCAAATACCCCAACAAGCCCTGATGCTATTGCTGAAGACATGTACACCAGAATCTTTTTACCACGTCAAACTGATCCTCTGCTTCGCCGTAAAGTCATTGAAGTTTTTCCTGAAAACGTCCATCGAGCAAGTGACCTAATTCGATATTAAACGGCTGAATGAAGTCGCTAATATTCTGAAATATTTTAATAAAAAAGTTACCCCAGAATGCTACCACATTCTGGGGTAATTTTTTACGCAGAAAAAGTATACATGTGTACAAATAGCCCAAAAAATGAAATCGCTAGACCATACTATGCTCCACAGCAAATAAAACAGTCTATACATGTCCAGTTATATAGAGTAACAGATATGAAAAATATCCGTTATTATTAAAATGAATGACCACTATAATCACTATGTCCTCAAATTTTTTCTAGCAACTTTTGACGAGACAACAGCACTAATTGAAAATTACCCCAATAAAAATTAATAAACTCATCTAAAATAAAAGAACGGTTTCCATCACTCTATTAGGAACATCCACATTCTGTGCGTAAAACAAAAATGCTTTTTAAATTCTATTTTATTATTCAAGGTTTTTTTCTTTTATTCAATGGATCATTCTTCACCAGTGATTCATAATATGACTCATCCAAATATACTTCTTCAGGAATCCACTTTATTACAAAATCACTATGTGCTCCTAATACCATCTCAACACATTCTTTGCCACAGTCGGTAATAGCGTATTCTATTCGTACGGGTGTCTCATCTATAACACAACGATCTATTAAATGATATTTATTCAGTTTTTTTAATACTCGAGATAAATTTGACGGTGAAATATAGAAATCTTCAAGCAGCTCATTAAAAGTTCTATTCCCATGTAGCATACTTGAAAGAATACTTCCTGTCCATTTATCATAAAAAATACAATCAAAAAAAAGACTTGCTTTACGCCTTCTCAAATTGCCATATCTTGCTTCAGAATCAATCATATATGTTCGTTCACCTTCTTAACAAGTATCGTATCTATTTACAAAATCCATTGTTCCAGCCGAACAATCCAGCGATGCGGCAGGTATTTGGCGCAGAGGCGAATGAGTCCGGCGAGACGGCTGTTGGTGCTGACGTCGCGGCCACGGCTGGCCGCGCGCATGGCACTTCTGGCAACCGCCTGAGGATCTTCGAAGCCCAAGCGTTTGATGAGTGTCGGCGCCACACCCGCACGAGCAAAAAAGCCGGTGTTCATCGGATTCGGACACACAGCAATAATTTGTACGCCTCGCTTATGCTGCTCCGCATTAAGCGCGCGTGCAAACGAAAGCACAAAAGCTTTTGTCGCCGCATAAACAGCAAACCCTGGCTGCGGCAAAAAAGCGGCCACGGAAGCGATCTCATAGATCACGCCGCCACGCATCATATACGGCAACACCTGCTGGGTCACAGCAACAAGAGCGGTACAATTAAGATCGATCATCCCAGTCTGCTCTTGCGGCGCAATGGCATCCACTGGACCTGTTTTGCCATAGCCTGCAGAATTGACCACTGCCAACACCTGAGGATGCACCTCTGACAATGCCGCAAACAAAATCTGCCGTGCGTCTGCCTGAGCCAGATCAAGGGCAAACAACCGACTTGGCCATGGCAGCGTACGCGCCGTTTCTTCGAGCGCTGACTGGTGTCGCGCTACCAGCCACACCTCATCAAACCAGCTGCCGTCCTCGCGCCACGTTTCGAGGAAAGTACGCCCCAATCCTGATGTTGCACCAGTGACAATGGCAATCTTCATTCCTTATCACTCCCGCCATGCTTGAGATGCTGCGTGGCCTGCATTTGTGCGATTTCTTTGCGAAACAGAAGCTGTGTGCCTTTATAGAGCAATGGCAGCCCAGCTAATGTGGCAATGCCCAAGGCAAGCACCGGCGCTCCTGCAAGCGCTGTCACTCCACCAACAATGCCTACAGTTGCCACACCAAGAGGCAGCGACAAAACAGCGAATGATTTTGCCACACGTGCACACAGTGCATTCTTTTTGCCAATCTTTGCCAAAAGCGCCGTAATTGAAAGGCTGTTAATGGCAAAGATCACGCCAAACGTTCCAGCAGCAGACCATTTTGTATTCCGCACAACCACTTTAGCGGCATGGCCTGCTGTCAGGAGATGAGCGGCGCCTGCAACAATCGTCAGTAAGGCTTCACGTTTGTTAAAAAGCGTAAAAAAGCCCTGCATTCCTTTCTGCTTTGGTGCCTCCCAGGCACTCAGCGTCCCATTTTTTAATACGATGTGCGCCTCCTTACCCAATTCAGCCATCGGCGTATCACTGAGAGAATCGGAATAAACGTGCTCCACCTCTGCTGGATCGAATCCCGCTTCTATAAAACGACGCACTTTTTCTCCACCGTAGCAGTTCTCACTCAAAAAGTGTCCAGTATATTTGTTAACATCACTGGCAATCACATGCGTCAGCCCCAAACGCTTGCAAAGAGGCGCTACGATAAACGCTGGCGATGCCGAAATAACCACGTCATCCTGGCGGGCTTGGCGTGGATAATAGCGCATGATACGGTCCTCATGCGTATTCCAAAAGGCTTCTATGGCCTCATCAATGTTTGGTACTGCTGCAAACATACTGAAGTAACGTTCCTTAAAGGTTGTCTTATCAATCTTTCCTGCCATATAGGCAATCACCGCTGCCAATTGACGCGGTACGTAGGACAGCGTACGTGGATAGTGACGATAACAATAAAGAACAAAATCCCGCGTGCTGTCGCCATCATAGATGGTTTCATCAAAATCGTATAAATTCATGGTCACTCTCTCCTTTTATCAACCTTGCGCCTCCAAAAGCGCCACTTCCTCAGCATTCAACACACGCCATTCGCCAGGGGCCAAGGCTTCATCCAAAGCCAAGCCAGCAAATTCAACACGATGCAAAGCCGTCACAACCCCGCCCAGCTCATGAAGCATACGTTTGACCTGATGGAATTTGCCTTCACGCAGCCGCAAATAACAATGACCTGGTGCGGTCAACACCAATTTTGCAGGTGCACTCGTAAAGTCCCCCAGATCAATGCCCGCTTCGCACTTTGCTACAGCATCGTCAATAAGCGTTTCTTCGTAATATACTTCATACACCTTCTCGACATGGCGCTTTGGACTCAATAAACGATGTGCCAAGGCACCATCGTTGGTGAACAGCAGCAGTCCTGTCGTATCCTTATCCAAGCGGCCCACTGGCATCACCTGCATGCGTGCAAAGCGCTCCGGCAAGAGATCCATCACCGTCGCCTGCGCTTTATCCTTAGCAGCAGTGATAACGCCGGCAGGCTTGTTCAGCATCAGCCACACCGTCGGCGCATACACCAGCGGCGCTCCGTCAATGGCCACCACGCTATCTGCCGACACTTTTGCCGCTCCTTGTTTCACTTGTTGACCGTCTACTGTCACCTGCTGACGTTTCAGCAAGCGTTCGATATCACGGCGGCTGCCATACCCCAAATCATGCAAATATTTATCAAGCCTCACCCGCATCCCTCCTCCTTGATACAAAAGATGGGAGCACGAACGGCTCCCACCATCATTTTATTCATCGTCGGCATCGGTCGGTTTTTCAAACACAACCCGCACCTTTTCAATATGGCGCTTTTCCACTTCCACCACCGTAATGGTAAACGGTGGAAACGTCACCACTTCACCCGGGCTGGCAAGATGGTCCAAAAGATCCACCACCCAGCCGCCAAGAGACGACGCCTCAATATCATCTTCATAATCATCGAAATCAAGCCCGAAAAATTCAAAGAAATCATCAATATCCATGTTGGCATCGGCCAAAAACACCGATGGTTCGAGGGCACGAATCGGCTGCTCAGCCACCTCATCATGCTCATCCCAAATGTCGCCTACCAATTCTTCGATGATATCCTCAAGTGTTACAATCCCAGCTGTGCCGCCATATTCATCGACAACCACCGCCATGTGAGATTGGTTTTTCTGCAGACTCAACAACAAACTTGATGCCTTCGATTGGATGAACACCACTTCTACCGGCTGCAAAAGAGACACATATTCGCTCAACTCACCATCAAGCATGGCATTGAACACATCTTTCAAATGCAAAATACCAATAATATTGTCGATGCTGTCATGATACACCGGCAGCCGTGAATAACCTGTGGTGGAAAATACGTCCAACACATCACGCACATCCATTTCATCATCAATCGACACCACACGTACGCGTGGCTGCAGAATATCTTTCACAAGCAGCTCTTCAAAGTTGATCGCTGAACGAATCAGGTCGCTTTCTCTCGCTTCCATCTCCCCGCCGCTTTCAGCTTCATCCAGCATACTCAGCAATTCATCTTCTACATATTCTTCCTCATCGTCTTCACGACTGGCACGTTCAATGATGATATGACCACTGCCAAAGATAAACGTTAATGGACGCAAAAGCACCATCAAAAACTTCAGCGGCTTGGCCACCCGACAAAACACGCGATTCTCATAACGCTGTGCAATCATTCTCGGCAACAATTCACCGATGACCAAGATCACCAAAAACAGCACAATGACCCCAATCACTATACCATGCTGCGAATAGTAATACATGATGAACAATGTCCCCAGCATAATGGCTGCCAAGTTCACGATCGTATCGCCAATATTGATCGTTGTCAACACACGATTGGTATCATCCAGCATACCCAGTGCCACTGCCGCCGAGCGATTGTCTTCATCTTCTGCCCAATGGCGCAACGTAACCGGACTGGCGAGCAAAAACGACATCTCTGCCAGGGAAAAGAACGCCGAACACAAAATCAGCGCTAAAATGCCCAAAGTATATGTGGCATAAACCATGCTCATCCATCCTCCGTTTCACAAGGCTCAGTTACGGCGTCCCTGGGTCAAAGGGCACGTCTCATGGGCCTGATGATCATCATTCAAAAGATCCTGCAAACTGATATTATTTAAATAATTACCAATCAGCTCGTCCAAGCGTTCCCACACTGGCAACGTCTGACAAGCGTCACGATTTGGGCAAGTGTTCTCCTCTCCCTCTAAACAAGCCACTGGTGCCAAGGAACCTTCCATGGTACGGATGATCTCACCAACGCTGACATCAGTTGGTGCACACGCCAGCTGATAACCACCATTGTTGCCACGGAAACTAGTCACATACCCAGCTTTGAGCAAAGGCGTCATGATCTGCTCAAGGTATTTAATGGTAATATTCTGTCGCTGAGAAATCTCGCGCAACGGAATGTGTTTATCCACGCTATAAGTTGCCAGATCAAGCATGACCCGAAGCCCATAGCGCCCCTTTGTTGAAATTTTCACGGTCATCACCCCTGAATAAACATCTTTTAACCACATTATAGCATATTACAGTGCTAAATGTTTACCTATTCCTCTGCTCATGTAGGAATAATAGCCTAAAAAAATTCCGACAATGGCTATAAAATTCCATTATTCACAAAACAATAAAACAATGTCATCGTCATTCGAAAGGAATATTTTAAAAACCATCGTTCATCGTGCCGGTTTTTTTCCACCTTCCTTCAATGTTTTATGGTTCTCCAATCTTGCGCCGTACAAAACGATTCGTTATAATGAGGGTACTGCAATAGAAAGGAGTGTCCCCATGAGCGGTAAAGCATTTTTACTGACCCAGCGTCGTTTAACAGACGATCATTACCTGGCCATTGCACTGCGCGAAGCACGCGACATGCACAAGCCTCCCATCACAATGACGAGCTTTTGGAAACATGCTGATTCTTACGCATCCATCGACGAACCCATTCAGGATATTCTCAACTGGCTGGACCAAGCGGCTGAAATGGGTGATTACGTGGTGCTGGAAGGTGACGCACGCTGCGTCAAAAAAATAGCCAGTCATGCTAAAGAACATCGATTGATCCCTGTGCAGGCAATCTGGGAACCAGAAGCAGCCATTCGCGATCTTTGATCCATGGTACAGATGCATCGGCTAAAAAAGTTAAACATTTTGTAAAAGCTTGATAAATTTTTGTTGACAATCCACACTTAGGTCGCTATAATAAATACTGCAGTTGCGAAATGGACCGTTAGCTCAGCTGGTAGAGCACGCGACTCTTAATCGTGTTGTCCAGGGTTCGATCCCCTGACGGTCCATATCTTACGCGAAGGGAAAAGCCCTTCGCGTTTTTTTGTTGCCATTGATTTCCCCCAGCGTCAGGCCTATAATGAAAGACAGGCATTATGATGCTCGTCGGGAAAGCCGACAAGATGTAAAACCCATCACCGAGGAGGAGTCTTATGGACGTTAAACAACTGGAAGAGTACATCATGCAAAGCGATCTTGGTATTGATACCCAGCAGGCAGAAGCCTTTCTGACACACTGCAACTTTGATGATGACGCGTTTAATCCAGAAGAATTGCTGCATTACATCCGCGAGCAAGTGTTCAGTTTCAGACGGCTGATGGCCTACTATCGCTGCGCCATGATGGAAATCGAAACAAAATTCAACGTCATCAACGAGGAATTTTCTTATCAATATGAACGCAACCCTATTCAAAGCATCAAAAGCCGTCTTAAGGATCCAACAAGCATTCATGACAAAATGATCAAGCACGGTTATATTTTTAACGCCGAATCCATCGAAGAGCATCTTTTTGATGTGGCTGGCGTGCGTGTCATTTGCTCTTTCGTGGATGATGTATACCGCATAGCCGATGCACTTCTGCAGCAGGACGACATCACTTTGGTGCGCCGCAAAGATTATATTGCCAATCCAAAAGAAAACGGTTACCGCAGTCTCCACTTGATCGTCTCCGTACCAATCTTTCTTATGAATGAAAAACGCAGTATGAATGTTGAGATTCAGCTACGCACCATTGCTATGGATTTCTGGGCGGCTTTAGAGCACCAGTTACATTACAAGAAAGAATATATTTTCACACCAGAGATGGCAGCAGAACTCAAAAAAAGCGCCGATGTCAGCAGCGAATTGGATCAGTTGATGAATGGTCTCTGTGTCAAAATTCATGCTGAAGACGGCTGTAAGCCCAAAGAAAAACCATTGTTTTAAAAAACGAAAGACCCTAAGCCTTCGCTTAGGGTCTTTTTTCATGTCACCACATGATTATTTTGTCAAAGTATGTGCCACGGCTTCTTTCCAGCCATTGTAGTTTTTCTCGCGTTCTTCATCACTCATAGATGGCTCATACACATTCGCCAGGCGATGACTGCTGCGCGCTTCGTCCTTGTCTTTCCAAAAACCTGCGGTCAAACCAGCCAAGAGCGCTGCCCCCATGGCTGTGCTTTCAACGATTTCAGGCTGTTCCACGCGCCGATCAAGAATATCCGCCTGGAACTGCATAAGGAAGCCATTCTGAGATGCACCGCCATCAACGCGCAGGCTCGCCATATCCACATGCGTATCCGCCTCCATTGCTTCAAGCACATCGCGCGTTTGGTAAGCAATGGCCTCCAAGGCCGCACGAATGATGTGAGAACGCCCGGTCCCCCGCGTCAGCCCCTGAATGGTGCCACGCGCATACATATCCCAATAAGGCGCACCCAAGCCCACAAAAGCCGGCACAAGGTAAACACCGCCGTTATCTTTCAACTTTTCAGCAAAGAATTCACTGTCAGAGGATTCTTCAATAAAACGCATTTCATCACGCAGCCACTGAATCACTGCTCCCCCCACAAAAATGGATCCTTCCAACGCGTAATCTGGCTTTTCATCAAGGCCTGCAGCAATGGTCGTCACCAATCCATGTGCGCTCTTGGTCGGGGTCTTGCCAATATTCATCAGTAAAAAGCAACCGGTGCCATATGTATTTTTTGCCTCACCTTGTTCCCAGCACATCTGTCCATAAAGCGCAGCCTGCTGATCACCAGCAATGCCCGTCACTGGCACTTCAATATGTGCCGAACCAATGGAAGCTGTGCCAAAATGATAACCAGATGGGCGCACTTCAGGCAGCATACAGCGTGGAATGTTAAAATACGTCAAAATTTCCTGGTCCCATTCAAGGGTGTTGATGTTGAACAACATCGTGCGTGAGGCATTCGTATAATCAGTGGCATGCACGCGTCCTTCGGTCAATTTCCACAAAATCCACGTGTCAACCGTACCGAAAAGCAACTCACCAGCTTCGGCCCGTTTACGATCCGGGTCCACTTGATCGAGAATCCACGCCAATTTTGTCGCAGAAAAATAAGCATCGACAACCAGCCCAGTCTTTTCCAGCAGCTTTTCTTCCCAAACGCTCCCCTTGATATTCTCACATACGTCTGCAGTGCGGCGGCATTGCCAGACAATGGCATTGTATACCGGCTTACCCGTCTGACGATCCCAAACAATGGTGGTTTCACGCTGATTGGTAATCCCTATGGCCTTGACATCATCGGGATGAATGTTGGTAATAGCCAAAAGCTCTTGCAAAACGCCAAAGGAGGAAGCCCAGAGCTCCATCGGATCTTCTTCCACCCAGCCCGGCTGCGGATAATACTGGCTGATCTCCTGCTGACGCATGCCAATAATAGTCTGCGCATGATCAAATGCAATCGCGCGCGTGCTGGTGGTTCCGATATCTAATGCTACTACATAGCCCATTGCTTTCGTTCCTTTCTCATTGCAAATTTTCCGGATGTTCATGGCTTCTATTATAACAAATCCTTCACCAATTAGAAACGCTTTCCGAATACTTTTGGCATCTATTCATCATCGCTGCTGCCACTCATCACAAAAAAGGCACACGCCCAAGCGTGTGCCTTTTATTCTTTCAAAACTAGTTGACCGTACCGGTGTTTTCACCACCGCCGGTGCCCCAGCCACCAGTACCTGTCCCGGTGCCGGTGCCCGTTCCTGTGCCAGTCCCCCAGCCACCAGTGCCGGTTCCGGTCCCTGTACCGGTGCCTGTTCCTGTACCGCCAGTGCCAGTGCCCCAGCTTCCAGTACCATCACCAGTACCGGTGTTCGTTCCCGTATTGTTATCGGTAGTCGAATCGGTTGTACTGGAATCTGTTGTCGTATTGGAATTCGTGTTCGAATTGGAACTGTACTGATAATAGGAATAGGTATTGCTGGAATAGGTGGTTGGTTCCGTACCGGACTTATAAAGCTCGGTTGAACGATAAGAGTACGGCGTAGAGCGTGTTGCCAAAAGGCCGCTCTTTGTATCAATCGTCACTTCGGTCAAACCATCCGGTTCTTCAAAGGTTTCAACATCCAGTCCCTGATGAACGTGGCTCATAATCGCTGCCCAAACAGCAGCTGCCGAGCTGGACGTAGAATAGATCGTTGCAGCTGTATCATAACCAAGCCAAAGAGCTGCTGTATACTGTGGGGTGTAACCACAGAACCAAAGGTCTTTGGTGTCATCGGTGGTACCGGTTTTACCAGCAGTTGGGCGGCCATCATAGATCTGCCCAGCACTGCCGATCCCATCGCTGACAACACTTTGCAGACAGCTGGTAATCATATACGCTGTGGTTTCTTCCATAGCGCGATGGCTTTCTGGTTCTTCCTGCCAAATCACATTGCCATCACTGTCGGTAATGCTTGTGATCGCACGTGGCTTCGTGTAGATCCCTTCGTTGGCAAAACATTCATAAGCGCCTGCCATCTCCAGAACAGAAACCCCATTGGTCAAACCGCCAAGACCTGCAGAAATGGTCAAGTCCGTGACACCATTATCAGATTCCTCAACCAGAGATGTAATGCCGCAGTTTTTAGCAAATTCAACACCAGTTTCAGGGCCAATATCATTGACCACCTGTGCTGCTACTGTGTTCAATGACTGCTCCAACGCATAGCGGATGGTGACATTGCCATGAGAGCTGAGGTCAGCATTTTTAATGGTATGCCCGCCTACGGTATAAGGTTCGTCATTATAAACAGTACCAGTCCCCATATCCGCATTTTCAAATGCTGGGCCATACACAAAGATCGGCTTGAAAGACGACCCTGGCTGACGCTTGGCTTGCCAAGCATTGTTCCACAAACCAGCCGTGCCTTCTTCCTGATGCCTGCCGCCAATCATCCCGGCGATCGTCGAATCATCGTTGTTCAGCACAACCATCCCTGCCTGGAGATATCCCTCACCAGCACCAGGTGGGAAATTGCCGTCGTTTTCAAAGTAATCATACATGTAGCTTTGCAGGTCCTGATCCAAGCCAGTGTGGATAATATAACCACCACTGTATAGTTCCTGTTCACTGACGTTAAGCAGAGAAGTCGCTTCCTGCACAACATAGTCAATGTAACTCTGATTATAGGCCTGCGTTTCCGTGCCATTGTCGGTGGTGATCGATGCAGTGACAATTTCCGAATTGTTGGCTTCATCGTATTCTTCCTGCGTAATCACACCATTGTCAAGCATCGCACTCAACACCTGTTCACGACGCACTTTCGCGTTATCTGGATCGGTAATTGGTGACCAATAGGTTGGGTTTTGAATCATCCCTGCCAACAATGCAGCATCAGCGATGGTCAGTTCATCAGCCCGCTTGCCAAGAATATCTTCTGCTGCCGCTTCAATCCCATAGCAAGCCTGGCCACTCAAGCCAATGCCCAAATACACGCGGTTGAGATACGCCGTCAGAATTTCATCTTTGTCGTACGCATTTTCAATACGTACTGCCAAAACAGCTTCCTGAATCTTACGTTTGTACGTTTTTTCATCACGGTTTTCCATCACCAAACCAGCCAGCTGCTGGGTAATGGTACTACCGCCCTGGACAATGCCGCCAGCACGCAAGTTGGCTACCATTGCCCCACCGATACGGATTGGGTCTACGCCGTGATGATCGTAAAAGCGCTTGTCTTCAATAGAAACAACGGCGTCTTTCATGGTCTGAGCAATTTCATTGGACTCAACACCTATATAATTGGTATCGACCATCTTATCAACAAAGACGCCATCCTTATCCACGATGTAGCTCGTGACATCAAAATCTGTGACATCCGTTTCTTCAATTGATGGCATGCCACTGGTTGCTGCCAGAATTACAGTCCCAACGGTACTGATACCTACAACGACCAGCAAAAGTAAAACCAATAAAATAAAATGAGATAATTTCAAACTGGAAACGACCTGTTTGATACTTTCGCGTAAGGACTTTTTCTTTTTATCACTCATGCAACAGCCCTCCTTATCGTCCTCATTATAGCATAGAACCACCATAATCCCTAGGAGAACTTCCCCTTTGTCGGTAAAAATTCATTATTTCTTTATGAAAACCACGACTTTTCCCCACATATTGTCACCAGATTTCGATATAATAAGAGTGAACCATTGTCTAATAGTATGTAAAGGAGGCGCCCATGCTTCACTTCTTTTCACGCTTGATCCGACGCCTGTTGCAGCTCATCATCGTTTTAGCCCTGTTTGTGGCCGTGGTCGTGCTGGCTGTTTTTGGCGTTACCGGCTATCACGCCTATCACGAAGCCACCAGCGCTCGCCCCATCAGCCAGGCCATGGCTGACGTCCAGGCACAGTCCAGCTATACACCGCTGGATCAAATCCCATTGATTTATCAAAACGCTGTGATCGCCACCGAGGACCATCGTTTCTACGACCACCACGGCTTCGACGCCATTGGCACCACGCGCGCTCTTGTACGCAACATGCTCAGCGGAGAGCTGGAAGAAGGCGGCAGCACCATCACCCAGCAGCTGGCCCGGAATCTTTACTACACACAGGAACAAACGCTTTCCCGTAAAATTGCAGAATTGATCACTGCTGTTCAAATCGAACGTCACTATTCCAAAGATGAGATTCTCGCAGCCTACATCAACACCATCTATTATGGCGACGGCTACTACAACATCGCCGACGCCAGCTGGGGTTATTTCGGCGTCGCGCCAGCAAATTTGAGCGACGGCCAGGCCACATTGCTTGCCGGTGTGCCAAATGCACCAAGCGTCTACGCACCAACGGTCAATTACGACCTCGCCCGCCAGCGTCAACAACAAGTACTCAAGCGCATGGTGGAAGAAGATTATCTCAGCGATGATGAAGCCGCAGCCATTTATAATGAAGGATAAAAAAACAGAGCAGGATGAAAATTCATCCTGCTCTGTTTTTTATCAGCGTACAGTACCATCTGGCGACAGCCCCATCATGGACCGCAAAACATGACCAACACGTTTGTAAAGAATGTATGTCAATAACGACGTAACGCCATGCTTAATAAGGTTAAATGGAAACACCGCAAAAATCATCAAGGTGACAGTGTCGTTGACCCATGGATTAACAGCATGTCCCATCGCCACGATGGTTTCAATTGGCAAGCCATACAAGCTTGCATACATTGGCAGCATGATATAGGCATTGAGGAACATATACACCACACTGACGAAAATGGTCGAAAATACCAACGCGATCTTGGCACCTTTCTTGGTATGCATGCGGCGATAAATCAACGATGCCGACAAAATGAAACACATGCTCCCGATCAGGTTCGACAGATCACCAACAAAAACGGTTGACGTGCCCTGAAACATTAACTTGAGCACAATCTTCACCAGCACAACGCCGCAACCGGCCACAGGCCCCAAGAAAAATCCTGCAAAAAGTGCGGGTAATTCTGCAATATCAAATTCATAAAAAGATGGTACAAACGGTAAAGGGAAGCGCAGCAACATCAATACACAGCTGAGCGCCCCTAATACACCGACAAAAGCAACGGTTTTTACACGATTATAACGACTCATAGCAAGTCCCCTTTCCTATCGCCGCACAAAAAATGTCCCTGGCGACATACAAAATCCCAGGGACATCATCTTCTCCCATCCAGACTATACTGTCGGTACCGGAATCACACCGGTTCA
>JAXJBF010000055.1:0-3267 GCA_036303105.1 Peptococcaceae bacterium | reverse complement strand
GTTTTATCCACCATCAGGGCGCGGTGCGTCCGTGGACATGTTCCACGGGCGTGCTGCACCCTTTTGTTGTGCGCAAAAAAGGAGGTGACCGCCATGTTGACACGCTATCGGCGGCAGAATGGCGCTGGCTTTTGTGCAGGGGTATTTGCCGGCCAGTGATGCGTGCATGTGCGATGGTGGCAGGTGTGCCTGACCTTTGCTGTGAGTAGGAAAGGGGGCGGTCTTTGATCCAATTTCAAAGGGAAACGACGACACACGATGACATAAAAGGAGGAAACAATGATGAGAAAACGACGATTTATTCAAGGCCTGCTCATTCTGGCCTTGCTCTGCGGCGCCGTGCTGCTGGCGCATCCAGCGGCAGCGTGGGCGGCACCGGATGGTGACGGCAGCGCAGCGTCACCTTATCAAATTGCTGATGCAGACGACCTTTACTGGTTCGCGGAGCAGGTCAATGACGGTGCTGTCGATGCCTGCGCGGAGCTGATGGGGGACATCGTCCTTAACGAAGGTTTGGACCAGACAAAATTTGCTGTAGATAATAATGGAACACTAACTTACGGTGGCAGCCAGGACATTTCTTTCGACCAATGGACGCCAATCGGAAATAGCAGCAACTCTTACGAAGGCACCTTTAACGGCAACAATAACACCATCAGCGGGCTGTATATCAATGATTCTACTATACAGTACTCTGGCATATTTGGGTGTATCGGCTCTAATGGTAAGGTAAGTGATCTGGCCCTCACTAATAGTTTTATCAGAGGTTGTAGTAGTAGAGGCAACCATACTGGCGGTATCTGCGGGTATAACAATGGGGGTAGTATCACAGGCTGCAGCAATAGTGGTTTTTTGAATGTTAATATCACTGCCGCCTATATCCAAAACTATGTTGGTGGCATTTGCGGGATGAACGATGGCACCATCGAAGAGTGCAGCAACAGCGGTGGCATTGTCAATCGTATATCCATGTCTGGAACAACAGATGCCTCTATCCGTGCTGGCGGCATTTGCGGGAAGAACACTAACACCATAATGAATTGTGACAACAGCGGCACTATCCGCGGCACAGGCAACAATATAAATGCCGGCGGCATCTGTGGCTGGAACGATGGCAATGTTTCAGGCTGCAGTAACATCAGCATAAGCAGTATCGATGTTAAAGGCAGCAATGCCGATGCCGGCGGCATTTGCGGGTATAACACTGGTGGTACCAAAGAGTGCAGCAACAGCGGCAGCATTAGTGCTTCTGGTTTTAACAGCAGTTCTGGTAAAAACTGTGATGCTGGCGGCATTTGTGGATATAGCAGTGGCGAAAATGCCAGCATTGGAAGCTGTATGAACAGTGGAAAAGTCACAGGCAGTGGCTCTGCTGGCGGCGTTTGCGGAACAAACCTTAATAGCATCAAAGACTGTGATAATAAGGGTAATGTTAACGGAAGTGATGCTAATAACTCTATTGGTGGCATCTGTGGGGTGAACAGTGGCAGTTGGAATTACGGTGGCACGATTAGCAACTGTAGCAACAGCGGCACGGTTACCGGCAATGGTACTACTCAAAGTTACGCTGGCGGCATATGCGGGACAAATAATTATAACTATAACATTAGCAATTGCAGCAACAGCGGCCCCGTCACAGGAAGCAGCAGATATATTAGTGGCATTTGTGCATGGAACAGTGGCAGCATTAGCAATTGCAGCAATAGTGCTCTTGTCAGCAGCACTGGTACTAACAGCGATGTTGGTAGCATTTGTTGGGGAAACTATGGCACGATCAAGCACTGCTATTGGCTTAAGACAACCGATGATGGAGCAGGCATTGGTACGGGCACCGGTACCAATGAAGATGTTGAATCCAAAACCGTCGACCAATATGCTTCCGGTGAGGTGGCGTGGCTGCTGAATCAGAATCAGGCAGATGACCCTTGGCGGCAGAATTTGAATGAGCCTGATAAAGATGAGATACCAACCCTTGACGCAACGCATCGCACTGTTGTTCAGCTCGTCTTTAATGAAAACCCTGGAAGCGGAGCCAACACGACACGCTATGCCAATGCTGGCGCAGATTTGCCTTCGGTAAAAGAGCCGGTAAGAGAGGGGTACATCTTTGCTGGTTGGAGCACTGAACAAAACGGCAGCGGCTCGTCTTCCTTAACAGCCACGCCGGATGAAGATACCATTCTTTACGCGCAATGGCTTGAAGTCACTCTAAATCCGACGAACTTCACCTATAATGGTCAGCCTTTGGAACCTGATCCTATTGTGAAAATAGGGGATCAAATGTTGACCAAAGACACAGATTACACGGTGGCTTACGACAACAACGTTAATGCGGGTACAGCCACGATCACCGTCACAGGCATTGGCAGCTACACAGGCATATCCGGCAGCATTACATTCATCATTGACCCTGCCACGCTGACCATCGCCAGCGCAGATGTGGCGGATAAAACTTACGATGGCAGCACCGCCGCCACGGTGAATAGTGTAACATTTTCAGAAGTGACAAATAGTGACATGTTGCAATTAGGCAGCGACTACATGGCCACGGCCGTTTTTGACAGCGCCGATGCCGGCCAAAAAACCGCCACGGTGACGGTCAAAGTGATCAACTCAAACTACACCCTGGCAGAAGATGCAACCACCTGCCAAGCAACGGCGACTATCGCCAAGGCCGACTATGATGGCGCTGTGGCGGCGAGTGGCACCATTCAGCCTGGGAAGAGCAGTACCGTGAGCCTGCCGATGAAACCGGAGGGCGCCAGCTATGGCACGCCGACAACGACGGACAGCGCAGCGGTGCGCAGTCTCTCCATCATTGACAATCAGCTCAACTACAGCGGCGGCAGCATTAGCGATGGCGCGGGTTTACACTGTGACGGTGCCGGTGACAGGCGCGATGAATTTCAACGATTACACCATCACTGTCACGTTGACTGGTGACGGCACATCCACCCCATCGACACCATCTACCCCATTCACACCGGTAACGCCGGAACCATCGGAACCGGCCGACAGCGAGGAGACCGTGACCAACGCTGATGGCTCGACGACCACGACCATCACCAAGGAGGACGGCTCCACCTCGACGACCACTGTGGCCAGCGATGGCAAGGTGGAAGCTGAGGTGACGCTGAGCGACGAAGCCATTACTCAGAGCACTGAGAGTGGCGACAATGCAGTGGCTTTGCCAGTGCCGGAAATGACGGCAAGCAGCGACCGCGACACAGCGCCAACGGTGACGGTGCGTTTGCCAGAGAACACGAC
>JAXJBF010000054.1:0-4362 GCA_036303105.1 Peptococcaceae bacterium | reverse complement strand
TCATGATGTCACTGGTTCGAGCCCAGTTCGGGGAGCCTTAAAAGACAGGAAGCATTTCCTGTCTTTTTTTGTTATACTTATTATAGAGTGCCACTTATGCTTAATCCTGCTTGTCATGCCATAATTTTCATACGTAAAGGAGTGTTGAACGATGTTGGTTGTTGATTGTTGCATACGAGGCGATGAATCTTGGACCAGAAAATATTATCAATCGTTTCTTGAAAAGAATCATATTGTAAACGTGGACGTTGTAGATCTTCAACATATGGCAATGGTGCCTATCGATGCAGAGTATTTACAACAGCGCGATGCATTGCGTTACGCTGGCCATTTCGATGACCCGTTTTTTCAATTGGCACAGCAATTTCGCGATGCCAATGAAATTTTGATTGCTGCGCCTTACTGGGATCTTGCTTTTCCAGCCTTGCTGAAAGTTTATCTGGAACATGTTGCTGTTTGCGACCTCACTTTTGGCTATGATACTTCCGGCAACAATATTGGATATTGCAAGGCCGATCGTTTGCTGTATTTTTCCAGCTGTGGCGGCTATATTGAGGGTGAGCATCTGGGCTTTTCATATATAAAAGCTTTTGCCAATATGCTTGGCATTGAAAACTGCCAAAGCTATACGCTGGAAGGGATGGACATTGATCCAAGCCTGAGGCAGTCGATTTTTGATCAGGCCATTCAAAAATTCTAAAATGGTTGTCCGGCGTTCAGCCGCGGCTCATATTACGCTATGATTGGAGGCTGGTTTTTGAATGATTATGGATGCAAATTTTTGGATTCTTGATTGGATTCAACAGCATTTGCGTTCGCCTTTTGGAGATGTTGTCGTGCCGTTGATTACCTCCCTGGGTAATGCAGGTATTCTGTGGATTCTCATTGGCCTTGTGCTATTGTCGCGGCCATCATGGAGAAAAGCAGGCGTTGTACTGTTGCTTGCACTTCTTATTGAAGCATTCTTTTGTAATATTGTATTGAAAAACTTGGTGGCCATGCCGCGGCCATTTACGCTCCACGAGAATGTACAACTCCTCATACCGGCGCCACATGATTATTCTTTCCCTTCGGGCCACACCGGTGCAGCCTTTGCATCTGCCGCTGCATTGTATTTTTCCCGAGCAAGGTACTGGATTGTGGTGTTTGTTTTGGCAGTATTCATCGCTTTCTCAAGATTATATTTGTACGTGCATTTTCCGACAGACGTGTTGGCTGGTATCGTCTTAGGTATAGCCAGTGCATGGCTGGCTGAACAATGTGTGTCGGCGATAGGACGTCGGTATTTTGAACAGAAGGATTGATGGTCCTTCTGTTTTTTTACATTCATTGTAAACCTTTTATTTTAAATAGTTGACAATAGTCGCAGCGTGTGAGATACTCTTTCTAACCCAAATGTGGGATAAAAAGTTTTCTTTGATTCAAATCGAAATGAGGGGAATAGGACGATTGGAATCAAAAATGATCTGAAGGAGATGGACAATGAAGAGAAACAAAACAAGGGATTTACTGCTGTGCGCTTTGTTTGCTGCTTTGATTGCGGTGGGGGCTTTCATACGGGTGCCGATTCCTGTGCTTCCGTTTACGCTGCAATTTTTATTCACGATGTTGGCAGGCATTTTGCTCGGCGGCCGCTTGGGCGCGCTTTCGGTTTGCGTGTATATGGCTATGGGGCTTATTGGTCTTCCTGTTTTTACGGAAGGCGGCGGCATCATGTACATTTTTAAACCGAGTTTTGGCTATATCATCGGGTTTGCTGTAGCGTCGTATGTGACGGGCATGTTGGTACAGCGTGCAGAGACGCCGAGCTTTAAGCGACTGATTTCGGCAAACTTTGTTGGTTTGGTGATCGTTTATGCGTTTGGCATGGTGTATTACTTTTGCATGAGCAATTTCTACCTGGGCAATCCAATCGGTTTGTATCCATTGTTTTTGTATTGCTTCGTGCTCGCTGTTCCGGGCGATATTGTGTTGTGTATCATTGGGGCCGTGATTGGCAAACGGTTGATCCCGATGATGAAGATAAATGGCGTAAGGCCGCAATGACGAAAGGTGAACGTTCATGAGAAAAGGTTTGTTTGTCACAGGGACAGGTACAGACGTCGGAAAAACATACGTTACAGGCTTACTGGTGAAAACGCTGCACGATTGTGGCGCGCACTCGGCGTATTTTAAGGCAGCCATGAGCGGCAATAAGAGAGATGCTCGCGGCCAATTGGTGCCAGGAGACGCTTTGTATGTCAAAGAACAATCAGGTATTGATCAGCCGCTTGATTCAATGTGCCCGTATCTCTACGAAGCCGCAGTTTCCCCGCATTTGGCGTCGATGCTGGAGGGAAATCCCCTGATGCTGGATCATGTGCTGCGCTGCTACGATGCGTTGTGTGCCTGCTACGATGATGTGACGATTGAAGGTGCAGGTGGCATAGTCTGTCCCTTGCGCTTTGATGATCAGAGGATTCTGCAGGAAGATTTTATTAAGGCACGTTCGATGAATGTGGTGTTGGTGGCCGATGCAGGGCTCGGCACTATTAACGCAGTTGTGCTGAGCGTGGAATATATGAAAACACGAGACATTTCGGTGAAAGGCATGATTTTTAATCGCTTTGAACCTGGGAATAGGCTTCATGAGGACAATGTGAAGATGTGTGAATGTTTGACTGGTGTTCCAACCCTTGCCTGCGTCAAAGAAGGCGACACCACACTGGCGATGTCTTGTGACACGTTGGCCATGTTGTATGAGTGAGGGGGAAAGCGATGATCTGGTATCCTTACACACAAATGAAAACGATGAAAACACCCTACAAGATTGAAAAAGCCCAAGGCGTGTATTTATACACGCAAGACCAAAGGTTGATTGATTCAACGTCGTCATGGTGGAGCGTGATCCATGGGTACAACCACCCAGCCCTGAATCAGGCGATTGAAAAACAGCTGGCATCTTTTGCACATGTGATGTTGGGCGGGCTGACGCACGATGCGGTTGAAGCGCTGTCGGATAAGCTGCAGGCGTGGCTCCCTGGCGATCTTGATTACTGCTTCTTTTCAGATTCAGGCAGTGTAGCGGTAGAGGTGGCCTTAAAAATGGCCCTTCAATATTATCTCAACCGCGGAGAGACGCAGCGAACGACAGTGCTGGCGCTGGAGCACGCCTATCATGGTGATACCTTTAAAACCATGGAAGTTGGCGACGATGACGACTACCACTTCATTTTGAAAGCATCCAGCGCGCACAGAGATGTGATTCATATTCCAACCACCTTGGAAGCTTTGGAACAGGCTTTCACGGAACATCATTCACATTTGAATTGCCTGATTGTCGAGCCATTGCTGCAAGGCGCCGGCGGCATGCGCATGTATGACGCTGCTTTTCTGGCGCGAGCGCGGGTCCTGTGCGATCGGTACGATGTCCTCTTGATCTTTGATGAAGTGGCCACAGGCTTTGGCCGCACGGGGCATCGTTTTGTGGCAGATCTGGTGCTGCCGGATATTCTTGTACTGGGAAAAGCGCTGACAGGTGGCTACCTTGGCCACGCAGTTACCGTCGCCAATCATAAAGTGTACGATGGCTTTTACAGTGACGATGCTGCCCATGCATTGATGCACGGGCCAACCTTTATGGGCAATGCTTTGGCCTGCCGTGTCGCCCTGGCCTCCATCGACTTGTTCGAGACGCAAAACTACATGGACAAAATCAAAAAAATCGAAGCCATCAAAAGGCGGGAAATGTCCGGGTTCGCGGACCCGCGCATTAAAGAGATCCGCATCATGGGCGGATGTGTCTGCGTGGAAGTGTACGACGCCAGAACCCTCGACGGCTATCAGGCCTTTGCCTATCAGCGCGGTGTGTTTGCGCGCCCGTTTTTGAACTATCTTTACGCGATGGTTCCGTACGTCATCGAAGAAGAAGCGCTCATCAACGTGCTGGCTGCCATGAAGGCATGGTTTCAAAAATAGATAAAAAGGATGTCCTTTACGCAGGGCATCCTTTTTGTATGCAATGATTATTTAATATGAGCGCAGGGTTTCCGGTCGTTCAACTTTTGTCGTTTATCGTTGACCAATGCGCCATTGAGATATGGACCGTGATCACGTATCTTATAAATAGGAGGTGGGGAAAATGACGAACCTGCAATTTTCTCAAAATATTATTCAACTGCGACGCGAACAACATGTGACGCAGGAGCAATTGGCGGAACATGTTGGCGTGACCAAAGGGGCTGTGTCAAAATGGGAAAACGGCACGACACTGCCGGATGTTTCAACCTTGCCGTTGTTGGCAGCGTTTTTCAATGTGAGCATCGATGCGTTGCTGGGCTATGCGCCTGCTTTGTCTGCCAAACAGATTCAGGCATATTATAG
>JAXJBF010000053.1:0-87965 GCA_036303105.1 Peptococcaceae bacterium | reverse complement strand
TCATGATGTCACTGGTTCGAGCCCAGTTCGGGGAGCCTTCGGACAAGGTCATTTGGCCTTGTCCTTTGTATAGGGGTATAGTTCAGCTGGTAGAATATCGGTCTCCAAAACCGCAGGTCCTGGGTTCGAATCCTAGTGCCCCTGGAAAGTCTTCATTGTGTAAACAATGAAGACTTTTTGTTTTAGTAATAATAAAATTTGCAGTCTGTAGGGGCTGCTTTTTTTATTTTTAGATGATATGAAGAATTTGAGAGAGAATATGATCAGTTCAACAGGAAAATAGTGAAATAGAATAGTTAGAAAGAATGTTAGGAAAGATTCACCTAGAGAAAAATGTATGTTATGATGAGTGATAAGAGTAATTTTACGACGGAGGTCTCATATTTATGAATAGGAAAGATTTATTGCTATATGTGATTACCGATTGCGATCATTTACAGGGTGAGCAATTGTTACAGCGTACGGAGCAGATCTTACAGAACGGCGCGACATTTTTACAATATCGTGATAAGCATTGTGCTGCTCGAAATGATGTAAAAGCTTTACAGGCATTGTGTAAACAGTATCACGTACCATTTATCATTAATGATGATGTAGCATTGGCTGTTGAAATTGATGCAGACGGTGTACACGTTGGTCAAGATGATATGGCTGCCGCCAATGCCAGAGCGCAATTAGGGCCAAATAAAATCGTTGGTGTAACTGCAAAAACCTTGGAACAGGCAAAAAAAGCGGTTGCAGATGGTGCGGATTATCTTGGCGTTGGTGCACTTTTCCACAGTGTTAGTAAGGATTCCAGCATTACAAGCCGTGACACACTCAAAGAGATATGCTCAGCGATAGAAATTCCTGTTGTTGGTATTGGCGGCATCAATGAAAACAATGCAGCAATACTAGGTGGAACTGGCGTTGCAGGTGCTGCAGTCATCAGTGCGCTTTACGCTTATCCACAACCTGCGCTTGTAACAAAGCGGCTGGCTCGAAAGTTGGATTATATTGTGAATGGTGATCCTCATATGCAGGGGATTCTCGCTGACGTAGATGGTACATTGACAGATACGTTGGCATTTTATCAGGATTTGGTACCTGGGTATCTGAGGGATCATGGTTATCGTCCAGGAGGCGATTTGGCACAAATTTTAGCTGATAAGACCATGCCAGAAAGTGTTGGTTACGTTAAGCATAACTATTCGGGGACCTTTGGTGTTGGTCAAGTTGTAGACACGTTAGAAGCTGATCTTGAGTGGTACTATCATACAGAAGGTGAAGCAAAGCCAGGTGTCAAGGAATTTCTAGCGGCTGCCAAGGAACGCCATATTCCTGTTGTTGCAACAAGCATTCATGATGCAGAAGTATGCCGCACTTTATTTGAACATGCCGGGATAGACGCTCTCATTACATCTGTAGCAAGTGGTTGGGATAAACGTATTGCTGGCGGTGACTCAGCATTATTTACGATGGGCGTCGAAATGATTGGTGCGGAAGCCAAGAATATTTGGGCATTTAATGATGGTGTTGAGGGTGTTTTTGGTGCAAAGGGCGCAGGCGTTAAAATTGCTGCAATATATGATGTCAATCACAGTGAGAAAGAGTGGAATCAGATGGTGCAGACTGCAGATGTAGCATTCATGAACTGGCAGGAAGCCTTGGCTTGGTTGAGATGATGCAAATAAAATTTGTAAGACGGAAATGATTGCAAAAAAATGAAGATATAAAACATAAATAATTCTTATTGAATCTCTAGACACGTTGCGTATCCTATGATATACTAATACCATGAAATAAGTGGTAAGTAATATGCGAATATGCAGTATTAGGAACCAAATGATTATTATGTTTTAGGAGGAGACATAAAATGGCTGTTTTAGTTAGAGATGTAATGATTGAAAACCCTGTAACTCTTAGTGAGGAAGCAACCATTGGTCAAGCTGTAGAAGTTTTTGCAGAAAAGAAAGTAGGTTGCTTGCCACTCGTTGACAAGAGTGGCGCATTGACTGCTTTTCTGTCCGATGGTGATATTGTGGACTATGTTGTTCGTAATGTGCGTCGTCGCAATAATCAGTATAACCATATCAGATCTTGGTATCAGGTAGACTGCTTTGGCTCTTATTTGAAAAAATGTGTCGATGATCATGCATACCAAGCAGCAACGCATCATGTTATCACTGTTGAAGCAACCGATACCGTACGAAACGTATCCAAATTGATTCAGAAGAAACATTTGAAACACATTCCTGTACTTGATGAAGGCAAATTCGTTGGTATCATTACACGTAATGATATTATCAATGGCTTGTTTAAAGATTATCTGGCAAATCCAGATGCAGAATGTGTAGAAAGTGGCCAGGAAGACGATTTTTAATTTTATACTAGAACGTTGAAAACTGAGGTGTTTTAATGGTCGTTTCTCGTTATTGAGGGAAAGGACTTTAAAAACAATGTACATCACGGAGGGATTATGATGGCCGAGAACAGTTTAACAAATATTTCTATCGCAGACATTATGATTGAAGATGTGAAGTATCTAAAAGATACTTCGACCATTGGTGAAGCAGTAGAAGCGTTTTCAAAGTATCGTGTTGGTGGATTCCCCGTTGTTGATGAAGCAAAAAGAGTCGTGGCTTATTTGTCTGATGGGGATATCATTCACTACATCCTTTATAGAGCTGGTGCGCAAGGTATCGTGTTCTTTAAACATTGGTCTGATATGGATGTAGAGGCGCTGGAAAAAGCTGCCGATGCGGTTTCCGATGAGACGGTCATGGCTTGTGCAACGCGTAATGTACGAGTTGCAGAAGATAAAGAAAATTTACGTGAAGTAGCTCAGTATATGGACCGTAAAAAATTAAAGAATATGCCAGTTGTACATGAAGGTGTATTAATTGGTGTTATTAGTAGAAACACCTTGATTAAAAAGTTCTTTGAACGTTACTCAAGTGCAAAGAACAAAGACTAATAAAATAGCATGTCGATTTCCTATAATTTTAGGCTCACGCTCAATCATCATTGGGCGTGAGCTTTTTTGCTGTCATCATATGGATGCAGGTGGCCAATTACCAAAGAAAGCAATAGGTAATAGTTTATCTGTTTTTTATAATTTAGGGCAAAAACTTTACGCTCATGCAAAACATAAGAAACACTAATTTTTTGATCATTTCCACTTTTATTTGTTTTATGAGAGTCAATAGAAAAGTCTGGTTATATTTTTACGAGCGAAAAGAGGCTTTGTTAAGGCCTTGTTACAAAATGCACAAGATGTCAAAATATACGTTATTAGGAAGGTTTTTATCAGAAAGACACATGTGCACGAGAGACGAAATTTTGAATTTATAAATATGCTTGACAATTCTGAAGCATTTTGGCATCATAGTGTTATGATAAGATTCTGAAAACTCGTTCAACAATGATTATTGAGATAGGAGTAAGAAGGCAATGCTCCAGCAATTATACATAATGGAATGAGTATGAAGAAGAAATCTGATCGCGACGGAATCTTATGCCGGGGACAATGTCATAAGATTTCGCTGCAAAAGTTGTTAATTGAGACAGTGTGTGTAAAAGATTGGAGGAGAAATTATGTATGAGATGTTATTAGGCCCTGAGGGTATTGAACGTTCCTTGAATGGGTTTGTCTGGGGTCCAATTATGCTGGCTCTGCTGGTAGGCCTTGGTTACGTCATGACCTTCTGGAGCAAAGGGCTCCAGTTCCGTAAACTGGGTTTTGTATTCAAACGCACCATTGGTGGCGCGTTAAAGGGTGGCTCATCCACGAAAGATGGTAATAACATTACCCCTTTCCAGGCGATGGCCACTGCACTGGCATCCACCATCGGGACCGGTAATATCGTAGGTATTGCTACTGCGATTACCGTCGGGGGACCAGGGGCAATCTTCTGGATGTGGGTTGCAGCTGCTGGTGGTATGATGACCAAGTATTCTGAAATCACGCTCGCCTTGAAATATCGTGAAAAGAACGATATGGGCATGTACACTGGTGGTCCTATGTACTACCTCCGCAATGGTCTTGGCAGCCGTCCTGGTTGGCAGGGGGCACTTGGTAAATTCCTGGCCGTTTGCTTTGCAATCTTCGCTGCAGTAGCCTGCTTCGGTATTGGGAACTTGACACAGGGTAACTCTATTGCCAGCTCTTTGAATGATACGTTCGGTGTTCCAGTTAATATCACTGGTATCGTTCTTGCTATCATCGTTTTGGTTGTTATTCTTGGTGGGATCAATGGTATCGCAAAGGTTACTGAAAAACTCGTACCTTTCATGGCATTGTTCTATCTCATCTTTGCACTTATCGTTCTTATCATTCAGATCGATCAGATTCCATTTGCTTTGAAGTCCATCTTCGTAGGTGCTTTCAGCCCTGATGCAGTTGGTGGCGGTGCAGTTGGTATCACCATTGGCGCAGCTATCAAATATGGTATTGCACGTGGGGTCTTCGCGAACGAAGCTGGTCTTGGTTCTGCACCTATGGCCCATGCTGCTTCTTCCACTAAGGACCCTGTAGAACAAGGTCTCTGGGGTATTTTCGAAGTATTTACTGTATCGTTCCTGATCTGCACCTTGACCGCACTGGTTATCTTGACCTCTAGGGATGCAAACGGCGATCCAATGTGGCTTTCTGGCCTGAATGGCGCGCCTCTGTCCTTGGCTTGCTTCAATGGTGCACTGCCTTGGTTCAATATTGGCTCTATTGTTGTAACGTTGGGTATCATCATGTTTGCTCTTTCCACGCTGCTTGGTTGGAGCTACTATGGTGAAACTGCATTAGGCTTCTTGTTCCGTCACAGAAGTCCTGGCGTTCGCCGCGGGGTTGCTATTGCATATCGTCTCGTATATGTTGTTGTTGTTTATGTTGGCTGCATCGGCGGTCTGGAAGTTATCTGGAACGTTTCCGATACCTTTAACGGCCTCATGGCAATCCCTAACTTGATCGGTTTGGCATTCCTGTCTACCGTTGTTATTAAGGAAACCAAGCGCTACTTTAACAATGTTGAAAAGGGCCTGCCAACTTTGACGGGTGCTGATGGTGATTATACTGAAGAAGACATTGCATCTACTGCGCCAAAAGCATAAAATAGTAATGTAGTTTGTGATGTGCTTATCGTCATTGGTTGATGTTTGGTAATAGAAAGGAGGAATTCTTCTACACGACTTGTGTTGAAGGATTCCTCCTTTTCTTTTATAAAGAAAAGTTGTAGTATAGGTAGTATAGTATATTATTAATTAAAGGAGGAAAATATATGGACAAAAAAACACCGTTGTATGACACACATGTTGCTGCTGGCGGCAAGATCGTTCCTTTTGGAGGATTTTCTATGCCAGTGCAGTATAAAGCTGGTGTCATTGCAGAACACATGGCAGTACGTGAAAAAGCAGGTCTTTTTGATGTCAGCCACATGGGTGAAATCACTCTGCAGGGGCCAGATGCATTGGCGAACCTTGAAAAAATTCTTACCAATAAGTTTGGTAATATGGTGGATGGTCAGGCGCGCTACACAGTCATGTGCTATGACAATGGCGGATGTGTGGATGATCTGATCGTCTATAAGAAGGCTGACAATGATTATTTCCTCGTTGTTAATGCATCGAATAAAGATAAAGACTTTGCTTGGATGAAAGAGCATGAATTTGGTGATGCAACATTCACTGATGTGAGTGATGAATGGGGCCAGTTGGCGTTGCAAGGGCCAAAGGCAATGGATATTTTGCGTAAACTGACCAGCGAAGAAAACATTCCAGAAAAGTACTATCATGCTGTGATGGAAGGTGAAGTTGCAGGTATTCCTTGTGTTGTTTCAAAGACAGGCTATACTGGTGAAGACGGTGTTGAGCTGTACTGCGCTGCTAGTGATGTCGTTGAGTTGTGGAACAAAGTGATGGAAGCTGGCGAAGAATATGGACTTCTGCCTTGTGGCCTTGGTGCACGTGATACCTTGCGCATGGAAGCTGCGATGCCATTGTACGGGCATGAAATGAATGAAACCGTTTCACCGCTTGAAACTGGCTTAGGTTTTGCAGTAAAGATGGATAAGGAAGACTTCATTGGTAAGGCTGCCTTAGAACAGCCAGCAACGCGTAAACGTGTTGGTCTTAAGGTTACAGGACGAGGCATCATTCGTGAAGAAGAACCTGTATTTGCTGGAGATCAACAAATTGGTATGACAACTTCTGGCACGCATTGCCCATTCCTTGGTCATCCAGTGGCGATGGCACTTGTTGATAAAGACAGTGTAAATGTGGGTGATGTGGTAGAAGTTGAAGTGCGTGGCCGTCGTGTTGCAGCAGAAGTGGTACCACTGCCATTCTATAAGAGAGAAAAATAATATTTTTTTCTACGGTCTATGTCCGTGAACCATTAACAACATTTATATAATATATTTGAAAGGAAGAAGAAAAATGGAAATTAGAGATGAACTGCGTTATTCTGAAGATCATGAATGGGTACTTGCTGAAGGTGATGTTGCTGTTGTTGGGATTACCGACTACGCGCAAAGCGAATTGGGCGACCTCGTATTTGTTAACCTTCCAGAAGAAGGCGATGAAGTAACTGCCGGTGAAACATTTGCCGATGTTGAATCTGTTAAAGCTGTCAGTGATGTGTTGAGCCCTGTTGACGGTACGGTTGCTGAAATCAACGAAGAACTGCTGGATTCCCCTGAAAAGATCAACGAAGCACCATATGATGCTTGGTTCATCAAAGTCAGCGATTATAAAGAAGCAGATGGTCTTATGAACGCTGAAGAATACAAGGCTTTCGTAGAAGGTCTCGAATAATCATCCCTTTTCCCTTATAAACGATACGAAGGATGGTGATACCTATGGGCAGCTATGTGCCTAATACCAATGAAGAACGTCAGGAAATGCTTAAGGCGTGTGGTTACGATTCCTTTGATGATATGTTCAGTGTCATCCCTGACGATTTAAAACTGAAAGAACCACTCAATTTGCCTGAAGGCAAGAGTGAATTGGAAACCCGTCGTATTATCACCGCAATGGCAGATAAAAATAAGATTTTCCCACACATTTTCCGTGGTGCAGGTGCGTATAATCACTATGTACCAGCAATGGTGAAAAGTGTTCTTTCTAAAGAAAATCTGCAAACTGCCTATACCCCATATCAGGCAGAGATCAGCCAGGGGATTTTGCAGTCAATCTTTGAATATCAGACGTATATTTGTGAATTGACTGGTATGGATGTCAGCAATGCTTCCGTCTATGATGGTGCAAGTGCTGCAGCAGAAGCGCTGTCTATGTGTTATGGCAGAAAGCAGAAAAAAGCTGTTGTTTCTGGAGCCGTGAACCCATATGTTTTGGAAACCATCAAAACATACACCTTCGGCAATAATATGGAAGTAGTTATCGTTCCTCCAACTGCAGATGGTTTGACGGATATTGATGCGATGAAGGCTGAAGTGGACGATAATACCGCTAGTGTTTATATTCAGCAGCCAAACTACTTTGGTAACATCGAAGATGCAACTGCTATTGGTGACATTGCACATGCTAAGAAGGCGAAATTTATCATGGGCGTCAACCCAATGACTCTTGCCCTTCTCAAAACGCCTCGTGAATACGGTGCGGACATTGCTGTTGGTGACGGACAGCCATTGGGCCTGCCGCTTGGATTTGGTGGTCCATATGTTGGCTTTATGGCAACCACTCAGAAATTGATGCGTAATCTGCCTGGCCGTATTGTTGGTCAGACACACGATGCCAATGGCAATGTCGGTTATGTTTTGACCTTGCAAGCGCGTGAACAGCATATCCGTCGTGAAAAAGCATCCAGTAACATTTGCTCCAACCAGGCATTGTGCGCATTGGCTGTTGGTGTTTATCTGTCTACGATGGGCAACAAGGGCCTGAAGGAAGTGGCAACACAGTCGATTTCCAAAGCACATTACCTTGCTAATGGCCTTGTAGAAGCTGGATTAACCTTGGAAAACAAAGGTGAATTTTTCAATGAATTTGTAACCAGCAGCGATGTGCCAGCAGATAAGATTTTGGCAGCACTCGAAGCAGAAGATATCCTCGGTGGCTATCCATTGGATGACAAACGCATCCTCTGGTGCTGCACTGAAATGAATACGAAAGCCGAAATGGACGATGTTGTCCGTATTGTGAAGGAGGTGGGCTGAGATGTTGGTATTTGAAAAGAGCAGACCGGGCCGTGGCATGGACATCATTCCTACCTGTGATGTACCGGTTGTAGAAGTCGCCGAAAAGGATGCCCGCGAAAGCAAACTGCACTTGCCAGAAATTAGTGAAGTTGATCTGAGTCGTCATTATACTGAATTGGCAAAAAAATGCCATGGGGTGAATGACGGGTTCTATCCACTTGGCAGCTGCACCATGAAGTATAACCCTCGTCTGAATGAAGAAATGTCAAACCTCCCTGGGTTTGCAGCCATTCATCCTCTTCAGCCGGCACACACTGTGCAGGGTGCACTAGAGGTTATCCAGACCTTGGAACAAAGTTTGTGCGAAATCACCGGCATGGACCACTTGACGTTGCAGCCAGCAGCAGGCGCACATGGTGAATTTACAGGCCTCCTTCTGATTAAGGCTTATCACACAGCGCGTGGTGACAACAAACGTACGAAAGTTATTGTGCCAGACTCTGCACATGGTACGAACCCTGCCAGTGCATCCATGTGTGGCTATGAGATCATTAACGTAGAATCAGGTCCAGATGGATGTGTTGATCTAGAAAAACTCAAAGCTGTCTGCACCGATGAAGTGGCTGGCCTCATGCTGACCAACCCTAACACTGTTGGTCTCTTTGACCCTAATATTCGTGCCATTACCGATATGGTTCACGAATGCGGCGGCCTTTGCTACTATGATGGTGCAAACTTGAACGCTGTCATGGGCTGGGCGCGTCCTGGTGACATGGGCTTTGACGTGGTGCATTTGAACTTGCATAAGACCTTCTCCACCCCTCATGGCGGCGGCGGTCCTGGCTCTGGTCCAGTTGGCTGCAAAGCCATTCTCGCAGATTTCCTGCCAAACTTGTTGGTTGAAGGCGGCGAAGGGGAACGTCATTTTGTGAAACCTGCTCAGAGTATCGGTGATATGAAGAGCTTCTATGGCAACTTCCTCGTTGATGTTCGTGCGCTTACCTACATTACCACACTGGGCCGTGAAGGCATTCCGGAAGCCAGTGCCAATGCAGTGCTCAACGCCAATTACATGCGTGTTGGTTTACACGATCTTTATGACATGGCATATGATACAACTTGCATGCACGAATTTGTCATGGATTTGTCACGCATGAAGAAAGAAACGGGCTGTGTTGCAACAGATATTGCGAAAGGCTTGTTGGATAATCATATTCATCCGCCTACAATGTACTTCCCGCTTATCGTTCACGAAGCACTTATGATCGAACCAACAGAAACCGAATCTCGCGAAACCCTCGATCATGCTATTGAAGTGTTCCGCAATCTTTATCAAATGGCCTATGATCAGCCTGAAGCACTTCATGCTGCACCTGTTACGACACCTGTTGGCCGATTGGATGAAGTTGAAGCTGCACGTCATCCAGTTGTAAAATTTGATTTTGAAGACTGAAAGAGGCGCTGATGAACAATCGCTTAACAATAATTGAAAGCGGCAGCACCAATCCCTATAAAAATCTTGCGCTTGAAAACTGGTTGTTGGATCATGTTGCCGATGATGAAGTGATCCTTTATCTTTGGCAGAACCAACATACAGTGGTTATCGGTAAGAATCAGAATGCTTGGAAAGAATGTAATATTACTACCCTAGAAGCCGACGGCGGGCACCTCGCCCGTCGTCTTTCTGGTGGTGGTGCAGTGTATCATGATCTGGGCAACCTGAATTTTACTTTCCTGGCGCATAAGGCACACTACGATGTTGCCAAACAGTTGGAAGTGATCCTTCGTGGATTGCAAAGCCTTGGGATTGAAGCGGAGAAATCCGGTCGCAACGATATTCTGGTTGATGGACGAAAAGTGTCCGGTAATGCATTCTATGAACATGCGGGCCGTTGTTATCATCATGGTACCTTGCTGATGCAGGTAGATGGTGAGAAGATGGCAAAGTATCTCAACGTGTCAAAAGAAAAGTTGCAGAGCAAAGGGGTATCTTCTGTCAAGTCGAGAGTATTGAATCTTGTCGAGGTGTGCCCGACGCTTGATGCAGAAACCTTAAAAGCAGCGATGCGCGATGCCTTTGCTGAAGTCTATAAAGGAAGTCCGACTGCATTGGCGCTGTCTGCGGTCAACGCACAAGAATGGCAGGACCTGCAAACGCGCTATGAAGAATGGGATTGGAATTTTGGCCGCAAATTTGTATTTGATCGCAGTTTTAGTCAACGTTTCCCTTGGGGTGGCGTAGACATTGAGCTGCAAATTGAAAATGGTCATATTCATGATGCGCAGGTGTACTCTGATGCATTGCTGCCAGATTTTATTGATGCTTTGGGGGCGGCATTGCCAGGTGCGCGCTATGACAATCATGTCCTTGCAGATGTTGTCAAGGCGCTGGCAGTATCCTCGAGCGCTGTACAGCCACAGCAAGATTTGGCGGAATGGTTGCTGACCATCGAATGTTAAGTGACATAAAAGATGTTTTTTTTTGAAGGAGGCTTGAGAATTGGACAATCATTATGAATTAATCGTTGTTGGCGCAGGTCCTGGCGGATATGTCGCAGCCATTAAAGCTGCAAAACTGGGTATCCGTACAGCCGTTGTCGAAGAACGCGAGGTTGGCGGGACTTGTTTGAACCGTGGCTGCATTCCAGCTAAAGCCATGATTCATGCTGCAACGTTGTATGAAGAAATGAAGGATGCAGAACAATTCGGCATCATGGCTGACAATGTTCGCTTCGATTATGAAAAAATCATTGATTATAAGCAAGGTGTTATTACTCAGCTGGTTGGTGGCGTAGAGCAGCTCTTCAAGGGCAATGGCGTCGATGTCATTCGTGGCCGTGGCGTGCTTCATGCCAATAAAGAGGTGCATGTGACTGCGCCGGATGGTGCTGTTACCATTTATACTGCTGATAACATCATTCTTGCTGCCGGTTCTAAGCCGGTTGTGCTGAACATTCCGGGTATGAAATTACCTGGTGTTATCTCCAGTGATGAACTGTTTAAATTGCGCGAACGCCCAGATTCTATTGCCATTATTGGCGGCGGTGTCATCGGGGTGGAATTTGCCAATGCCTTTTCTTACTTTGGCACAAAGGTAACCATCATTGAAGGGATGGACCGTATTCTTCCAAACATGGACCGTGAAATCAGTCAGAACCTGAAAATGATCATGAAGAAACGCGGTGTGGATATTTACACCAATGCTATGGTTAAAGGATTGGAAGAAGACGGCGAATTGACAGCGGTTCATTTTGTGCAAAAAGATGAAGAAAAATCGGTGTCTGCACAATATGTGCTCTGCTCTGTTGGACGTGGTCCAAATACCAAGGGCCTATTTGCAGAAGATGCTATGCCAGATATGGAACGTGGGCGTATTCTTGTCGATGAACATTTCCAGAGCTCTATTCCAGGTGTATATGCCATTGGCGACTGTGTCATCGGGATGCAGCTGGCGCATACCGCTAGCGCGCAGGGCATCGTGACAGTTGAACATCTTGCCGGTAAAGAAGGCAGCATTGATCTTGATGTTGTGCCGGCATGTGTGTACACCAATCCAGAAATTGCTTCTGTGGGGATCACGGAAGACGAAGCGAAGACCACAGGATTGGACGTTATCGTTGGTAAATACATCATGGGCGGAAATGGTAAGTCGTTGATCACCCGTGAAGATCGCGGCTTTATTAAAGTGGTGGCACGCGCAGATGACCATCGTCTGGTGGGGGCACAAATGATGTGCGCACGTGCAACAGATATGATTAGCGAAATGGCGGTGGCCATTGCCAATAATATGACCGCTGAACAGATGGTCAAAGCCATTCGTCCTCATCCAACTTATAATGAAGGCGTTGGTGAAGCGGTTGAAGAATTGCTTGGCGAAGCCATTCATGTCATGCCGAAGAAGAAAAAACGTAAATAAAAGGTTGGCATTGGTTTCTGTATTCTGTGGCAACAACATGGAGTGCAGAAACCGGTGATTATTTGTTCAGTTAGAGTGTCCGCGTACAATAAGTGTACGCTTATGACAACAAGAAATGATATTGATAAGCAGAGGATTGTAGAATGATGTAAAGTTGATGGTAGAGCGCGTTTTGCGTGCCATGATTTTATTCACAACGACAATAAAGGAGTGTCTATCAATGGGATTTAAATCTGATATTGAAATTGCACAGGAAGCAACCATGCAGCCAATCAACGATATTGCAGCGAAGCTGGATATTCCTGAAGAATACGTAGAAAACTATGGCAAATACAAAGCAAAGATCGACTTCCGTTACTATAATGATGTTTTGAAAGATCGCAAAAATGCAAAGGTTGTTTTGGTGACCGCCATCAACCCAACACCAGCAGGTGAAGGGAAAACGACGACGACCATTGGTGTGGCAGATGCCTTGAACCGCCTTGGCAAGAAAACGATGGTGGCTCTTCGTGAACCATCCCTTGGTCCTGTCTTTGGCGTAAAAGGCGGTGCAGCTGGTGGTGGGTATGCACAGGTTGTGCCAATGGAAGACATCAACCTGCATTTTACTGGCGACCTGCACGCCATCGGTGCAGCCAACAACCTGCTTGCTGCTATGCTTGATAACCATATTTATCAGGGCAATGCATTGAACATCAACCCAAAGCGTGTGGTATGGCGTCGTTGCCTGGATATGAACGATCGTCAGCTGCGTAATGTCATTGATGGGATTGGCCGTCCAGTAGATGGTGTTACCCGTTCCGATGGCTTTGACATCACCGTTGCTTCCGAAATTATGGCGATTTTCTGCCTGGCTACCAATATTGATGACTTGAAAGAACGTCTGGCTCGTGTCATTGTTGCTTATACCTATGATGGTCAGCCTGTTACCGCTGGTGACTTAAAGGCACAAGGTGCAATGGCTGCGCTGCTCAAAGATGCTCTCAAGCCAAATCTTGTACAGACCCTTGAAGGAACCCCTGCCTTTATTCATGGTGGTCCATTCGCAAACATTGCACACGGCTGCAACAGCGTTATTGCTACCCAGATGGGGATGAAGATGGCAGATTATCTGATTACCGAAGCAGGCTTTGGTGCTGACCTCGGTGCTGAAAAATTCATTGACATCAAGTGCCGCATGACTGGCATTCGTCCAAGTGCTGTGGTGCTTGTTGCAACCATTAAAGCACTCAAGTACAATGGCGGTGTTGCTAAAACGGATCTTGGTGCTGAAAACCTTGAAGCTCTTGAAAAAGGTCTGCCAAACCTGCTCAAACATATTGAAAACATCACAACTGTTTACGGGCTGCCAGTGGTTGTTGCCATCAACCGTTTCCCAACCGATACGGAAGCAGAATTGGCACTCGTTCGCGAAAAATGCAACGAACTCGGCGTCAATGTTGCACTGTCTGAAGTATGGGGCAAAGGCGGTGCCGGCGGTGAAGAACTCGCCAAGGAAGTGGTTCGTCTCTGCGAACAGCCTAGCGAAATGAAATTCGTCTACGATACCGATCTTTCCATCAAAGAAAAAATCGAAGCCATTGCTACGAAAGTTTATGGTGCTGACGGTGTTGATTATACTGCAAAAGCAGAAACTGAAATTGCTACTTTTGAAAAACTGGGATTTGGCAATCTGCCAATCTGCATGGCAAAGAATCAGTATTCTCTTACCGATGATCAGACCAAACTGGGCCGTCCTACCGGTTTCCGCATCACCATCAGCGATATGACCGCGTCCATCGGCGCAGGTTTCCTTGTTGCACTCACCGGCAGCATCATGAAGATGCCTGGTCTGCCAAAGGTTCCAGCAGCTGAAAAGATTGACGTCGACAACGATGGTGTTATCTCTGGCTTGTTCTAATAAGAGGTGAGCCGTATGAAAATGTTAGAAAAACCGGCCACTCAATTTTTGACCGAACTTTCGTCCAACGCGCCGGTTCCTGGCGGCGGTGGTGCTTCTGCTGCCGTTGGCGCTTTTGCGGCAGCACTGGGCATGATGGTGACCAACCTCACCATTGGCAAGAAAAAATACGCTGAGTATGAAGAAGAACTTATTGCGTGCCGTGCGCGTCTGGAAAAACTGCGCGATCAGCTCATCGATCTTGTTGATGGCGATGCGGTCGCGTTTGAGCCTCTTTCCAAAGCGTACAGCATTCCGAAAGACGATCCAACACGTGACCAAGTCATGGAAGATGCACTCTATGAAGCCAGTGTTGTGCCAATGTCCATCATGGAGACTGTCCTTGCAGCTGCTAAAGAACTAGAGATCCTTGTAGAAAAGGGCAGTCGTCTGGCGATCAGTGATGTTGGTGTTGGGATTCTCTTTGCGCAAGCAGCCATCGAAGGCGCTTCTCTCAATGTGTACATCAACACCAAACTTATGAAGAACCGCGAACGTGCCGATGACATGAATGCCAAGGCCGATGCCATCATCGCCGAAGGTGCTGCACTTCAAAAGAGCATCTATGGCGGTGTTCTCGCAGCGATCAAGTAAGGGGGAAATGATAATGGCTCAACAAATGTTAGGAAAAGATGTTGTCGCTAAAATGGAAGCCCAGCTGACCCCGCTCACTGACGATCTTCGCAGCAAGGGGATTGATCCATGCCTGGCTATTGTGCGCGTAGGAGAGCGACCAGACGACTTATCTTATGAACGCTCTGCTATGAAGCGGATGGCTAATATGAATGTGACTGTGAAAAATGTTCTCATGCCGGAAGACGTTGATCAGGAAACCCTTGAAAACACTTTCCGCGCAGTGAATGACGACCCTGCCGTGCATGGCATCCTGCTGTTCCAGCCGCTGCCAAAGCATCTTGACGTTGAACCACTGAAACACATGATCAATCCATTGAAAGATGTGGACAGCATGGGGCCAGCCAACGCTGCAAAAGTGTTCGCTGGTGACAAAACGGGTTTTGCACCATGCACGCCATCGGCAGTGATGGAAATCCTTGCACAGTGCGGTGTAGAACTGCGTGGCAAACGTGTGACCATCGTTGGCCGCAGCATGGTTGTCGGCAAACCGCTTGCCATGCTCATGCTTGGCAAAAATGCGACCCCAACCATCTGTCACACAAAAACCGTTGACTTGCCAGCACGTTGCCGTGAAGCGGAAGTACTTGTTGCTTGCGCTGGTAAAGCCAAGATGATCACTGGTGACATGGTTGGTGAAGGTGCTGTCGTCGTTGACGTTGGCATTAATATGGATGAAAACAACAAGCTTTGTGGTGATGTTGATTATGACAGTGCTGAACCGCATGCCAGCATGATCACGCCTGTGCCTGGCGGCGTAGGTACTGTCACCACTGCCATTCTTGGCAAACATACCATTCAGGCAGCGTATTTGCTGAATGGGCTGGAAATGCCAGAATAAATTGTGATTGTTTGATAGATGATGATAATGGGATTCGGCTTGAACGCTGCATCCCATTATTTTTTTTGAAAGAATGCCCGTAAAACGCAGTGTTCAGTGTGTGACGTTGCAATGAAAAGAAAGCAATGATATCATTTTTGTGGAGAAACATGCAGCATATAAGACTGTAATAAGAATGAACCTATATGGAAAAGGGAGGCATCAAGATGGAGTATTCAGAAGTGTTGGCACGTGCAAGAGAAAACATTGGCCCAAAATGTAAGGCTTGCCCTGTATGTGATGGATTGGGCTGCGGCAACACCTTGCCTGGGCCAGGCGCTAAAAAACCAGGAAACGTTGCCAATGACAACTATAACGCTTGGCGAAAGATCAAACTGAACATGGATGTCATCGTGCCAAATACAGACATTGATACATCGATAGAATTTCTGGGAAAAAAGCTTGCATTTCCGCTGGTATCGGGACCGATTGGTTCAATTGGCAAGCAATTCAACCCGACAGATGATGTTCGCGATTTTAACGACAAATGTATGGCTGCTTGTGAAACCAGAGGCCTGCTGCATTTTTATGGCACTGGCTTGGAAGAGGCTGTGCAGGTAGATAATGTCAAGATTCGCCAGTGTCACCATCAGTGTGGCGTGCCGATCATTAATCCCGAAGCAGATGAAGACATCATTGTACAGATGAATCGCTGCAATGCGGACATACCTCCATTGGCAATGGGCGTGGTGGTTGATAGTGCTGGCCTTCCGCATTTGAAAGCATGCCATGGAACTGGCGGCACAAAGTCCATCGATCAGCTGCGCATGTTGAAAGAGCATGCTGGTGTGCCATTCATTGTTAAAGGCATCATGACAGCATCAAGTGCTTTAAAAGCCATCGAAGCTGGTGCAGATATTCTCATTGTGTCAAATCATGGCGGCAGGGTGCTGTCTGATGTGCCTGCGACGGCGGAAGTATTGCCGGAGATTGTCGATGTCGTCGGAAAGCGGGCAACAGTGATCGTCGACGGCGGCATCCGTTCTGGCCTGGATCTCTTTAAAGCCTATGCACTTGGCGCCGATCTCTGCTTGATCTGCCGGCCGGTTTTAGTGTCATACTACGGCGGTGGGCAGGAAGGCATCGAATGCTATTTTGACAAGCTCCTCGATGAATTAAAAGACACCATGTACATGTGCGGCGCAAGAAAAATTTCCGACATCACACGCGATATGGTTCGGATGCCATTTTGATCGTGCAATGGGAGAGAACTGTATGTAGGCGTTGATTTGGCAATATGAATGTAGGATGAAAGAAGAAGTGTAAATATCATTAAGATGAAATGAGAAAAAATTGCAGCACCCTATGCTGAAAGGTAGGCTTTCTGGCATAGGGTGCTTTCATATGGGTAGATTGAATATGCCTTGTCGATCAATAAATCGCATGATATAATGAAAAAAATTTACTAATTTTTCTCTAAATACATACTAGGAGTGTAACTATGCTTGAATTCCGCAATGTGACAAAAAACTATGGAGCGTTCACAGCGTTAGATGATGTGTCTTTTCGAATTCAACCTGGTGAGATTGTGGGTTTGGTTGGGGCCAATGGTGCCGGTAAAACCACCACAATGAAATTGCTCAATCGTTATCTAACCCCAGATGCGGGCACGGTTTTCATGGATAATGTGGATATTTTTGCCGAGAAGAATGCTCTGCCGATGGCTTATATTCCAGATGCGCCGATTTACTATGAATTTTTGACAGTGAAGGAACATTTCCAATTTATTCGTGACATGTATCCTACGGGAGAATACGCAGCGGATGAATTGGTAAAACGATTTGGTCTTCAACAATATTTGCAGAAAATGCCACATGCGCTTTCAAAAGGAAATCAACAGAAGCTGATGATTACTATGGCGCTGCTGCGAAACTTTTCTTATCTCATCGCAGATGAACCGTTTAATGGCTTGGACCCAAGGCATATGCATGTGTTGAAGGCGATTTTAATGGAGCTGCGTGCGCGAGACAAAGGCGTACTTTTGTCGACACACTTGCTGGATGTCATAGAGATGTTCTGTGACCGTTACATCATGTTGGATGGAGGGCATGTGATTGCCGTAGGAACAAAGGTGGAGATTCTGCGGCAGCACGGATTTGATGCCAGCTGTACCATTGAGGATTGTTATATCGCGCTGACGGATCGTGAAACAGGTGAATGGGACGATGATGAAGACGAAGACCTTGCTTTTGATGATAAAGAATACGCTGCGCTATAAGTGCAGCACTGTAAAAAACTGGATCACTGCATATTTTTGCTGTGCATTAAGCATTGCTTTTCTCTTATTGAATGGAGAAGCGGTAGCGGCCTTTTGTCGTCAGTATCAAAGCGGTATTGAAATCGGCATGGCCTGTTTGCTGTTTGTGATGCTGGTGACCAAACGTTATCCGTTGGTGTTGATGAATCCAGCCACCCTGCATTTTTTGCCAGATCGGCGCATCGTGCTCGGTATTCTAATCCTTAAATTTTCTGCTTACGTGTTAGTGATGGCGGCCGTTGGCGTTGGTTGGGGCGTGTTTATTGAAGATTATTGGTCAGGCGTGCACCTTTTTTCGATACTCGTACTGTGGATGATGTTGACTTGGCAGCGTTATCATCACTCTGTGTTGGAATGGCTGTTGTTATTGGAAATGGCTACAGCAGCGGCTTTGTTTGCCTTCCAACAGCCGATGTTGGGCATTGCTTTTAATGGAGTGGTGATGGTGGTGCAGCTGCGCAGGATGATCGCGTTGGATTGGGATCGCTATATGAAGGACATGATTAGCCTTGATGCACTCCAAAGTGCCGCTGCACGAATGGATTGGAGCCGCATGATGGCAGTTGCAAATGACATAGCGGTGAAGGATCATTATGTGTTTCACTATCCAAAGCAAATAAAAATACATCCTTTATTGAAAAAAAGTCTGTTGGATGCGTTGCGCTTGCCAAAAGGGTCATGGACCGTATTAGCGATAGAGCTTAGTGTAGCATTGGTGGCGTTGCTTACGCCAATTTTCGGTTCTTTTGGACCGATGGCCTTTATTGTTGTGTGGAATTTTGCAGTCAGCACGCTTACCACGCAAAACCTGGAGTCTATGGTTAAAATGAAAAGGAAACATGATGCAGGGCTGATCATTCCCTATGATAAGCGTACATTGGCAAATTGCTATGCGCTATGGCCGATCGTTGAGATTGTTTTGTTGCAAATCGGACTTGCGCTGTTGACACCGATCATCATTTGGCCAGCTCTGCTTGCAGCCATTGCTTATGGCATTGTCGTTTATGCATGGCACCATCTTCATATTAAACGTCCTCATTGGCAGCGTGCTGTGAACCTTTGGGCTTCAATGTTATTTTATGCCATTTCAGGTGGTATGCTTCTTTTTGTATAAAAAAATCCTCCAGCGGCAAGCAGTCACTGGAGGATTTTTCGCATCAATCAATCTTTTTTTCAAGCAGGACGAGTTCAACGCCGTCGATGCCGTTGAATTGGCAGGGAACGGTGGCAATTTCTTGGTAGCCTAGTTTGTTGTAGAGCGTGCGGGCCGGACGATTGCGGGCGTTGGTGTCCATGCGCAGGGCTTGGCAGCCGTTGGCTTTGGCGTATTGTTCGTAGAAGGCGACGAAGGCACTGCCGAGACCGTGGCTTTTGACGGCAGGATCGATGACCAGTGTGTGCAAGACCATAATGGCTTCGTCGGGGACGCTGATCGTCCATGGTGCGTCAGCGTATTCAGTGCCTTGCAGGTGGTTGATGATGGCAGCACCGACGATGTGTCCGTTGTTTTCTGCGACAAAGAGATCGTTGCGTGAAAGGGCGGCTTCGGCGGTGGCATGGGTTGGATAGATGTTGCGCACCCAGCCAATGGTGGTGTGTCCAGCTTCTTCTTCGTCGTGGGTACGCTCGTAAATGGCGGCGATGGCATCAAGATCGTCGCGTGTGGCTTTGCGGAAAAGTGGGGGCATCTTGCTCACTCCTTTATAAAGAGGTTTGTTTTCATTATACGTGAAGGCTATGGTCCCTTCAAACAAAACCGTAAGAAATATGATGATTTATTGAAATTGACCGCTTGGCGCTGCTATCATGTGAAAGAATAGGTATAATGAACACAGTGGCGTTGGGTTTGGACGATGGCTGCGAAAAGAGGTGGGAAAAATGTTTTCCGTGTATCATATGCTGTGGCTGCTGATTGCTGCCGTTTTGGTGGCAGGTGCGCTGACGGTTTTATTACATCGTCAGGTACCGTTGCGAACAGTGCTGACTGTTGCCTGTGTGGTAGCAGTATTGTCGGAAGTGGTGAAGGTTTTTAGCACGATTGATTTTGTGTCTTCGCAGGATGGCAGCATGGTTTTTCCGTATTTGAAACCGCAGGAGCTGCCGCTGCATCTGTGTTCGCTGCAGATTCTGTTGATTTTTTATGTCCGTTTTGCAAAAGAAGGGCCGCGTCGGACGATGGTATTGGCGTTTATGTATCCGACGTGTTTTTTAGGCGGGATCGCGGCGCTGGCGATCCCTTCTATTTACTCCGCGAACATGGTGGCGCCGTCGCAATCGTTTACGCAGCCGTTGGCGTATCAGTTCTTTTTGTATCATACCATGTTGGTTGCATTGGGGTTATATATTGTTGTCTCGCGGCAGGTGGCGCTGCGTCCTCGGCATTATTGGTCCACCATGGGCTTGTTGGGAACGCTGGCCTTCGTGTCCCTTTATTTGAACAGTATTTTTGCTGGTGTCCATTATGAGAATGGCGCTTTGGTGAGCGTCGATTACACACCGAATTTTATGTTTACCTATCAGCCACCGATTCCAATTCAGCTTACCACCATTGGACAATGGTATGTTTATCTGGCGGTGATGTGCCTGATTGCATGTGTATTGATTGGGGTGTGTTATGTACCAGTATGGCTGCGTGATAAAAGAAACAATGAGCGTGAAAAAAACGACCGTCGTTGATGACGGTCGTTTTTTTCACGCTCGCTGCCAAAGAAGCAGATTGTTGTTGAAAAAGGCGTTGAGCTTGCCGCTTTCTTTAAGCCAGACAAGATAGTTGCGCACGGTGCTGCCGACGAGGGCATATTGCTCAAAGGTCATGGTAAGCTGATAATCGCTGAAGAGCTGCTGTAGAATGCGCTCCATGTTCAGGGGCTTGGTGCAGAGCTCAAGAATACGGTCGGCGATGGCATGCACTTTGTCGATGTTGTACTGGGCCAGCTCACGAATGTCACTCGTCGCAGCAGCATGGGCTGGCACAAAGAGGGCCGCTTCCATGGTTTTTACCAGCTCAAGTGTTTCGAGATAGGCGGCAACATCGTAGATGTAGCCAATCTGATATTTATCCAGTGTTTCTCTGCTGGAAAGACAGTCGGCAAGAAAGACCACGTCATCCGGTGTGCGGAAGCCGACCATGTCAAAGAAATGGCCTGGCAGAGGTATCATTTCGAAGCCTGCAGGCAGTTTATCGGTGGTTAGCGGTTCGGCATCGCTTTCATGAGCGAGTAGAAATTTATGGCGCAGTTCTTTGCTGGGATAGCCACCGAACAGAAACGCAGGTTCGAGAATGGGATGGCGTGTGAAGGCACATTCAATGCCAGGTGCGTAAATATGGCAGCCCGTTTGCTTATGCAAGTAATGGTTGCCGCCAATGTGGTCGGCGTTCGAGTGAGTGTTATAGATGGCGTCTAATGTCCAGCCTTGAGTATCAAGAATCTGGCGCACTTTGCGCCCGGCTCGCCGCTGTCGATGAGACAGACATGCCCGTCGCCGAGATCAACCAGGCCCATTTTGGAGGGACTTTGAATGGTGTAAGTGTGTGTGGCCACCTGAATCAGTTCATACATGGGACATCCTCCTTTGCTTGGGGCATCAATGGGCTTAACGTTCCTTCACAGAGTATGGCAAGATGATGCAGGGCGCGGGTGGCGATGATGTAAAGCAGGCTGGCGTCGTCACTATCACGATAGGTCGCGGCGTCAGCGTCACAAAGGATGACAGCATCAAATTCTAGTCCTTTGGTCAGACTGACCGGCATCATCAGGGTGCCTTGCAAGGTGTCGTCATGGCTGCGCAGCTGATGCACCGTGATACGGTCACGCAGCGCGCGGTGCAGACGTTGGCAGGCAGCTTCTGTTTTGGTGATGAGGCAAATGCTTTCATAACCTTTTGCGAGGCAGGTGTTCACCTGTGCTACAATCGCATCGCAGAGAGTGGTGAAATCTTCGCAAGCGTTTACGGATACTGCGTCGCCGCTGCGGTTAAAAGCATCGATGCGTGGTGTCTCAGGAAGGAATTGTAGACCGAAACGAAGAATTTCACTGCTGCAGCGGAAACTTTTGTTCAAGGTGTAGCGTACCGTGTTTTCAATAGCAAGGATTGACTGTATCTGATCGTAAAAGTCTGCCTGAACATGGCGTGTTAAGCTTTGGTTGACATCGCCAAGAATGGTGGCTTTGGCATTTGGAAAGAGCAGATGGAAGATGGCGTATTGCAGTGGATAATAGTCCTGGGCTTCGTCAATAATGATTTGACGGATGCTGCGATAGGTGCGGCTGCCGTAGATTTTGAGATGAATATAAAGAAGCAGAATGGCATCATCGTAGCCAAGACGGCCATTGTGTAAATCGTTTAAAGTGCGACGGCGAATGGCCGGCAGATCCTGCGCCAGCGTTTCATCAAGCAGAGTGCCTTGGAAATAGCTGTCATCTTCCCAGAAGCGGCGATACAGCTCTAAGAGATTGAGGTGGGTAAATTGCTGCAGCCGGTCTGTGACAGCCACGCGTTCATTTTTGCGGAGACCATTGCCAAGGTTGTCAAGTACACGGCTTTCCACCTGGTCGAGACGAGTGCCCAGGAGTAGATCGTTGCGATCGCGTACGCGGGCCTTGAGCTCCTGTTTGCTGACCAGGAGACGGCCGCCGTAGCGAATGTCTTGGTAGTTGATAAACCGTGTTGGAATCTCTGCCACGAAACGATCCAGAATTTTTCGGAAGCCTTCGGATGTTTTCAGTGTCATGCAGCTGCGGATGAAGGCTTTCTGGCTGCTGCCAATGGCACGTTCGAGGAAGGCTGCCTGGGATTCCATATGATGAATGTCTAAAATATCGTGCAGCAGTTCATCAAACGTTACTGTACGCACGTTTTCTTCACCCAATTCAGGCAGCACACCGGCAATGTACTGGCTGAATGTCCGGTTAGGTGAAAGAATAAGAATATCGCGGGAAGAGAGCGCGTTGGTCAGTCCTTCATACATGAGGAAAGCAGCGCGGTGTAGAGCGATGGCGGTTTTGCCGCTGCCGGCTACCCCCTGGATCATCAAAAGATCGGCATCAAGGTTACGGATAACGAGGTCCTGGTCGCGTTGAATCGTTTCAACGATGGCACGCATTTGTGGTGAGGTGTTTTGCGAAAGCAGTTGTTTAAGAATGCCATCATTGACAGTCATATCTGTATCAAAGAAGTATTCAAGTTTGCTGTCCTTGATTTCGTATTGGCGTTTAAGCTGTACGTCACCATCAATACGGCCGGCAGGTGCGTTGTAGTAGGCAGGACCTGTGAGAAAACGATAGAATACACTAGCGATTGGCGAGCGCCAGTCGTAAACCAAACTTTCTGCAGTGTCTTCTTCAAGGAGCGCGGCGCGGCCAATATAGATCGGTTCGGGTTGTTTATCGCCCTTGAAGAGAAAATCAATGCGGCCAAAGTAAGGCGATGGGCGCATGGCCTCCAGTCGACCGATTTTTTTTGCGAGATTGTCTTGCGTGACGGCCATGTTTGTTAGTGTCATCATGCTTTGGTTGAGTTCAATCAGTGATTCAAAACCATCTGCACTTGAAAGACTGCCACCGCTGCGGGCACCATCTTCAAACACGTCGCGTTGTACGGCAACCATTTCTGATTCGCGGCGAGCAATTTGGTCCCGGGACTGCAGCAGTTGTGTGTCAATTTCTTCAATCACCTGAGAGAGTCGCTTCTCCTCCAACCGTTGTTCCTGATCATCCATTGTGATGCCTCCAATCATCGTTTACATAAATTACTTGTTCGAGCCAGTGTAGCATATTTATTGTCACAGGACCAGACTTGTTCATTGATGAGCAAACATGGTATAATAAATAGGTAGAAAGCACTCAGCGATGGCTGAGTGCTTTTTGTTTTATAAGGCGGTGCCTTTTTTCGGTACGAAGAAAGGATGCATGTCGACTCCTTCGCTTTGCAAAAGTGCAATTTTGTTATGGATGCCGCCGCCATAACCGGTGAGGCTGCCATTGGCGCCAACCACGCGATGGCAGGGAATGATAATACTGATCGGGTTATGGCCTACGGCACCGCCTATCGCCTGTGCGGACATATGTGCCAATCCGCGTTGGCGGGCAATTTCTTTCGCAATGGCTCCGTACGTGGTTGTTTCACCATAAGGAATAGCGAGTAGACAGCGCCATACAGCCAGCTGAAAATCACTGCCTTGTGGATGGAGTGGTGGGACGCCCACCGGTTTTACGCCAGAAAAATACTGGTCTAACCAGTGACGGGTCGCGGAAAATACAGGCAGGTCTGCCTGTTCATAAACAGTATCAGAAAAATTAGGCTGGTAGCGCTGCACTGGTAGGGTAAGATGTGTCAGACCTTGGGCATCGGCAGCGAGCGTCAGCATCCCAAGTGGTGATTCATAATGGGTAATGGTGGTCATGTTAGCGCCTCCTTTGTGATATATTTCCTAAAACTATGATAGCATAAGCGTGGAGCGCCAGGATAGCCGTCATTTCGGCTTTTTTTATTTTGTGCGAAAAGAAAACATAGGGAAAAGCAATGGATTGGTGGTGGGAAAAAGAGTGACAAATATTGTCCGATTTAGTATAATATACCAGACAACAAGAGTTTGTTTTTTATCACACCCTACCCCCTAAATCTCAAGGAGGCATCTATGAAAAAAATCAAATCCGCTATTGTTATTGTTCTTATTATCGCCGGCTTAGGCGCAGGCGTCTGGGGCGACCGCCAGCTGGACGCACGTTACAGTGATAATGGGACAACCATTCAAAATGTTACTGAAACAACCGTCGAATGATCTGTTCACCTTTGTTTTACAGATATAGACAAAGGAGCCATTTGCAGCTTGCAAATGGCTCCTTTCTTATTTCCCATGGTATTTTTTCCAATAAAAAAGATAAGAGAGCAGACCAGGAATGCCGATCCAGCATACCATTGCAATCCATGTAACCTGTTCAAAATCGTCCAGTGTCAGGGCCGCGGCCACGTAGAGAAGCGCCACTGGCAAGGATATTATTGCGAGCAAACGATGTGCAAGTATCCAGGTTTCTTCGTCGCGTATGGTCCAGGGCAGACGCAGGCCGATGTAGCGCTGAAAAGGTAGGCGTGGTGCAACCAGTCCACTGAAAATCATAATGACCACAATGAAACCGAGAGCAAATAGCCGTTCACTGCGTTCTGATGAAAATGAGAGCGTTCCAGTTTGGGATAAGAGCGCAACCAAAAATGCCGCCGCCAGAAAGAAGACATTGACGATGAGTGTGCTGCGTAAAGTGTGTTGCCGATCGTCTGACACTGTGGAATGGGTCAAAAGCGCCAGATTGCGATAAAGTATGACGATCGCTGCAAAGATGCAGCCAACACAGAGTATCAGTGAGAGCAAAGTATTTTTGACAATCAGCATGACAAGCAAAGAGGCAAAGCAGAAAAAAAGCAGAAGATTGCGGGTGCGTTCAGCTTCTTCAGCAAGTGCCGATTGATGCATCTGTTTTGCCAGTTCTGCATTGACGTGTTCTAATTCTTCAGCCAACGAGGTGGCGCGTGGGTCTGTTTCCTTGATGTCCAGCAACGTACCAACAGACACATGAAGCAATGCAGCCAGTTGAATGAGTTGGTCAGCATCAGGAACGGACAAGCCTTTTTCCCACTTGGAAATGGTTTGACGTACCACATGCAGCTGCATCGCCAGTTCTTCCTGACTCCAGCCTTGTTGCTTACGGTATTTTTTGATGTTTTCATTGAGCATGGTTGATCACATCCTTATGATGAGTGCGTTCTAGAACTGGTTTCAGTATACGCGGTAGTCTCTCAAATCACAAGCAACGCAGAGTAACAAAGTCGACAATGTTGGCTGTATCCTGTTTTTTCTACAAAAAAATACCGAACGCCTGCTGCGTTCGGTATTTTGAGACATCATTTGACAGCGTGTCCTGCCTTGTGGAAAGGTTGCGCTGTAGCGAAAATAAAATGGCGATCCATCCAATGACCGATGACACCAATTGTTTTACCCATGGTTAATGCTGCGAGTACTGTGCCAATTCCAAGACCGGTCACATGTCCCAAAAAGAAGAATGTCAGAGCTGCAGTAGCGCAAAGGCAGAGTGCGTCAAACGAGATCTTGACCTTTGGATAGCTGATGCCTGTGATCTCCGAAAATTCTCGCGGGAACAGATCTGTTGGAATGATTGGCAAACCACAGCGGTTGGAGAGCGCAATGCCAATACAAATCAACACATAGCTGATGACAAAATAGAGCACGCACCATCCCAGTGTGGTAGGAAGAACATTGATCCACAGCTCGTTCAGATCCAAAAGCTCGCTGAAAGCGAAACCTACGATAAAGCTGAACAAGTAAGATAGAACAAAATGGCGCCGCATGACCATTAGATAAAAAACCAACGCTGCCTGGAAGAGATAGGTCCAAGTGCCAAGGGAGAAAAATGGCAGCGCCTTAGAAAAGGCATACGGTACACTGGAAATGGCGGAAATCCCCGCGCCGGAATACAACATCAGCACCACGCTGAAAGAATTGATAATGACAGCAATCAGCAATGCCAATTCTCCGCGAAATATGGGTTGGTGCTGAGCGAATGCATGATGCTTCACAACAAAAGCCTCCAAACATTTTGATTTAAGATTGATTGCATAGACTATTGTAGTCGTGGTTGTTCTAAAAGTAAAATGCATGGTTTTCATAAAATAATAGATGATGTCTATTGTTTATGTTATACTGAATAAAAGGAGGTTGGTGTCATGAATCTGGATCATCTACGATATTTTGTAAAATTGGCTGAAGTTGGTCACTACACAAAAGCCGCTGAACAGCTCTGTATTGCACAGCCGAGCTTGAGCCATGCCATGCGTTCACTGGAAACAGAGCTTGGTGTGCCGCTTTTTGAGCGCGCTGGTCGTAATACAGTGCTTACACGTTATGGCAAAGAATTTCTCCATTGCGCGCAGCATACGTTGACCATCCTGGATCAGGGGATCAATTCACTGCGTCACAGCGCTCAAGGCGAAGGCTTGATACGATTGGGATTTGTACGTGCTTTGGGCACTGAATACATTCCGAAGCTGGCGGCGCAATTTTTAGCAAACCATCCAGAAAAGGATATTCGCTTTGAATTTCATGCCGATCGTACACCAGAATTGCTTGATGGCCTGATGGAACAACGGTATGATCTTGTGTTTTGTTCGCATCCTGCACCTGAACGTCACCTTACGGCTGTTCCAGTGACCAGTCAAGAACTCGTGCTGATTGTGCCCAGTACGCATCCGCTCGCGGCCCAAAATCATGTTGATCTGGCAGAGACTTTGTCTTATCCTCAGATTTGTTTTTCGACAGGTTCTGGGTTGCGGGAAGTGATCGATGACCTCTTTGTTTCCAGTGGCGGGAAGCCAACGATTGCTTATGAAACAGAAGAAGATCAGGTCATAGCAGGATTGGTCGCCCAGGGCTTTGGCATTGCTGTTGTGCCATATATGGATCTGCTGCTCAAACTGGATCTTGCTATCTTAAAAATCAGTGCGCCGCCTTACAAACGAGAATTTTTTGCGGTGCACAATGATGCACTGTTTTTGCCGCCTGTGGTGCGTGATTTCCGACAATTTGTCATTGACCACAGCACTCTTACAGAATAAGACAAACGCCGAACATTTTTCGATGTTCGGCGTTTGTCTTATTCATAATATTTGCCCACAGCATAAACAGCAGCCAAAAATCCGCAGATGAGGACTAGAGCGAGCGCTCTTAGTGTGAATAAAGAAATTGGTGCCCAAAGGATGTTGGCCAGCAATCCAAGTGGATAAAGCACTGCTGCCATCAAGGTGGCAGTGCGAAACAGATTCAAGAGTGGTGGCCAGTTGCTGTTGTTAAAGTGCAGGCCAACCATATTGATGCGGAAGGGGCCTTGCTGAATAAAATGAATGGAATTGCTGTCATAGTAAGCAGGCAGCCAAGGCTTTGCGAAGCTGCATAACCAGGCGGCAAATACCAGCAAAAGACCGCTGATCCACATTTTTTGCAAACTGCCAGTGAGGAAAAATAAGAGCGCACCTTCTAAGATGGCGACAATCATAGCGCTCACAAAAAGCAGACGCCAGTATCGCTGCTGGTGGCGATGTGATTCCTGCAAAGAAAGTATTAACGCATTTGAAACAGCTGCTTCAGACGCTGTTGTTTCTGACTGTTGGCTCTCACCATTCAACAATTCACTGACGTTCACTTTGAGCACTTTTGCAAGAGGCTGCAGCAATGCCACGCTGGGCAAGCTGGCGCCACGTTCCCATTTTGATACTGTTTTATCTGAAACAAAAAGCTGTTCACCAATTTCCTTTTGTGTTAATCCCAAGGCTTTACGCCGTGCGGCAATGAATTGGCCAATCTTTTCTTGGTTCATCGGTTCCATAACCACCACCTCCTGCGCCCATTGTAGCGAAGATTAGAGGAAAAGTCACTCTACCAGCGGGCGAGTGGGCAAAATCCATGGAAATTATGGAAAAAGTTCCCATAGCAGCAACTTTTGCTGTGGGGATGGGGTTACTTGGTGGTTCTTTTGTAGAGAATAGGGTCGTCGTAGCCAAAGGTTTTCTTGCCATTGACTTCCATTGTTTCAGTGACTTCCAGGCAGTCTTCAGAAAAGCGCTCGAATAAAGTGAATTTAAGAGCAGGAGAGAACATGCTGACACTGCCGCCTTCCCAAACGCCGTCTGTTTTGACATAGCGTGCAGGTGTAAATTTTTCGGAAGGTTTCAGTGCGTTGTAGTCGATGGTTGTGAGATTGTCATAGGTGAAAGTGTTTTTGTCGAAGTCATCTGGCAAATCATAGGATGTCAGCAAGACATCCTCGTTGTCCTCGGTGAAAAGAAAGAGATGTGGTGCTGCGTGGGTATTGCCATTAGAGGTGTAGTAGCTTTCCTCGACCATGAAATAACCAGAGAAATTCTCTGGCAGATGCTCAATTTTATCGTTGCAGATGGTGTTGACATGTTCAGCAAAAGGAAAATCAATGTGTTGCTGCTGCATGTGTTCGTATTGTTCGGCGTTGTCAAATTTTCCTGTTAACAGGTTCATGAAATCATTTAATGGGTTCATTGTTTGTACCTCCATTGGATGGATTTAATGTTGTAACGATGGTTTTCATCACGTTCATCAATGCCTGCCGGCTGTCTTCGTCGATGTCGTGCAGCACTGCATCGTCCCAGGCATGAAACAGTTGACGGCTTTTAGTGACAACCTGTGTGCCTTTTTCAGTGAGATGAAGAATGTTGGCACGGCGATCATTGCTGTTTTTTTTCTGGGTGATGAGTTCTTTTTCAATCAATTTGCCAAGTGTACGGTTGAGGTGGCCGGCGTCCAGTTTTAGGTAGGCTGCGATTTCCTTCGGCGCGCAGCCAGGTTTCTTGTCGACAGCAATTAGGATAAACAACTGCCCATAAGTGACGTCGAGCTCAGCAAGCTTTTCCGTGCAGTAGGCGACAAAATGTTTTCGCAGTACGGCGATCATAAAGGCAAGTGATTCGTGATCCATACAACGTCCTCCTTTACTTGACAAAGTCAACTATATAGAAAATACTTGACTTTGTCAAGTATTTAGGATGGCGAATCGGTTACAGTTTTGAAAAGGCCAGGCTTTCAGTAAAAAAATCTCCACCACTAACGAAGCTGCATGTTTTGTGGTGGAGATGGTATTATTTTGTTTTATCATTTTGTAAGGCATCGAGTGCCAGACAAGCCAGTCCGATGCCCAGCATGGTGGCAGCTGATTGGCTATCCAGTTCGTGCAGCTGGCTGAGTACAACAACGGCAATACCCATGGCGAGTGCAATCCCGCGAAAGACAAGGCGAAGTGTTTTGGGAGCATCGTTCTTTTTAGAAGGTGTCATTGCTGGCGCGGTGTCATCCATTAGTGTTTCAATGGATAAGCCGAGAATATCAGCGAGATGTGGCAGAGATTGCACGTCAGGCCGAGCAAGATCACGCTCCCACTTTGAGACAGCTTTGTCCGTAACGCCCATCTGCTCTGCCAACTCACGCTGTGTGAAGCCGAGCTGTTTGCGGCGTGCAGCGATGCGGGCACCGATGCTGGTTGATTCGTTCATAAGGACACCTCCGTAATGATTCTTGTTTCATCATAGCATGGGGGTGTTGATGGCGCAAGCGACCGTTGGTTGAGTGGTGGTAGAGAATGGTTTAGGCCTATCAGGACGGCGTGAATAGTTCGTCCACCGTGACACCCAGTGTGGCTGCCAGTGAAAAAGCAAGTGCCAGTGTTGGATCGTATTTGTTGTTTTCGATGGCGTTGATGGTTTGGCGGGAAACACCGCAGCGTTTGGCGAGCTCCAGCTGAGACAGGCCGAGGGCCTTACGTCGTTCGTGAATACGATTTTTCATATCAACCGCCTAGTTTCCGCTTGTAATAGAGTAAGCTGCAAAAATAGATGGTGGCTGTAGCGCCAAGCTGGGAAAATGGTTTGCTGATGGTGGAGGGATCGATGAACATTTTGACGACATCAATGATCATGACACACACCGTGCCAATGAGCGTGAAGGTGCTGGCTTTCCAGATCATCAACTGGCGGCGCTCATCACCACTGCGCACCAATGAAATCACCATGGCAATATCCAGCAGGATAAGGGCAACAACGAAACATACAAAGAGGATGAGCAGAATGCTGTCAAACATGATGATTCTCCTTTCTCTATCTTCGGAGTGTCAAATACTTTTTACATTTTTATCATACAGTATGACGCCCATGATGTCAAGACTTTTTGACACTATATATGAATAATAGATTGTAAGCGCATCCTTGTCAGGAAAAGTGCAATAAAAAAGCAGGAGCAAGGCTCCTGCTTTTGAATTTTTCCACAGTAGCAGCAACAACCGTCGGTGCGCTGAGCAATTATAGACGCCTCTCTTTTTATGTGGATGGCAGCAATGCATGCAAAACGGTGTTGATGTCGTCGCTGATGCAAATGGATTGTGCGTCGATTTGTGGCGGGCAGACAGCATCCCGCAGGCTGATGGTGGCGTAGGTTATTTCAGGATTTTGCATGGTGAAGCGCCAGAATGGATATTTGATAATGGCAGGGGTGTTGCCGCCAACACCGAGCTCCAGAAGAAGCAGTGGCTCTTCCTCGTGGTCGTGCAGGAAATCCTGATAACGCTTGGCAGCCTGATGCCAGCCAGTGTCTTCAACAAAGGTATCATCACAGCGCAGATTCATGGACATCGGCGCACCGCAAATCGGGCAGCGCGGGATCAGTTCTGAAGGAATGCGCATGTCTTGTTGGCGGGCGACCATTTCGCGCACGGTGGCTTCGTTGTCATAAGTTTTTTGATGACAGGGCACACTGCATTGCCAGAGGCCATAGTCCCCTTGTGTATAGAACAGGCGCTGTTTATCAAAGCCGGTTTTTTGGAAGCAATGATCGACGTTGGTGGTAATGACAAAGTACTCTTTGTCTGCGATGAGATCATAGAGCACTTGGTAGGTATCGTTGGGAATGTCTGCATAGCGATCAATGTAGATGTGGCGGCTCCAAAATGCCCATTGTTCTTCCAGCGTTTCAAAACGATGGAAGCCAGCGCTGTAGAGATCGCGAAAATGATATTTTTCAATAAAGTCGGCAAAATGATCGGTGAAGCGCGGTCCCGTGAGGGTGAACCCAGCTGCCAACGACAAGCCTGCGCCTGCGCCGATGAGAACGGCGTCAGTGTTGTCGAGGGCGGTACGTAATCGGTCAATGTTGGAGGGGTGGGTTGATGTCATTGTGAAAACTCCTTTCTGGCGGCTGCGAGAGCAGCTCCACTGTAATCGCAGTCAGTGAGATGGTCATCAGGCAGATGGCAGATGCTGCGCTCATTGTGCACAAGTTGACGCACGAATGCATTGGCGGGCGTGGACAGCAAAGCGTCTGGTGCGTCATATTGCTGAACCGCTGCATCTGCCATGACAAGTACCATCGTGCCCAGATGCAACGCCTCGCGAATATCGTGGGTGACAAAGAGCACAGTGATGCCGGTTTCTTGGTGAATGCGTGCAATTTCCTGCTGTAGGCTGGCGCGTGTGATTTCATCAACAGCGCCAAAAGGTTCATCCATGAGTAAGATTTCTGGCGAAGCGGCAAGGGCGCGGGCAATGCCGACACGTTGCTGCTGGCCGCCGGATAATTCTGCTGGATAACGGTCAAGCAGTTTGCGCTCGAGACCGACGATGTCCAGCCATTTGTCAACGGCCGCTTGTGTGCGCGAACTGTTGTGTTTATTGAGCAGAGAGGGGACATAGGCAATGTTTTCAGCAACTGTCATATGAGGAAAAAGCACGCTGCCTTGAATGGCATAACCAATGTGACGCCGCAGCTGGATCAGGTTCATTTGGCGAATGTTTTTTCCGTTGATATAGACACTGCCACTGTCTGGAGTGAGCAGCCCATTGACCATTTTCAGCAAGGTGGTTTTGCCGCCGCCAGAAGCGCCGACAATGGTCACAAAGGCACCTTGTTCGATGGCTACATTGATATCATTGAGTACAATGGTGTTGCCGAAAGCTTTATGAACGTGTTCAAAGGTGATGATGGGTTGCATAGGGATCTCTCCTTAGTGTAACAGATTTTGGGCACGAAGGAAATCTTCGGCCACATCGCGGGGGTCACGACCTTCGCTTTCAACCGCGTTATTCATGGCTGCCATGTCGTTGTCGGTGATGCGATTTTGGAGCTTTTCCAATGTGCTGTGCAGTTCAGGATGCTGGCGCAGCACCTCACCGCGAACAATATTGCCGCAAAGGTAGGAAGGATAGAACTGTTTGTCGTCTTCCAGCAGCTTGGCATTGGCATCGGCCAGCTGGCCGTCGGTGGTAAAAACCACCATGACATCGATATCACCTTCAGCAAGCGCTTGATATTTAAGACCAATGTCAAGATCCATGGTTTTGGCAAAGTGCAGATTATACGTGTCGCAGAGAGCATCATAGCCGTCGGCACGTTCAAAGAAATCATATTCGGCACCAAAAACCAGTTGGTCGGCAATGGCAGTCAGGTCAGAATAGGTGGTGAGGTGATACTTATCGGCGATGTCCTGACGAACAACAAGGCCATAGGTATTGTTGAATCCATACATACCGACCCATTCCATGTCATAATTATCCAGGTAAGCCTGGCGCAAAGTGGGAAACAGTTCTTCATGGTAGATGTCGCTTTCCTTTAGCACCTGATTCCAGGCTGTGCCAGTATATTCAGGATAGAGATCGAATTCTCCTTTTTCCATGGCTGGTTGGATGTTGGCAGTGCCGCCACCAACGCCTTGGGTAAGTTCGACGGTGAGGTCGGTATCCTGTTCAATGAGTATGGCGAGCATTTCGCCGAGGATGGTTTGCTCTGTCATAGGTTTGGTGGCAATGTGTAGGGTGTCTTTTTCTTGATATTGAAAAAGCATGGTACCCATGCCGAAAAGACAGAGCAGGGCCAAAGCAACAAAAGGCCAACGACGGTGTGTTTTACGGCGTTGCTGCCGACGGCTGATATGCCGTTCAAGTAGTCCCAGCAGCGCATCAACAATGAGGGCGAGAAAGGCGATCAATAAGCTGCCGCAAAGTGTCATCGCGGCGTTGTTGGTGGTGATGCCGCGGTATATGGCCACCCCAAGGCCGCCAGCGCCAATAAAAGAGGCAATCCCGGCGAGGGCAATGGTCATGGTTGTCATGCTGCGAATGCCAGAAAGAATGATAGGCATTGCTAGTGGCAGCTTGATGCGCCAAAGAAGCTGTCGCTGTGTGCTGCCCATGCCTATGGCTGCTTCCAAAAGTGCCGGTGTTATGCTGATGAGCCCAGTGTGGGTGCTGCGTACCATGGGCAGCAAGGCGTAGATGGTGAGCGCAATAATGGCCGTGCCATTGCCGACACCGGAAAAAGGAATGAGAAACCCCAGCATAGAAATAGAGGGAATCGTATAAAGAAAATTAACGACAGTCATGGTCGGCTTTGCCAGATGCTCTATTTCGCTGATCAGGATGCCGGCACAGCCGCCTAAAATGATGGCAATCAAAATGGCGGCGCAGGAAATGGCCAGATGTTGGAGCAGGAGTTCAGCAAAAAAAGACCAACGATTGGTAAAGAGTAGCAGCATTTCATTCAGCATGGCGTTGCTTCCCGCTTATGGATGGCGCGTACCGGGCAGCATTCTGCACATTGGCCGCAGTGCAGGCAATGTGACTGTTGGATGGTGTAAGGATGGCCTGGTGTGATGCATTGTTGCGGGCAGATGGCAGCACATTTTCCGCAGCCGATGCAGGTGCTGTCAATATCGAAGCCTTTGAGGGTGGGCGCGATGTTGCCGAGCGTTGCACTATCACGGACGATCGGGGTTTGCCCGAGGTCGAAAAATTCCAAATTGCCTTCGCTGATGCTGAATGCTTCAAGAATGAAACGGCTGTCACCAGGATAGACATCGTTCATGGAAGGATTGGCAGCAAAAATGCGATCGAGCCAAAGCTTTTGATCCTCTAGGCGTTGGGCAATACCAGTCAGTCGCAGCATTTGCCAGTTCTTGTTCATGCCTGTAAGGGCGACGTGATGATTGTGCATCAGCTGCTGGTAAAAATTTTTGCCACGTGCCGTGCAGAAGATCACGGCATCATCGGCAACGAGCATGATGTCTATGATGCGGACCTGTGGGTTTCCTTGTTCATCAACGGTAGCGAAAGCCACATCTTTGATATCACGCAGCATTTGTAGGTAATCGTGTGTCGTCATGAAACATCCTCCTTTGATTTTGTGTGCTTGACTTCTTTGTTTCATGAGTATAGGATAAATGTGTATTGATTTTTTGTGAAGTAGGCACAATATAGTGCTATAGGTACCTAAAAGAAACCATTGGAGGACGATACATGATGCAGACATCAGACGCGTATCCGGCTTGTCCGGTTGAAACAACCTTGACGCTCATCGGCAACAAATGGAAAGTGCTTATTTTGCGGGATTTGTTGAGCGGGACCAAGCGTTTCAATGAATTGAAACGATCCCTGAATGGTGTATCGCAGAAAGTCTTGACGGCTCAGCTGCGTGCTATGGAAGCAGATGGCCTGGTGCATCGTGAAGTTTTTGCGGAAGTGCCGCCGCGGGTGGAATATAGCCTCACCGAGTTGGGGCGCAGTTTAAAACCAATTCTCGATGCCATGGTAGAATGGGGCACTGCTTACAAAGAAATTTTAAAATAAGCATAAAAAAGGAGAGCAATGTCTTCGTAAAACATTGCTCTCCTTTTTTATACCTGCTTAGTTGGCTTTGTTTTCGTAGATGACACAAGCCAGCATGACGAGATCGCCATCGCCTGCATCGCGGATGCTGTGGGTGGCGCCGTCGGCGGTGTAGACCACATCGCCAGTGGTAACGGCTACTTCTTCGCCGCCGTCCACAGCGATGCCGTGGCCGCCGAGAATGTAGTAGATTTCATAGTTGTCAACGTGGGCATGTTCACCAAGACCAGCACCTGGCTGGAAGCGAATGACTTTGAAAAGTTTGGCTTCGTCTTTCAGCAGTTCAGTTGGCACAAGGGTGGTAAATTCAAGTACGCCTTGACCACCGGCATAGCCTTCAATGTTTTCACGTTGTTGTTCGTTGTCACGAATGATCATCAATGAGCACCTCCTAAAGTATGTTATTAGTATAGCATGTTTGCTTGAATCATGGGTGATTATTTTCTTCGGTTTTCAAGCAGCACACCGGCCAATACGACGAGGTCACCATTCCCGGCGTCACGGATGCCGTGTGTACCTCCGTCAGTAGTATAGATCACATCGCCGGTTGAGATGTCTTTGGCAACGCCATCATCCAGCGCGATGCCGTGACCGGCGAGTACAATATACAGTGCAATGTTGCCGCTGTGCGCATGTTCACCAATGCTGGCATTTGGCGCGAACGCCATGACTTTGAAAAAACGCGCTTCGTCTTTAAACAGTGCATCGTCAGGCAAGAGTGTAGTAAATGTAATGCGTCCGCTGCCACCGCTGTAATTTTCGCATGTTTCCCGTGGTTGATCGTTGGCGTGGATAATCATGTACAAGCCTCCTTTAATTGATGACAGTATAGCATAATTTGCCATTAACCGTGGATGCCTCTATGGAAAAAATAACAGCTGCTATTTTTTAAGGTTGGGTTAAGACCAGAGGACTACTATAGAGCTGTTCATTGAAGCAATGCATTATTAAGGAAGGAGTTATCATTGTGAAATTTCCATCTTCAAAAAAAATCACAGCCGCTGTCCTGCTGGCAGCTTTGGCAGCAACTTCTGTTGCGCCAAGCATGGCTTTGGCGGACACAGCTTCTAATAACGTTGAAAATGTTGGGCCTGGTGAACAGCCACCAGAAAAACCCCCAGGAGATCAGCAGCCAACCCCTCCAGATGGTGAACAGCCACCAGCCAAACCTGGCGAAGGCGGCGCTGATACCATGGAATACGATTATCAGGGTGAATTGTCCGGCGCGCTGACTGCTGATGGTGAAGAAGTGACCTCAGATGGTGAAACCATTTCGACCGACACCGTCGATCAGAACGCTGCTTTGGCGCAAAATGGCGGTTCTTTGACGATCACCAATGGCACACTGAGCAAAAGCGGGTCCGACACCAATGGGGACAACTGTAATTTCTATGGCATTAATTCGATCATTTTAGGGGTGAATGAAGATTCTGTTGTCAAGGTCAGTGATTCAAAACTCACTGCAGATAGCACTGGCTCCAATGGGATTTTTGCCACCGATGGCGCAACCATCTATGCCAATAACAGCAACATTGTGACATCTGCAAGCAATTCCCGCGGTTTGGATGCCACCTATGGCGGCACCGTTATTGGTAACCTTATGGCTATTTCCACTGCTGGTGACCACTGTGCAGCACTTGCCACCGACCGTGGCGGCGGCAACATTTCTCTGACCAACTCTACGCTCTTTACTGCAGGCAGTGGGTCTCCGCTGCTGTATTCCACCGGTAATGTTCAGGTTGATAATGTGACTGGGACAGCCACCGGCAGCCAGATTGCTGGCATGGAAGGGCTCAACACCATCCTTATTAAAAACTCCAAGCTCTCCAGTGAAGTGACCAAGGCAACAGCCAGTGATCCTGTTGCCAATGGTGTCATCATTTATCAGTCCACTTCTGGTGATGCCGAAGCAACGACTGGTGAAACGGCAGAATTTGAAGCCGAAGATTCTACCCTTTCCAGCGATATTGAAGAAGGCAGCATGTTCTATCTGACCAATACCAGCGCGAACGTGGTGCTCAAGAATACCACCTTGGATTTTGACAGCGAAGCGGCTAACTTGCTCACTATCGAGGGCAACGATGCCAATAATTGGGGCACACCTGGCCAAAATGGCGCTGATGTTACGTTCACCGGCCTTGAGCAGGAATTGAAAGGTGATATTGATGTAGACACCATTTCCAGCCTTGATTTTTATCTGTTGGATGGCTCCAGCTATACGGGCGCAACCACCATCAGCGAAAATGCTGATGCAACAGAAAGCAATGGTTCGCCAATCACTATGAATGTGAGCGACGATTCTACATGGACCGTTACCAAGGATTCTACAGTCAGCAATTTGAATGTAGAAAATGGCGGCAAGGTCGTCGATGCCGATGGGCAGACCGTTAAGATTGTTCAAGCCGATGGCACCGTGCTCGTCGAAGGTGACAGTGATGTCACCGTGACTGTGACGGGAAGCTATACCACCACCGTCAGCACCGATGATGACAATACATTAAATGGCACCGTTATTGATCGTGATGACTTCGATGTCGCGTATAATACAAACACGGAATATGGCAGCAATGCAGGCAGCGACCGCAATGAAGACGTCACCATTCAGGAAGCAACCGGCGGTGATGACGCCATGGGCGGTGATCAGCCACCAGAAATGCCTGGAGGTGAAACAACCTTACCATTCACCGATGTCTCAAGCGACCATTGGGCCTACAATGACATTGTTGACATTTATAATGCTGGCCTCATGACCGGGACAGCAAGCAATGCGTTCTCCCCAGAACTGAGCATCAACCGTGCTATGATTGTCAGCATCCTTTACAGACTGGAAGATGAACCGGAAGTGAGCGATTCCGGTTTCACAGATGTGGCCGATGATGCTTGGTATGCACAGGCTGTTGCATGGGCTAAGGCCAACAACATTGTCAGCGGCTACAGTGACACCACCTTCGGTCCGGAAGATGTGCTGACCCGTGAACAGTTTGCTGCTATTCTCTATCGCTATGCAGCATACAAAGGTTACGACACCACCATCACCGATGGTGCTGATCTGAGCGCCTATACCGATGCCAACAGCATCAGCAATGGGTTCGACAACGTCGTACTCTGGGCCAATGATAAAGGCTACATCAACGGCATGACCACGACAACATTGGCACCACAAGGCACCACTACCCGTGCACAAGCAGCGGCCATCTTATTGCGCTTCCTGCGTGCGGAAGATGCGATGCCAAACAACGATCAGCAAAGCGGTCAGCTTGACGAAAATGGTGAACCAGCCAAGCCAGAAGGTGATCTGCAGCCCGAAAAACCAGAAGGCGATACCACTGAATCATCCGCCACACAGGCTTAATCAACAACAAGGTCTCTCACTTCATTGTGGGAGACCTTGTTTTATATTGTTGATAAAATATAGATTTTTTTGAAAAAAGCGGCATGTCTGTGGATTAGATGATTGTACTTTATGCATGAGTGCGATATACTATAAGCATAACGATTTGTAGCGTCATCATTTAGATGGGAGGAATTAAAAATGATAGAACAAAATGCTATGGTGGATGCTCTGAAACGCTTGGCACGACTGAAAAACTGGAACATTGCAAATGCACAGAACAGCTTTGAAGAGCTCACCGCCGCCAGAGAGCTCAAAGCCGTTGACCTCTTTCTGCATGAAGTAGGCGTTGATGTAGACATGTTCTATGAAACCGATGGGCGTGTCGCTGAAGTCAGCCTGAACGGCGAGAAGATTTTTGACAACAGAGACAAAACCACCTGGCCATCTGTTGAGATCGACAATCAGTGGATGAAAACATTCTTGGATACCTATTGCGCCAACGGCAAATGGGGCCACAGCTCACAGTTCGACAAGTATATCACCGGTTGGCGCGCAAAAGGAACCGTTGCGGGGCGGCCTTTTGCTTATTCTGTTGAAATTTGGGAAGCCAATGGTCAATACACCTGCACCGTCGAAGGCTACGACGAAAAAGTCGGCGGTTACAGACTCATTTATGACGTGACAACCCCAGAAGCTGCCATTGATGCCATCCATGAAAAGAACGCTGAAGAATAATACTTTCATAGCAATGCACGTGGAAAAAGCTGCTCGAGAAATCGAGCAGCTTTTTTCTTGGGAAAATCTTGGGTTTTGCTTGGTATGCTTGATTCATAAAGAAGATATCAAATAGGAAAGGATGAGCATAATGACGGACTATATTTTGGAGACGCGGCATTTAACGAAGCGCTTTGGCAGGCAGCGGGGGATTGAGGATGTGTCGCTGGCGGTGCGGCGTGGGTCGGTGTATGGGCTTCTGGGGCCGAATGGAGCTGGCAAGTCGACAACGCTGAAGCTGCTGATGGGGCTCTTGCGGCCGACGGAAGGTGAAATTTTATTTTCTGGTGAACCGTGGCGGCGCGCTTGTTTGGCGGACATGGGTGCATTGATTGAAGGACCTGCACTGTACGCCAACCTGACGGCGCAGGAGAATCTGCGGGTGCACACACGTATGCTGGGGCTGCCAGCTTCACGCATTGGTGAGGTGCTGGCGCTGGTGGATCTGCAGGATACTGGCCGCAAGCGAGCTGGGCAGTTTTCGTTGGGTATGAAGCAGAGGCTGGGGATCGCGATTGCGCTGCTCAATGAGCCGTCGCTGTTGGTGTTGGATGAGCCGACCAATGGGCTGGATCCATTTGGCATTCAAGAGATGCGGGCGTTGATTGCATCTTTTGCAGAACAAGGAATGACGGTGATATTGTCGAGCCATATCCTTTCAGAGGTGCAGCAGGTGGTGGATGACATCGGCATCATTGCGAATGGCAGCTTGTTGTATCAGGGAAAGCCGCCGCAGGGAAAGAATCTGGAGCAGTTTTTTGTAGAGACGGTGAAGGGAGGGCGAGGATGATGCAGGTGCTGCGTGCAGAATTATTGAAATATCGGCGCACCTTTATGGTGAAGCTGGTGGTGTGCATCCCATTGTTCTTTGCAGTGTATTCGCTGGTGACCACGTACCTGCTGCCGATGGCGTACAATTGGAATGGCATCTTGGTGCTGTCGTTCAACTGGTGGCCGGTGACATTTTTGCCGCTGGGCTATGGCTTGTTCGCAGGCATGGTGGCTGGTCAGGAGCGGAAGGCAGGGGCGTATCGGGCGTTGAAAGCCGAAGCGGGCGCGCCGCAGCGCATTTGGCTGGGCAAGATCGGCGGTATGATGGTGGTGAGTGCGCTGTCGTCGCTGGTGCTGGTGGCAGGCGATCTGGTCTGCGGCGTGCTGCAGGGCGATGTGCCGCCGGTGCAGGTTGTTGTGGTAGCGGCTTTTCTCTGCTGGGTGACAACGTGGGCCTTGATTCCGTTGATGTTGTGGGTAGCAACTTGGGGAGGCATGCTATTGAGTTTGGTGTTGGGGATCTTCGGCACTGCAGCAGGGGTATTGCTGGCACCGACGAAGCTGTGGCTGTGCTGTCCCTGGAGCTGGGCAACACGTTTGATGTGTCCAGTGATCGGCGTGCATCCTAATGGCACTGTTTTGCCAACGGGTTCACCACTGTTTGATGCAGGCGTAATTCCTATGGGCATAGGTGTATCCTTGGTGGTATTTCTAATGCTTGCGTTGGCGACGGGGCAATGGTTTGCAAGAAAAGAGGTGCGTTGATGATGCTTTTGTGGGCAGAATGGCTGAAAACGAAGCGTTCGGCATTGCGATGGCTGGTGATGCTGTTGCCTGCATTAATGGGGCTGGTATTGGCATGGTATGTGGCAGGGAGACCCTGGATGTCTGCTGTGAGTGCTTTTTCTGGATTTTTTTCCTGTTGGGCATCGCTGGCGCTGCCGTTCCTGGCTGCTATTGCTGCCGGACAGTTGGCGGCTGAAGAAGAGGGCGCAGGTGCTTTTACAGGATTTTTGTTGTCAGCAAAGCCACGGGTGCAGCTGTATTTTGGGAAGCTGTTGATGCTGGTTTTGCTGCTGGCATCCGCAACCATGATGGCGACATTGGTATTTTGTAGCGTATTGTGGCTTGGCGGCTATGAAAACACGTTCCTTGGTTTTTATGTGCGTGCAGCCATTGTGTGCTGGCTGGCCATTCTGCCGCTTGCTGCGCTGTATCTTTGGCTGGCTTTTGCAGCGGGCCTGGGTGTTTCCGTGGGGGTCGGCATTGGTGGCGTGCTGGTGGCGGCTTTGCTGGGTGGCACCTTGCTGGGCGATGGCATTTGGCCTTTTATTCCTTGGGCTTGGCCGCTGCGTCTGGCTATGATACATAGTGTGCTGCAGAGTGCGCAGTTGGACGCAGTACAGTTGGAAAGCCTGTCGGCGCAAAGCAATTTGGCTTGCATATTGGCGATACTCGGTGGTATTGTGGTAACAGCAGCCAGCATATGGTGGTTTTCCCGCTGGGAAGGGCGATCTGGCAGCGAATAAATAGGAGGGCTGAAGGATGGGCACTATTTTGATCATTGACGATGAGCGCGATTTGTTGGCTTTATTGGAGAAAAAACTGCGTACGAATGGTCACGAGGTGTTTATCGCTGATAATGGCAGGCAGGGCGTGCAATTGGCGCGGCAGCATCAGCCGGATTTGATTCTTTTGGACATCATGATGCCGGAAATGAATGGCTTTGAAGTGTGTCAGGCGATTCGTGACGAGGTGATTTGCCCGATTCTTTTTCTCAGTGCGCGGCAGGCAGAAACAGACAAGATTCGCGGCTTATCGCTGGGGGGCGACGATTATATCACCAAGCCTTTTGGTATTCGTGAACTGATGGCAAAAATTGAAGCCAATCTGCGCCGGGAGCGGCGTGCGCAAGGTGTCAATGCGGCACAGAAACGGCCGCGTCTCTATTTTGGTGCGCTGAACATTGATCTGCGTCAGCACAGTGTGCGTGTTGGGGAGCAGGAGGTAGCACTGACGAAACATGAATATGGCATTGTGGAATTTCTTGCCTTGCATCCTGGGCAAATCTTTTCACGGGAACAGATTTATGAAGCGGTGTGGGGTTACGATGCCGAAGGCAATGCGGATGTGGTCATGGAGCATGTGCGCAAGGCAAGGGCAAAGCTTAAGGCTGCAAGTGGCACCGATCCGATCGCGACAGTATGGGGCATTGGCTATCGTTGGGCTGCTGAGGGGGATGCATCATGAAGTGGCGCTCTCTAGAAGGCGGCATGCGGCGTACGCTGATGGCCATTCTTGCAGCAACGGTGGCGGCGACCTTGGTGACGTATGTGGCCGCTGGTGTCGTTTTTGTGGTGTTGCAAGATCGTTATATTCAACCAGCCAATTACAGTGAGCAGCAAGTAGAGAACGTTGAGACGCTTGTGGATACTGCTGGTGCGGCGCTGCTGCAGGCAGATGCAGCAGCGTTGTTGGATGAGGCAGTGGGTGACAGTGCTCTGACTTATCAGGTGGTGGATGCCGATGGCAACACATTGTATGGTACCTATCAGAGCGACCGTGCCCTGGATCGGCAGACCCTTTTAAAAGAAATCAATACAGCAAAAGGTGAAGCGGAGGGGTATGTGCACACGATACCAATTTTTGATGCCCAGGGAACTTTCTTAGGGGCGGTGCGCTGTGAGTACGATTTTCAGTTACGTTTCAATCGTACAGAAGCGCTGAGCCGTTTGGTGGCGGTGTTCTTTGTTTTGGCGCTGGTTTCACCGCTGTTGTATCTGTTCCTGTTTTCTTGGCTGTTTTCACGGCGTTTTGCAGCCTCGATACGCACACCTCTGGAGATGCTGCGCAGTGCCGTCGAAAAGATTCAGGCACGAGAGCTGGATTTTCACATCGATTATGCGGCTGACAACGAGCTGGGCGCGCTTTGCCAGGCATTTGATGACATGAAGGAAAGCCTGAGCCAATCTTTGGAACGTGAGTGGCAGCGCGATCAACAATGGCGAGAAATGGTGGCATCTTTGGCGCATGATCTCAAAACACCGCTTTCAGTTATTAAAGCCTATAGCGAATCGTTGGCGGATGATACGCCTGTCAACGAAGAACAGCGCGGCTATCTTGCGGTCATTGCCAACAACGTTGACCGTAGTACGGCGTTGATTCAGCGCATTCAGGATGTGTCGCTGCTGGAACAGGCACAGGGAACGGAAAAAACTGTGTCGTTGGATCTATGCCGCTTTTTGACGTTGCAGGTGGAGGCCTACCGGTTGCGTGGCAAGCAGCAAGGTGTTCAGGTTATGCTGGAGCTGGCAGCGAATTTGTCTGCAGCTTATGCGATCGATGTGGAACGGTTGACACGCATTTTGGACAATCTCGTGGCCAATAGTCTTGCGGTCATGCCTTCAGGCGGGCGTATTGTGCTGGCAGTGCGTCAGTTGGGAGCGCATTTGGAGTATGAGGTGCGGGATACAGGGCCGGGCTTTTCTGCGCGTGATCTTAAACATGGAACGGAACAATTTTATCGCGGTGACGATGCGCGCTCTGGAAACGATGGTCATGCCGGGCTTGGCCTGTTCATTGTGCAAACATTGGCCGTGCAGCTTGGCGGCGGCATGACGTTGAGCAACCATCCAGATGGCGGTGCTTGCGTGCGGGTCTGGCATCCTGCCTTGCCTGTGTGATCGGAACATTATATAATGAAGAAAAGAACAACTGGAAAGGAGCTTTTTTATGAACGAAGTATTAAAAAACATTCAGGAGCGTCGCAGCTGCCGAAAGTATAAATCAGACATGGTTCCAGATGCATTGATTGATCAAGTGATAGAAGCTGGGTTGTATGCACCATCCAGTTTGGGCCAGCAGTCAGGCCTTATTGTTGCGGTTACTGATCCAGCCACCCGCGATCAATTGTCTAAGCTTAATGCTCGGTTTACAAAAAATCCAGACAGCGATCCCTTCTATGGCGCCCCAGTTGTGCTCATTGTGCTCGCGCGTACAGAACGTCAGGCGCAGTTTTGCGATGGCTGCCTGATGATGGAAAACATGATGCTTGCGGCACAAAGTCTCGGGCTTGGCACTTGCTGGATTCATCGTGCTACAGAAATGTATCAGACTGACGAAGGTAAAAATTTCCTTGCTTCTGTTGGCGTTGAGGGCGAGGTGATTGGTGTTGGACACTGTATCCTGGGATATCCAGATACTGACTTGCCAGAGCCGCCAGCACGTAAAGATGGACGTGTGTTTTATGTTCGATCATAAAAATTAATGACGATCGGTCGTCGACAAATTTTTTTGCCGATGGCCGATTTTTATGTATTTAAGGATACAAAATGATTAGAAACTATGGTATAATTGATATATAAAATAATTTTCTCGATAAGATAAATGGTTCTGTTTAATTATCGTACAAAATGATTGGGGGATTTTTATGGAACTTAAAAATGTTGCTGTACTCGGTGCTGGAAATGGTGGTATGACTGCCGCCGCTGAGTTCACCGAACGTGGATTTAACGTGTGGCTGTATGAGCTTCCAGATTTTGCTCAAGATCTGGAAGGCATTCGTCAGAATGGTGGATTTCATTTGCAGGAACCGAATGAAAAACCACCCAAAGATGTTTTTGTGCCATTCACACAAGTAACATCCGACATCGAGGAAGCCATTCGCGATGCACAGGTGATCATGCTGGTGGTACCAGGCTATGCTGTGGATCGTTTTGCAGAGGTGTTGGCGCCAGTCGTAAGAGAAGATCAAATCATCTTCTTTAATGGAGCAGCAGCTATGGGCTGTGTCCGCTTTACACGCAAGGCCCGTGAGATGGGCATCATGACTCCGTTCAAAGTTTGCGAAGCCAACTCTCTTTCTTATGGTACCCGTGTTGATCCGCAAGAAGCGCGTGTTGAATTGTCCTTGCGCGTGAAAAAGCTATTTTTGGCAGCTTATCCAAAGGAAAACACTGAAGAATGTTTGGCTGCTTGCATTCAGTTGTATCCTGGTTTGGTTGCAGCGCGTGACATTTGGGAGACGACCCTGGAGAATGGCAATCCGGAAGTACATCCAGGGCCATGCCTTTTGAGTGCGGGACATATTGAATATTGTCACGGTGAGTTCTGGTTGTATCGTGAAGGAATTACCGAGCATACTGTTAATGTTCTTCATGCTATAGAAAAAGAACGTATGGCGATTGGCCGTGCTTTTGGTTTTGAACTGGAAGATGCGGTAGAAAGCCGTTATAGACGTGGTTATTTTGCCAATGATAAGGACGATTTACAATCGTTGTTTAACCATAGTGAAGTATTTACAAAGATTAAAGGGCCGACCTCAATTACTTCACGTTATTTTACTGAGGATATTTCAGATGGCTTGGTGCTTTGGTCCGATCTTGGCCGGCTTGCTGGTGTACCAACACCCAATATTGATGCGGTCATTACACTTGGGGGATCATTGCTGCAGATTGACTTTAGAAAAGTCGGCTTAACCTTGGATAAAATTGGTTATGGCGACGCGACATCGATCGATGATCTCTTAAAAGACGTATGATTTTTGCAATTTTTCATTTATTCTGAACATGTTTTTAGCAAGAAAATGTTATACTAACGAAAACTGTTTCAAGGAGGAAAATGAATGGAAGTAAAAAAAGTAGCGATTTTAGGTGCCGGTAATGGTGGTTTGACTGCAGCAGCTGATCTCGGCGAACGTGGATTTGATATTAGCTTATTCACCTGGCCAACACGTGAATATCAGTTTGAAGGGCTGATCAATCGTGGCGGATTGTTGTTACAGGAACCTAATGCCGAGCCGCCCAAAGAAGTTTTTGTTCCAATCACCAACTATACCATCGACATGGAAGAAGCCATTAAAGATGCGCAAGTTTTGATGATCACCGTGCCGGGCTATGCAGTTGATGACTATGCAGAGCTGCTTGCGCCAATTGTGAGCGAAGACCAGGTCATTTTCTTCAATGCAGCAGCAGCTATGAGTTGTGTGCGTTTTGCAAACAAAGCCAAGGCAATGGGGATTCATAAAAAATTCAAGCTTTGCGAGCTGAATACCCTGACTTATGGAACCCGTGGCATGGCACGCGAAGGGGTTGTAGAATTATATCTTCGTGTGAAAAAAACTTATTTTGCTGCTTATCCAAAAGAAAATACTCAGGAATTGTACGATGTGTGCAGCCAATTGTACGATGGTATGGTCATTGCTGAGAATATTTGGGAAACCACCTTGGAAAATGGCAATCCGGAAGTGCACCCAGGGCCATGTTTGCTGAATGCTGGACGTATTGATTATTCTGGCGGCGAATTTTACTACTATGTTGAAGGGGTTACGGAACATACGGTTCGCCTGATGCGTGCCATCGAAGGTGAGCGTTTGGCCATTGGCCGCGCGTTTGGTTTCGACCTTGAGGATGCTGTTGAGAGCCGTTACAATCGTGGCTATTTCGACAACAAGGATGAAACCTTACAGCATCTATTCAATCATAGTGAAGTGTTCTCAAAGATTAAAGGGCCTGCCCATGTCAACAGCCGCTATTTTACAGAGGACATCTCTGATGGGTTGGTGCTTTGGTCCAATCTTGGCCGCATTGCCGGGGTGCCAACACCAAATATTGATGCGGTCATCACTATTGGCAACACGATTTTGCGTCGTAATTTCTTCGAAGAAGGCCTGACCTTAAAGAGCCTTGGGATGGGCGATGCCAAGAGTGTTGAAGACCTTGAAGCAATGGTTTAACAGGTGCTGTTGTATGGAATAAAGCAAAAGGACCACCGATTTTTTCGGTGGTCCTTTTTGTGTGTCGAATTATTGATTGTCATTGACGACGCTGTCAAAGAAGGCGAGGATAATATCACGGCGAGCGAGCAAGCCGATCAACTTGTTGGTGCCACGCTCTACAACAGGCACGTGTTTCAAACGACGATCATCCATAAGTGTTGCGATTTCTGCGAGGTTGTCATCTTCATAGGCAAATTGAACTTTCTTAGTGGCCGTGTACATGACGGAAATTTCTTCAAGCTCTTTCATGATCTCTTCATCGCGCTTGTAGTAATCGTCTGCTTCGTAAATGGTTGCGTGGAAGATCTGCGGAATGCGATCTTGCTGCTTGGTGCGACGAGCAATGAAGCCGATGATGTCGCCATCACTGAGAAAAGAAACAAGATGACCAGCAGGATCGACCACTGGCAGGCAGCCGATGCGGTAATAGCTGAAAAGGTCAATGGCGTCTTGGACAGTAGCGTTTTCGGCGATGGTGATCGGATTTTTGATCATGATGTCAGAGATGGTCTTGTTCATAGAAATTTCTCCTTTCGGACTCAGGCAATGATTAATCGTTGATTGAACGCTTGTTGAACCAGTCTTTATAGCGCTGCCATTGCTGGTGGTAGAAGCGATTGATCATAATGCGACGATAAAGGGTCATGTCTTTTTCGTAGAGCAAGGTGCAGTCGGTTTTGTGTTCGTTCATCAGGCGGCGAATCTGTGGCAACGTGCGTTCCGGCGCATAGTCAAGCACCAGGCGTGTTGGCACATGCAGCCAGAGTGCAGGTGCATTGTGGTAGTGCACTTGGGAGGTATGCTTGTTTTGAATACGATCGCGTACGAGGTATTCTACCATGTTGCAGCCGCTGACTGTTGTGAAGAAACTGGAACGTCCCTGGCGGATGTTGATTTCAAACACTTTGTAGCGGCCATCGCGTTCATCGTATTTAATGTCAAAGTTGGAGAAGCCCACAAAGCCGATGGCTTCCAGAAAGGCCTGATATTTGTCATAGACTTCCTGGATGCCTTCCTGGATGATGGCATTGTAGTTGCCAATGCCGGCCGGTGTATAGTCTTCGAGCACACAGTGGCCGAGACACATGGCTTGTACTTTTCCATTGACATCAGAATAGGAATTGAGCACATACATGGCGGCGTCGTCGCCAGGAATAAAATCTTGGACAATTAAGGTGCCGGTATAGCCAGCGTTGTAGATATCATGGAAAATTTCTTCCAATTCAGCTGGCGAATTGGCTTTGTAAGATTTCTTTTTGCCAGGAAAATCGAGTGCCACATATTCAATGGAGTCGCTGGCTTTGACAGCGATTGGATAATCAAATGGCAGATCGAATGGAGGCTGGGAATCCTTGTACAGCATGACGGTGGATGGATAATCCAACCCATATTCTTCGCAGATGTTATAGAAATCTTCCTTGTTTTCGAGCTTGTTCTTGAGGGATAAGTCGATATAAGGCACAATAAAACGATCGCTGAGGGTTTCTTTGTGGGTGCAGAGCAGCTCGGTATAGCGGTCGCCGCAGGCGATGAGAATCAAATTCTTGTAGATTGGTGCGTAGGTATTGGCGACATCGTCAAGCACTTTTAAGAAAACCTCGTCGGTGTCAAAATCAGGTGTGGTGTGTACCTGCACGATTTTGCTGTGACGCGTTTCAAGCAGTGGAATTTTACCCAATGCCAGTGATTTGATGCCATAGGCCTGGTGAAAATTGCGGGCCATACCGTAGCAGTTGGCGTCGGTGCCGAGGAGCACCGGCAAAAAACGTTTGTCTTTATTTTTAATGATGTTGTCCATTCATGAAGCTCCTTTCGAGGATATGCCCTTAGTATAGCACAATGGCGCGCGCTCTGCACCCATTCATTGACGGCATACGCATTTCTCGGCTACAATAAAAGCAGAAAAGGAGAGAACCGTTATGATCATCATCAATCAACTCCATCTTGATATTGACGAGCCTTTGTCTGCGTTGCGCCAAAAGATTGCAGCGCGCTTGCGGCTTCCAGAAGATGGATTTTCCTATACCATTCTTAAAGAATCGCTTGATGCGCGTCGGCGTGAAACACCTCGCTTTAGCTATCAAGTGTCTGTGGATGCACCTTTGAATGAGAAAAAACTGCGTGCTTTGCGCGATAAAAATATAAGCTGGCGTCCAGAACAAGTCGAAGCTCCGTTGGAGCCGGGGGATCAACCATTGAGCGGACGCCCCATTGTTGTGGGTGCAGGTCCGGCAGGCTTGTTTGCTGCCTATACGCTGGCTGAACATGGCTATGCTCCGCTTTTACTGGAGCAGGGGCAGGCTGTGCCGGAACGCACAGCGCAGGTGGATCGTTTTTGGCAGGATGGCACGTTGGACCTTTCCAGCAATGTGCAGTTTGGGGAAGGCGGCGCTGGCACTTTTTCCGATGGCAAACTCACCAGTCGCAGCAAAAATCCGCTCGGTCACAAGGTTAATGCCATCTTTGCTGCGCATGGTGCGCCAGAGGAGATCACCTATCAGGCCAAGCCGCATATTGGCACCGATATGTTAAAAGACGTCATCGTTTCTATGCGCGAGCGCATCATTGCCAATGGCGGCGACGTGCGCTTTGGCGTTACGGTGCAGCAGCTTTTGGTGAATGATGGCGCTGTGCAGGGCGTTGTCACCAATGCAGGCAATTTTTACAGCAATGTGGTGCTGTTGGCCCTTGGTCATAGCAGCCGCCCACTTTTCCGTACATTGTACAGCCAGGGCATGGCTATGGAAGCGAAACCTTTTGCGGTGGGCTTCCGCATCGAACATCCGCAGAACTTTATTGACCGCACCCAGTATCGAGAATATGCAGGACATCCTCGCTTGGGCGCGGCCAGCTATCAGTTGACGTGGCACGACGATGTGCGTGATCGTGGCTGCTACACCTTCTGCATGTGTCCCGGCGGGCAAGTGGTGGCTGCATCCAGCGAAGCAGAACGGCTCGTTGTCAATGGGATGAGCTATCACGCGCGTGATTTGGTCAACGCCAACAGTGCCTTACTTGTGAACGTGGGGCCAGAGGACTTTGGAAGCGGCGTCCTTGATGGGATTCTTTTTCAGGAACGCATTGAAGCAGCATGCTATGTGCTTGGCGGCGGAGGGTATAAAGCACCGGTACAAACCGTCGGCGATTTTCTGCGTAGGTCTGCGACCACAACCCTTGGCAGTGTACAGCCAAGCGTGCGCCCAGGGTATGTGCTGAGCGACCTCAGCGGACTCTATCCAAATGTCATCACAGACAGTTTGCGGGCGGCCATTGGCGGCATGGCTCAGCGGCTGCATGGTTTTGATCGGCCGGATGCGGTGCTCACTGGTGTGGAGACACGTTCCTCGTCGCCAGTGCGTTTGCTCCGCGACAAACTGACCAGAGAAAGCTTAAACATACGCGGAGTTTATCCAATTGGCGAAGGAGCAGGCTATGCTGGAGGTATTGTCAGCTCTGCCATCGACGGCATTGCCTGTGCTGAACAGATCATTCGTACCTTCCGTGCAGATTAAAGGAGGTTCATCATGCAACATGTCATTATGCTGGACGATTTGCCCGACTGGCAGCATCAACTGCAGCCAGAATCTCTGCGTATCATTCGTGAAGCACAGATTGAAGGGTTCAGCAATTTTGGTGGATTCGCGCTTTTTTCTTTTGATTGGTATAACATTCATAGTGATATTGAAAAATTATTTCGCATTCTTATATACATGGATCAAGAAGATCTATTTTTCATTTGTAGGAACGACAGCGCTTATCAATATTGCAGCAATGCGATGAAAGCCATCGATAATACACCGCCAACGCTATCCAATGAGCAGTGCTTGTATCGCTTCTTCATCCAGCTGTTCCGCGGTGATATGGATTATTTAGAAAAAATCGAAGATCAGCTTGACGGTATCATGACCAGCATCCTTTCGGGTAACTTGGCAAACACACTGGATGCCATCGTTGCCAAACGCCGTGAACTTGTGCGCCTTAAACGTTACTACGAACAGATCAACATTGTTTTCGACGACATGCTGCTCGATGACACACCGTTTTTTTCGCAGACCATTCTTGATCGTCTTTCGATTCTTGATGCCCGCACCGATCGTTATTCCAGCAAAGTGCAGAACCTACAGTCTATCGTTGACCAAATGCAGGATGCCTATCAGTCGCAGCTGTCCATTCAGCAGAACGATCTCATGAAAGTATTCACGATAATAACCACCATCTTCCTGCCGTTGACCTTGCTCGTCGGCTGGTATGGCATGAACTTCACAGATATGCCCGAGCTCCATTGGCGTTACGGTTATCCCGCCGTTATAGTCGTCAGCATTCTCATTGTCGTCGGGCTGTTCTGGTACTTCAAACACAAGAAATGGCTGTGAAAAGAAAGCAACTGTTCAATTTCCAAGAGAACCCAAGGAGGTTCTCTTTTTTATTGGGAAAACCTATAAAACCCATCAATCACGAATGTATCTGTTAAAAAGACTATCGTCCTTCTGGAGAGTGCGTTATACTGGATATAATAGGTTGTTCTTGTGCAGGATCACGAAAGAAAGGTGAGAACGATGGCTGGAAGATGGCGGCGAGGTTGTGCGTGGGTGCTGTGTATTGCAATGCTTTGTATGATGCTGCCTGCTGCGGGATGGGCGGATGAGGGAGATGTGGCGTATTATTTAGACACGCAGGGATGTCGAAAGAACATTCCTGAGAATGCTATTCCTCTTACAGCTGATACAGTAGCATGGACTGGGCAGGATGGTGAAGCATGGTATGTAGCGAACGGAACGGTGAGCCTGCCTCAGCGGGTGGAGGTGCAGGGCGATGTGTATCTGGTGCTATGCGATGGTGCGACTTTGAACATAGATCAAGGCATTCATGTAACGGGCAGCAACAGTTTGACCATTTATGGACAAGAGCATGGAACGGGAAAGTTGATTGCTAAAAAGGTAATGGAAGAAAATGCTGCAATTGGAGGCAATTATAAAGAGCCTGGTGGAGTGATTAAAATCAATGGCGGAACGATTGATGTTGTTGGCGGTTGGTATGGTTCGGGAATTGGTGGCGGACAAAGTCGTTCTGGTGGAAATATTATTATAAATGGTGGTTTAATCTATGCAGAAGGAGATTATGGTGCAGGTATTGGTGGTGGTGGTTATGGTGATGGAAGCGACGAAGAGGAGAAAATAGTAATTAATGGAGGAACAATTTTTGCAACAGGCAAAAATAATGGCGCGGGTATTGGTGGAGGAATTTCTGGTATTGGTGGGAATATAGTAATATATGATGGAGAAATACACGCTGAAGGGGATAATGGGGGGGCAGGAATAGGATCAGGGTATGGAAGTATCAGTAGTGTAGATAAGGATAAATTTAATTGTATAAAAATTTTTGGTGGTGAAATTCATGCTAAGGGTAGTACCATTATTAATCAAGGCTCTGCAGGAATAGGCGGTGGTCATAAAGGTGCTGGTGGTGTCATTGAAATTTATGGCGGAACCATTTATGCTGCGGGTGGTGATGGTACCAGCCCCGGGGACGCCATTGGCGATGGCGGTGGTTACAGTGGTGCTCCAAATAATATCGTTGTCTTACCAACGCAATCTTGCCCAATTATTTATGCCGAGAGTGGTTCGGAGCAAGTTCCTATGTTTAGTGGTAGTACGGAGAATTGGCAGGGTATTGTGTTCTGTAATTATAAAGGGCAAGTTTATGGAAATGTAACGCTCACGTCCGACCTCACCATTGTTGAAGAACAGTCGCTGTTGATTCCTGAAGGCTCAGCGTTGATGGTGCCAGATGGTGTGACGTTGATGAACAAGGGTGCTATTACCGGAAATGGGACGCTGAAGGGTAAAGTTGCGGGCAATCCGCCGGAATCTACCATTGATGATGGTATGGCAGAAGTGACCATTGCAGCGGAGCCGGCGCAAAGTGGCACGGTTGTGGGCGAAGGCCGCTATGAAGAGGGCTCGGTGGTGACGCTGAACGCAACGCCTGCGGAAGGTTATCATTTTGTGGGCTGGAAAGCAGGGGAGAACGCTATCGAAAACACCGGTGCAGCCTATACGTTTACGCTCGAAAACGATTGCCAAATAATGGCTATCTTTGAGCAGCACGTTCCTGGGGCCTGGCAGCAGGATGCAGCCCATCATTGGAAAAGCTGCACTAAGTGTCATGCACCTATCGAACGGGCAGCACATGACTGGGCAGAAGGCGTGTGCACAACATGCGGCTATGCGTGTTCACACAGCGGCGGTCAGGCGACTTGCGAACAACGGGCGCAATGTGTGACTTGCGGTGAGGCTTATGGTGCACTGAGCGATCATGATTATCGGTACTGTGAGCGCGTAGCGCCAACGTATGATGCTGCAGGCTTGGCAGCGCATTACGAATGCAGCGTGTGCGATCGTCTGTTTGATGAAGACAAGATCGAGATAACGCGTGAGGCGCTAACGCTGCCGACTTTGACGCCGCCGGTGATTGTTCCGTCGGATCCGGAACCTGAGTCAGAGCCAGAGACAGAAGCGCAAGAAACGCCGGCAGAAGAGCTGCCACCAATCGAACCCATGCTGCCGTTTGGCGATGTGGATGAAGGTGCCTGGTATTATGATGCCGTGGCAGATGTTTATGCACATGGCTGGATGACGGGAACGAGTGCCGATTGCTTTGCGCCTGATCAGACGATGACACGCGCTATGGTGACCGCCGTTCTCCATCGCATGGCAGGCAGCCCGGCAGCAATGGATACGAATTTTTCTGATGTCTCCTCGGGGGATTGGTACGAAACGGCTGTTGCTTGGGCGGAAGAGGAAGGTGTGGTCAACGGCTTCGATGATGGCCGTTTCCAGCCGAATGCTGCTGTCACGCGTGAACAATTGGCAGCGATGCTGCAAAACTACAGCGCTTATCAAGGCGTCAATGTCGATGCGCGTTATGATTTGAGTGGTTATGAGGATGCTGATGCGGTCAGTGACTGGGCTGAAGAGGCGGTTTCCTGGGCTTGTGCGGAAGGCGTGCTCGCAGGCATGACGGAAACGACGCTGGTGCCGCAGGGCATTGCCACGCGTGCACAGATGGCTGCGCTGTTGCTGCGGCTGGCATAAAAGAAAAGGCTTGGCAGAACGCCAAGCCTTTTGTGTATGAAAAAACACCATCGAGGGATGCTCGATGGTGCAAAGAGATGGTATTAATGGCTTATTCAGCCAAGAACGCTTTCAGATCGTCTTCACCAAGACGCTTCAGCAGACGTGCAGAACGTTCGTTGCCGTTCTTCTTGGTTTCGACATAGGTGTAGAGCTTGTCGACGAGTGCAAGTGCTTCATCATCGGACAAGCCATCAGCAACAACTGTGCCAGCACCTGGCAGTGTACCGCCGTTGCCGCCAAGAGCAACGGTCCAGCCTTTTGCTCCAGCATAAACAGCAACGTCACGAACGCGTGCCATAGAGCAGCAGCGTGGGCAGGTTGCTACACCAACTTTGAGCTTGCCTGCATCATGCTTCTGGGAGATTGCAACGATCTTGTCAGCCATAGCATGACCATCGAATCCAGGCATCGCAAATTTGCAATGATCTTTGCCAGGGCAGACAATGATTTTGCCTTTTGGGTTACGTACACGGTCGCCAAATGTTGCGAGAATGTCGTCCCACAGTGGGTTGACATCGGCTTCCTGAATATTGTAGAAGCTGATCTTCTTAGCAGTGGTTGCCATAATCTGAGTCACATTGTGCTTCTTGGCGAGTTCGGCAATTTTAATCAGATCATCTGGGCTCATAAAGCCATAGTCAATGTTGACACCAAGGGAATAGGTGCCATCTTTGTGCAGGGTTACGTGGGTCTTAAATTCCATGTTTCTTTCCTCCGTTTATTGTGCGTCTTTTAAGCGTATGTTTGAGTCGATCTTTTCAACGTTCCTATTATAACGCCTGATTCACGTCTTGAGAATAGGTGTTTTTAATCGTAAATATGGAAAAACGCCTATCACAATGGATAGGCGTTTGGCTGTTAAGCGTCAAGTGTTAGGTCGCCATCTTTGACACGGCCGATTTTGCGCATGAGTTGGTTAAAAAGTGGTGCCAGAATGGCTGGAAGCACAAAGCAGATCAATATCAGCCCAATCCAATCCCAGGACGTGATGGCTGCTTTCATACCATTTGCTACATCAGCTACCCAACCGGAGTAAACGCCGATGGGTCCAACCAGGCCGCAGGTGCCCATGCCAGACGAGACGGGTGTACCATTCATTTCTAAGTGGAACACACAGGTTGCCAATGGTCCAGTGATGGCCGAAGCCAATGTTGGTGCCACCCAGATCCAAGGGTTGCGCACAATGTTGCCCATTTGCAGCATCGATGTGCCAAGCCCTTGGCTGACCAGACCGCCCCAACGGTTTTCTTTAAAACTCATGACAGCGAAGCCAACCATTTGAGCGCAGCAGCCTGCTACGGCTGCACCGCCAGCCAGCCCGGTGAGCGAAAGCGCAGCGCAGATGGCTGCAGAGGAGATGGGCAGTGTCAACGCAATGCCAACAACCACCGATACCAAAATACCCATCCAGAATGGCTGTAATTCTGTTGCCCACATGATGAGGTTGCCGACTTTCATAGCAGCGGCGCCAAGTGCAGGGGCGATGGCAGCAGATAAAGCAATACCAACACCAATGGTAACCAATGGTGTCACAAGAATATCGATCTTTGTTTCTTTGCTAACAGCTTTTCCGATTTCAGCAGCAATGATGGCGACAAAGAGCACCGCCAGAGGACCACCGGCACCGCCAAGGGCGTTGGCTGAAAATCCTACAGTGATCAATGAAAACAATACCAGCGGCGGACATTTGAGCGCATAGCCAATTGCCACGGCCATTGCTGGGCCGCTCATAGCTGATGCCAACCCGCCAACAGTATAGTCGTTGCCAGAAATGGTTGCTACTGTGTTTGATAATGCTGCAATGTGGAATTGCGTACCTATGGTGTCAATGATTGTTCCGATTAACAGTGAACAAAAAAGCCCTTGCGCCATCGCGCCCAAAGCATCGATGCCATAGCGCCGCAGTGAAATTTCGATATCTTTGCGCTTAAGAAATGCGCCTACCTTACTCATAGAGACATCCCCCTTTTGAAAATAGGTTGTCACCTGTCATGACAGGTGAAGCGACAGTGCTATTGTATCGCGCAACGCGGATGCTGTCAATAGAAAACGCCGCTCCAAACGAGAGGAACGGCGTTATTTTATAATATGATGTATTAAATCAGAACCATTGCCAATAGTGTGAGAATAATCAGGAACCCTACATTCCAAATGGTGAATACTTTCAGGAAATGGCCTTTTTGTGCTGGATAATCTTTGCTGAAAAACTTGAACGAAATTAAACTTGCCAACGAAGCCACCAATGTCCCCAGGCCGCCAAGATTGACTGCCGTTAGCAGCGTGGTGAGATTATGTGTGAATCCTGATAATAAAATTGCCGCTGGTACATTGCTGATGATTTGACTGGTAAGGATACCCGCTCCCAGTTCGCGTCCGGCCATAAGGGAAACCAGCAACGTGCTGACAGCAGAAATACGCTTGACATTGCCAATAAAAACAAAGAAACAGATAAACGTTGCCAAAAGACCATAATCTACTTGTCGGAACAGGCTGCGATCAACCACGAAAACGACCAGAGCCAAAATCACCAGCACTGGTCCATATGGCAGAATACGAAACACCACCAAGAGACACAGTGCCAACAACACCAAATAAGGTGCCATCGCACGACTCAAATGGTTGGATGCAGAGAGAGGGGCGGCCGTTTCATCGCTAACCAGGCGATGGCTCAGTGGTGCTTCGCGCACTGTGCGCACACTTGCCAACAGCAGCACCAAAGCAAGCAGCGTATAAGGCCAAACGGCCCAGGCAAAATCAGCAAACGACATGTTCGATATGGAATAGAGATAGAGATTTTGTGGGTTTCCGATTGGCGTTGCCATACTGCCAAGATTGGCAGCGATGGTTTCCAGTACCACCAGTTTGAGTACGCGATCCTCACGTTCGATCATGCGAAACACAAGAATTGTAAATGGTACAAATGTGATCAGAGTCACATCGTTGGTAATCACCATGCTGCAAAAGAAGCAGAGCAGAATCATAATTGCGTATAACATACGCAGACTGTGGGCCTTTTTGATCAATGCTTGTCCCAGTAGCGCAAATACGCCAAGATGCTGCAGACCAGCAACAATAATCATCAGACAAAACAGCAAAGCCAGCGTGCGATAGTCTGGATATGCCAGATAGCCTGCATCTGGATGGATGATCAATGAGGATACAAGCGCCAGAATAAAAGCGACGGACAGTACCGTTTCTTGTTTGAACCAACGTATGATTTTTCGCAATGGCGCGCCTCCTTTCAATATTATCCGTATTTTGCACACTGCATTCTATTATACCTGTGCCAGCCGTTAGCGGCAATGCTAGAAACGACCAAAATCATTCTCATATTCGTCTACGCTTGCTGCTAGACCTTGCGCGTCATATCCTCTATAATGTAATGAAAGAAAGAGGTGGGCATCATGAACGCAAAAGAACGACGGGAAAAAATATTGCAGCGGCTGCAAACGGCGGACGCTGCTATCAGCGCGTCAACATTGGCGGCGGAATGTTCAGTGAGTCGTCAGATCATTGTAGGGGATATTGCGCTTTTGCGTGCGGCTGGTAATGAGATCCTTGCAACGCCGCATGGTTACATTTGTGATCGGCATCAGGATGGGTTTGTTTGTCAGGTAGCATGCCGTCATGACGCTGCACATATGCAGGAAGAACTTAATGCGATGGTTGACCAAGGCTGCACAGTGTTGGATGTGATTGTTTCCCATCCGATCTATGGTCAGCTTACTGGTCAATTGGACCTTTCAAACCGTTATGAAGTTGCTGCCTTTATCGAAAAATCTTACAATGCTTCGGCACAGCCTATTAGTGCTTTAACCGATGGCATTCATCTTCATACTTTGCGCTGCCCGGATGAAGCGGCAGCAGAACGTGTGCGCGCTGCACTGCGCAACCTGGGCATCTTGATGGAATAAGGATCATCAGTGTAAAAACCGCTTGTTCATAAAAAAGTTTCAATTGAAAATTCCTACGGGATATGGTGTAATTAATTTGTCATTATTTTAATGGATAATGTTCGATTCATTTAAAATCGAACATGTTTACAAGGAGAGAGACATCATGAATCTACGAAAAAAGATTCTGGCTTTTGTGCTTATCGGTGTGATGGTGTTTGCAGTAGGTTGTGGCAACAATGCTGGTAATGATACATCAGCCACGCCAGAAAGTGAAGCAGTCAATGCACTGGATTTGCAAGGAAGCTGGATCGCAGAAACGCAAGGCAATGGCTATTATTTGGCAGGTTTCATCAAGGGTGATCTGATTGAACTGCATTGGGTCTCCAGCTATGATCAGAATGGTTCTGTTTATTGGGCGGGCACTTATGATGCGCCAACAGAAGATACTGATACCTACAGTTGGGAATCTGAGCGTGATGATGACATCATGGCAACGACAGCGTATGGTTCCACCGATGAAACGCGTACTTTTAGTTATGCTGATGGTAAGCTAACCTTGGAAGGTTCTACAACAGGTGCAGAAACCGTTCTCATTCCTTCTGATATTGACTACACCTATCTGGCGGTTGACCTGCCAGAATCCGATGACGATAAAGACGACAAGGATAATAAAGAAGATAAGGACGACAAAGACACTTCAGCCGCTGATAAAGAAGCTGCAGAGAAAGAAAAGGTGCAGGATATCGAAGTGCTCGATACGGGATACACTGTAGAAACCATGGAAGGCGGCAATTCGTTGATCTATTATGCTGTTGAGATCAAAAATCCGAATGCATATAATGCCATTATGACACCAAATATTGAAATTACCGTTCTTGATAAAGATGAACGTGTATTGACCAAGCAAAATTGCTCAATCTCATCCATTGCGCCGGGGGATACCCTTTGTTTTGGTGATTCGATCAATTGTCCAAAAGGCAAGCCAGACAAAGTAGAAATTACGGTGGAAAACAACGATTATGATTTCAAAGCATTTGCAGGTTCAGGTATCCCAGCGGTGGGTGATTTGCAAGTGAATGATGTTGACGAAAATCATGATAAAGACAACACAACTTTCACAGGCACCATTACAAATAATACTGATGAAGATCAGGAAAATGTTATTGCCACCGTTGTCTTCAAGCGCGGCAACAACATCGTTGGTGGTGTTACTGGAAAGATTGGCACCATTGCAGCAGGAAAAACTGTAGACTTTAACATTTCATCAAAGAGCAGCTTCAGTGACTACGACGATGTCGAGGTTTACGCTGTTCAGCAGCCAGAATAATACAGCATCATATCAAAAGCTCTGAGAGTATGCCCAGAGCTTTTGATCGCTAAACAAGAAACGGCCTTTGCATTGCAAAGGCCGTTTCAGCTTGTCGAAAAAGGTCACCGCAAGGTGGCCTTTTTCTCGTCTTAAGCCTTAACATGCAGTAAAATGTATATGGGGTGATTCATATGTTAGCTAAATATCCAAATAAACGTAACGTCATTGAATTTGTCAGTCTTGACGCCATGGTTCCAGAAGACGACCTTCTCCGTAAAATAGATGCTGCCATTGATTTCGACAAAATCTATGATTTTGTCGAAGACCTTTACTGTGAAGACAACGGCCGTCCCAGTGTCGATCCCGTTATCTTATTCAAGATCGTCCTTATCCAGCACATCTACGCTATCCCTTCCCTGCGCCGTACCTTGGAAGAAATCAATATGAACATGGCATATCGTTGGTTCTTAGGCATTCCCATCAATGATCCCATCCCTCATTTCTCCACCGTCAGCCACAATTTCAAACACCGCTTTTCTCAAAAAACGATCGAATATGTTTTCCGCTGGATTTTAAATACTGCTGCCGAAGAAGGCTATCTCGATACAGAAGCAATATTCATTGATGGCACCCATATAAAAGCCAGTGCCAATACAAAGAAAAAAGCAAAGAAGTCCGTACCCAAACAAACCAAACGATACGCCAAAGAGCTTTTTGCAGAAATCAACAAAGACCGTGAAGAACATGACAAAAAACCCTTTGACGACGATGATCAGCCACCGGAAGAAAAAGAAGCCATCGTCTCAACCACAGACCCAGACAGTGGACTCTTCCACAAAGGAGAACACAAGAAATGCTTTGCCTATGAAGCCCACACAGCATGTGACAGCCACAACTTCATCCTCGATGTCGTCGTCACAGCAGGAAACATCCATGACAGCGCAGCCTTCGATCCACTCTATGACCAACTATGTGAACATTATCCAGGGCACCAGATCGTCGTCGCAGACAGCGCCTACAAAACACCATGGATCTGCAGAAGAATATTTAGCCAAGGGCGCATCCTTTCAACTGCCTACACCAGACCAAAAGGAAAAAAAGGCGGACACCCATGGTACGAATACGTCTATGACAGCTACTATGACGACATCATCTGCCCCGAAAACAAAATACTCCATTACGCCACCACCAATAGAAACGGATACAGAGAATACAAAAGCAGAAGCTATATCTGCGCAGCGTGCCCGACAAAAGAACAATGCACCAGTAACGCAAAGAACGAGAAAACCGTTACCCGGCATCTGTGGAGTGATTATGTAGAAATGGCAGAAGATGCCAGACATACACACAAATACAAAGAGCTGTACAAGCAACGGCAGGAAAAGATAGAGCGCGTCTTTGCAGATGCAAAAGAAAAGCATGGGATGCGCTATACACCGTATAGAGGCTTGGCCCAAGTGACAAACTGGGTGAAGCTTAAATATGCTGCAATGAATTTGAAAAAGCTGGCAATGTGGAAATGGAAGAATACACATGGGACGCCATTGGCAGCTATCTGAGGGAAGATAGCTGCTTTTTTTCAGAATAGATGAGAAAACCCTATTTTGACATTTTTGCCAAAATAGGGTTTATCTACAGTCTGAGCTCACACCAACACGGTGTGAGCTTTTTTAATATGAGTGAGGCAAACTATTCAAACTACTACCTTCCTACAAATAGCCGAAACGCAAATCTTTTTTCATGATAATTCACGTTTCGTCAAACATTTATTTTAATCACCTGAATATAAAGCAAAAGTTCTTTTTGTAACCATCATAACAAGCATAATAATTATTAAAGAAATGGTCAACACCACAAAAGATAGCATTTTAACACATTCAGTTGATTCTATTTGAGTGAGACATATTGATAAAATAGCTGCAATTAACGACAAAATATTAGTAAAAATAAGTGATGCAAAGGCTTCTGTGGCAATTTGTCGATCGATTGTTATTTTGCAATACAATTTATCGATCATAATCGTCGAAAATCCAAACACAACAGTAAATATAATAGAAAAAACATTAGTTAATAATTCTGCTAAACTAGTTTTTATTATGAAATCCAATTGAAACACACTAATAAATGAAATTATTATTGGAAAAACAATAAAGCAGCAAATATCCCAGATGGAAATTTTATTCGTTCTATCATTTCTAAAAACGAACAGCTGTTTTTTTATAACAGACGATAAGCGAACTTTTTTATTACAAAACAACATGAGAAATAAAATTACAAATATAATCAAAGTATACTTATCCATTTTATTTTTCCTCTGATATTATCTTAGAATAATACTCATCTGATAATTTTGTTAATTCGCCAATAAAATCCTTAGAAATCTTATATCCTCTATACAACCTATCTGTTATATCATATTTTCCTAATATGGAATCTAAATCATTCCATTTAACCTTATGCTCACGTTTATTTATGCGTAGATATATCTCTGCATTATTATAATTTTCCAAATCAGGGTATTCGCTTTTAATTTTTGCAAAAGCCGTATTACTATCAATCTCTCTATTTTTTAATGAATCAACAATTTTTTTTATTTTATGGTTTTCTTTTGCTTCGAGATTGAAACCTAACTCTTTTATTATCTCATGCTTCTTTTTTCTTCTATTATCTGCAATATCAGAAGATACCTCTTTAGAGGTATATTGCAAATAAATTTTTGTAGGAATAATGGCATCATCATCTCGAGAAATCAGTGGTAAATACAATTCCATTTCTAATTTCATGCCCTTTTTTCTCAACATTTGATTGGCAACTTCCAAAAAAACACTCTTACATCCAGAACCATTTTGACGATGAAAGATTGCAATGGCCATATCCGCTTTCTGATATAGAAAAATGTTATGTGCATAAAGTGCGGCGCTTTTAGAGTTAAAGTTGTAAATTTTACCACTATCAGTCTTAATAATTTTTATAGGTTTCCCTTTTTTCCCTACATTTGGAACAATCATCCAGCGATATTCATCACCTTCATTACTACGAAGATGAATTTGCTCATTTGGCAACTCGATTGCTTTCGCTGAATTATTTCCATTTACCAAAAAAGGTGTAGATGTAAACTCGCTGAAATCTTTAATAAAATCTTTAAAATTATATTCTGGTATAGCATCAGATTTTATTTGCTCTTTTAAATCTTCTTTACATGGATTATTTCTTTTTAAATACTTAAAGCTACATTTATAAGCTGTAAGTGTTTCATTCTTTGACATTTTTCACCTCATACAAGATATAACAAAATCATTTTATCGGATTATTTTTTGAAGTTGAATTGTCAGCAATTCCATTCATGATTGTTTTAGAGAGCATATCTTTTATTTCAGATGAAGTCATAATCTCTCCAAATAGTCCCGTAAAAACATCTCCCATCACAGAATATTTCACGGCATTCTCCGTCTCTTTTTCTTGGCGAATGAGTTCATTCTCATGCTCTTTTTGCATGATTTCAAGATTATGTTGATGTTCTTTTTCTTTTGCATCCATTTCTAAACGATGTTGTTCACGAATCGCATCGATGTCGATTTTATGTTGTTCCATCAGCCTTTCAATTTCATGTTGATTTGAAATGACTAGATTTTCAGTATCAATCTTTGCTTTACTTTTGGCCAATAAAAAACTAATAATTCCACTTATAATTGCTGGAATACATGCCACAAGTAATGTCTCAATAAAATCCATATATATCACCCAATTTCATCATTAGAAAAAACAACTTGAAAAGTTTCAACTATTTTCTACAATCTTTATTATTTTAATTGTTCACATAGTGGTAGGAGTTGCTCCAGCTTTTCGACAATGCGCTTTTGTTCAGCGAACGGTGGGAGCGGAATCAGCAAGTCTTGAATTCTTTTTATAGCTAACTTTGGTTGTCCAACTTTTGTTGTAACATTTATGATCTGAGATTGAATAATATCCGATTCTAAACATTTGATCAACCAATCTTGATCAAGAAGAGAAAAAACAAGCCTATCAGCATTTTCTGTTAGATTCGCACCATCGAGTGCTTCAGGTATTTTACCAATTCTTCCTATAGTGCCCGCTACCGTAATATAAACATCTTCCTTATTTATAATGTAACGAGAAATAGTAGGATAAATATCTTTAGGCACATATAGTATATCATCACTCAAAACCGTACCATTCTTCATATCAGATACACGAATATATTTATAGCCTGTATTTTCTGTTGTTAATTTTCTACCAGCAGGTATTCTTTTTCCACCTAAAACAGTCACAATCTCTCCCAATCTCACCCATTTCCAACTCTCTGGAATCTCGAAAGGCTTTTCATCGTCGGTGATTTCTGGGAGGGGTTTTTGTTTTTTGATTTTCTTTTCGGCGATGAGGCGTTGTTTTTCGGCTTGGATTTGGGCATAAAGATCTTCGGCGTTGCCTTCCTCTGGGCGCTGTTCAACGAGTTTTCCTTGAATGGCGTATTGCAGTAGGGATTTTTTCATGTCCTCTGGGAAGCGGGCATTGAACTGTTCCAGCTTGCTCCACGCCTGCTCATAGCGGTCAATCTGTGGCAGCAATTCCTCGATTTTAGCCACAATGCGTTGTTGTTCAGCGAGCGGCGGGAGAGGAAGCATGATAACTTTTACACTCTCTGCACTTAATTCAGTTTGATTAGTCGAACCAGAGCCCTTTTTTTCTAAATAAGGCTGATAGTATTTCAAACAATAAAATACAAATTCGAGAGAAATACATTTATTTACTCTTATAATTGTCACATGAGAATCTGGAACTAATCGCAATTTATTCGGATTATTACTATCGCGATAAATCCCGACTCGTCCAAGAGTGCCGTTCCCCGTAGAATTTAGAATAATATCCCCATCCATCATAAATTCTTCTGTAGGATATTTATCTATTTTTGATACATCGAGATATTTCGCTAAAGATAAATCAATAGTACCTATTTTAGTATTGCATTTCTGTGCAAAAACAAGGACGTCACTTTTAACCGTATATGTTGGCGATTTTCCACGTTTAATGTTTTTTACTACAATATCCTCTAGCCTCACCCATTTCCAGCTTTCAGGAATCTCGAAAGGCTTTTCCTCGTCAGTAATTGCCGGCAGGGGTTTCTGTTTCTTGATCTTCTTTTCGGCGATGAGGCGTTGTTTTTCGGCCTGAATCTGGGCGTAGAGGTCTTCGGCGTTGCCTTCCTCTTCTCGCTGTTCGACGAGTTTGCCTTGAATGGCAAGCTGGAGGATGCTGTTCTTTAATTCCTGTGGGGTCATCGTTGTTCCCCTCCCAAGATGGCGACAATGTCGGCGAGCACCTGGTCGATTTCGGCGTTGAGGGTGGCGCGTTGTTCTTCGTAGCGCTGGATGAGTGCCATAGGCTCGAGAATTTCTTCCTCTTCATGAGGATATCCACATTGGTCAAGGTTGTAGCCCAATTCACCGGCAAGCTGATCGACGTTGAACGCTTTGGCTTTGTCGAAGCCGTCTTCGTTGATTTCCTGACGGTTGTTCCACCAGTCGAGCACTGGTTGGAAGTGCTCCAATTTCATTGGCTTGGTCTTTGAAAAATGTTTGTAGCCTTCGGGCATATCCAGCCGATAAAACCAGGTGGTTTCGGTCGGATGGGTGTTGTCAAAAAACAGGATGTTGGTAGTGATGGAGGTGTACGGCGCAAACACGCTGGCCGGCAGACGAACGATGGTGTGTAGGTTGAAGTCGCGCAGAAGCTTTGTTTTAATGTTCACTTTCGCGTTGTCGGTGCCGAAGAGAAAGCCATCAGGCAGGATGACAGCGGCGCGACCGTTCTTCTTCAGGCGATACATAATAACCGACATGAAGAGGTCGGCGGTTTCGCTGCTGGCAAGGTCGCTCGGGAAGTGATTTTTGACGTCGGCCTTTTCGTTGCCGCCGTAGGGCGGATTCATAAGCACCACGTCGACCTGGTCGTCTTCGCCATAGTCCAACACGTCATGTAGCAGGGAATTGCCATGGTAAACACGTGGCACATCCAGCCCATGCAAGAGAAGGTTGGTCACACAGAGCATGTAAGGAAACTGCTTTTTCTCAATGCCGAGCACCGAATGGGTGTAGGCTTCTTCGTCTTCGGTGGTTTCAACCTGTGAGCGCAGCTCTTTCAGCCAGCTGGTGATGAAACCGCCGGTGCCACAGGCAAAATCCGCCATGACTTCGCCGATTTTCGGCTGAATGACTTTGGCCATGAAGTCGGTGACGGCGCGCGGCGTGTAGAACTCCCCTGCAGAGCCAGCGCTTTGCAACTCTTTGAGGATGGTTTCGTAAATGTCGCCAAAGGCGTGAATCTCGTCGTAATCGTCGAAGTTCAGGTCGTCAATGACGTTGATCACCTGACGCAGAAGCACGCCGTCTTTCATGTATTGGTTGGCATCGGCGAAGGTGGTTTGCACGACGGCCTTACGGATTGGCGTGTTGGCGTCGACTTTGACCCCTGGAATCACTACGTTGCCATCGCTGTCGGTGATGTCGCGCCCTTTGAGCACTGGAAAGAGCGTGTTGTTGACAAAGTCCAGCAAACGGTCGCCGGTCATTGCCCGACCGGTTTTGTCGTCGTGCGCCCAGTTCTGCCAGCGGCAAGGCTCAGGAATGATGGACTGATAGCTTTCGTCCTCAAATTCCCAGTCGTTTTCCTTGGCGTCGTATACTTTCAAAAACAACATCCACGCAATCTGTTCAATGCGTTGAGCGTCGCCGTTGATCCCGGCGTCGTTGCGCATGATGTCGCGCAATCGTTTGACAAATCCTGTTAAGTTTCCCATGTGTTATAGTACCTCGTTAATAGTTTTGTTTTAGATAGGGCACGAAAACGTCGTAGAATTTTCGGCTCCATTCAGCCTGGAATTTTGCCATCTGTGTCCAGTCTGTTTCATTTTCAATGCTGACGCCATGAAGACGCAGCATAATGTAAGAACTCTTTTTCTCGTCCAAACGCAGCCATTCGACAGCGGTGCCGAGGGCTTGTTCGATCTCTGTTTTGTGCGCGTGGAGAAAATCAAAGGCTTCTTTGTTGGTGTCTTTATTGGCCTTAGTCAGAACCAGCTCAACGCGCGCCTGATCCCTATTGGACACGCATGTCAAATAAAAGCCACCCATCCCAAAGCTACCAGTGATCCAGTTGCATTTGGTCGTTGTGCATCCTGCAAAACAGTGGTGTTCGGTATCTTCATACGCTTTCTTGATAATCGGTGCAGCAAACGCCCAATAACGGCGACGTCGATCATAGCGCGCACTTTCGTCTTTCGTTTTGTCGTCGTTTTTATCTTTAAGATAGAAGGTCAGTGTGTCTTCTTCCACTCTGTAGACCTTGAAAAGTTTTCGCAGCATGGAAAGTTTCTGTGTTGTATTGGTATTTTTTTCTATGAACACATCATGATCGATTTCAAGGGCTGTTCTCAAATCCTGAGGACGATGGCTGACAAACGCGCAGAGATCGCTGTCGTCCGAGGATGAATGGGCGAATCTTGACAGCACCGAAGGATCTTCGGCGTGTAGCATTTTCAGTACCTGCTCCATCATGTCGATCCAGCTGGTGACAGGTTGCTCGGTGTTCTTGAAGGCAAAACGAACAATCTCGCGGCCGCTTAAATCAACGTCATCATCCAGCGAGCAGGTGTCCATCTGTTTGACGGCTGGTTTAAAGGACGTTGTCGGCATCGGCCACAGCACCAAAGCCTGCTGCATCAGCAGCTGATTGCGGGCCTCCAGCTCATCCAGGCGCCAGTGCGATTGCTGAGCGATCCAGTTATTGATGAAAAGATGACTTTTCGCAAAACCGTTGTCCATGTCACGCTTGTCGAGGAAGGCGCTGTTGCTGTATTTGGAATTGTAGCCGGTCAGGGTGAGATTGGCCAGGCGATGCAGCCAGGTATCGTGGATGGTTTCATAATCGTCGCCAAGTTCTTTGATCCAGGCTGGGGTCAAATGCTGAGGCATGATGTGTTCGATGGAATAGATGCCTTCGTCGCATTTTTTGTACACATCCTGCCCTTCGACAGTGCCACCATTTTCAAAGCGTTCCAGGATATACACCTTATTTTTGCTTTTCATTGGATAGATGGACCGTGTAGAAAAAGCGTCTACAAATTCTTCATCATCTGGGAAGCGAACACGGTCGAGCTTGGAAAGCAGCGCATATTTGAATTTTTCCAGATAGTTGTCGTCGGTGCCATCGTAACGGATGATCTCGCGATGCAAGGTCGAAAAGATTTTGTTGAGGGCGTTGGTTGGCAGGTCGCAGATTGTTCGACGGAAAAGATAGTTTTCTGTGTAAAGGAAAATGTCTTTGACATCCGTCAGCGACAACTGGCCTTCTGATTGCAGACGGAGCACTTCCAGGAAGAAAGGCCTGGTGACGGTGGTTTCCAGGCGATTCAGACGATGGATGCAGGCGTTCAGCTCGCTGTTGGAGGTGGTGCCTTTCAGAAGAACCTTATACCACTGTGCATAGCGCAAAAGGTCTTGCAACAAAGGTTCGGTGTCACTGGCCGTGTCTTCGACAAACGCCTTAAAGGTGAAATAGATCTTGTTCATGGCTGGGATCATCTGTTGTTTCACGCTCAGATAATCGCGCACGAACATGCTCACGTCATAGTCGGTGCAAATCTCGATGGGATTCCAATATTTTTCGTAAAAGTCTTTTTGCTGGTCAATCGGCAGGCCCATCAAGATGAAATTGCGAATTTTATCCCCTTCGCTGAGTGCCACGCCGGTGGAATTCAAACTTTCAAAGATCAGCTGTGGGTTGTCGTCCTGTTGAAGGCTAATGTTGATAATTTCCAAGCGGGTGATGGCGTCGTACAGCTCGTCGAGGGTGATTTCTTCTTTTTGAATGCGATTATAGAAATAGTTGTAATTGAGGGTCAGGTTCGAATCCGGAATGTAGTTCGATTTATCGTCAAACAGCTTTTGAAAGGCTTTTTGATCGTTTTTGACGGGTTTCAATTTAATGCGTGTGTCGTCGTCCTGCCATTCGTCAATCAGATAGGTTTTGTAGATTTTATCGGCCAAATTGCCCTGGTGAGGAACGAGAACGCCCTCTTTCATGAGGTTGTACATGGCCAGCAACAACAGCGAAATGGTTGTCAAACGCTGCTGACCGTCAATGACAAGATATTGGTTAAATTCGCCATCGTTGTTGACCGAAACGATGCTGCCAAAGAAATGGCTTTTTCGTTGTTGGCGAATGACTTTGACCAGATCGTCGTACAGTTGCTTGCAATTTTCGGTTTTCCAATCGTAATTACGCTGATACACAGGGATGATAAAACGCTTGTCCGATCCCTGCATGTAGGCGATGAGTTTTGTTTCAGAGCCTTTCATAGATTATCCCACCACTTCCTCATAAATCGCTTGTTCCAGCTCTTGCACGGCTTTCTGGTAGCCGGCTTTGCCGCCAAAGTAGCTGGCGATTTTGGCGGGTTTGCCCATTTTTAGGAATGGGTCGAGTTTGAGCACTTCGGTTTTTTCGATTTCGTAGATGCCTGTGTTCATGTATTTATCGAGCAGGGCTTCCAGCACTTGGCGCGCGTCGTCGCTGTACTTGCTGAAAAAGTCGCGTTTTTTGACGTTGTTGGCGCGTTCGCGGCGAGTGAGCGGCTTTTTGTCAAAAGCAACGTGGCAGATGAAGTCGAAGTCGTCCACCTCTTCCATGTGCTGATCAGCTTTCAAGAGATCAAGGTCGATGCCACGCTCACGCAGCAGATCGCGAATAACCGCTTTCTTTTCCTGGGCGGTCCACTGATGAATAAAGTTGTCGAGGGACGCATACTGACCGCGAATGTTTTCTTTGGTATAGTCCACAATGCTTTCCTGGCGCAGGAGCTTGCCATTGGCATCGTAAACCGAAACCGTTTTGTGAATGATCTTCACCTGGCAGCCGTTTTTGTCGACAATGGGCTTGTAGGTGCGCTCATATGAAGCAGGAGGCTCCTTCACTTCGCCTGGGCGATCACCTTTATTGCCGTTCTGTTTGCCTCGCTCTGGGTCGAAGCCCTCGTCGATTTCCAATGGGCCATCCCAATCGGGATCAGCGAAAAGTCGGGTCACATTGCGGAAGTCCATGACGACGAAATAATTCTTCCCTTCTTTAGGACGCAGGCGCGTGCCACGCCCAATGATTTGCTTAAATTCGGTCATGGAGCCGATCATTTCATCCAAAACGATGAGTTTGGTCATTTTGCAATCAACGCCTGTCGACAAAAGTTTCGAGGTGGTGGCGATGACTGGATATTTTGCTTGCACTGAAATAAAGTAGTCCAGCTTTTTCTTTCCTTCGGTATCACTGCCAGTGATACGCACGACGTAGTCAGGGTTTTCTTTCATCATGTCGGCGTTGCAATTGGCCAGAGCATTGCGCATGCGCAGCGCGGCTTCTTCATCGGCGCAAAAAACGATGGTCTTTGCCATGCGATCGGTGGCTTTGAGGTATTTGGTGATTTCTTGGGCCACTTGCTGCACACGGTCTTGGATGACGATGTTGTAGTCGTAATCGCTGTTGTTGTAGATGCGGTCAGGGATTTCTTCGCCGTTGATGTCACGCTGGCCTTTCTTTGGACGCCAGCCGTCGCCAATGTCGGTCATGATATTGATGACTTTGAACGGCGCCAGAAAACCGTCTTCGATGCCTTCTTTAAGGCTATAGGTGTAAATTGGATCGCCAAAGTAGTTGATGTTCGACACGTATTTGGTTTCTTTTGGCGTGGCAGTCATCCCCAATTGGGTGGCACCTTCGAAATACTCCAGAATCTTGCGCCAGTGGCTTTCTTCCTTGGCAGAGCCACGATGACACTCGTCCACAATAATCATGTCAAAAAAGTCCGGTGAAAAGAGCTCCCGGAAATGCTCGCGGTCGTCGCTTCCCACCAGCTGATGGTACAAGGAAAAATAAACCTCGTAGGCGGTGATGGTCTTTTTATCGTCTTTGGACGCATCGACTTTATGAATGATTTTCTCCAACGGCGCGAAGTCCTGCTGAATGGATTGATCGACAAGAATGTTGCGGTCGGCCAGGTAGAGAATCTTTCGTTTCATGCCGCTCTGCAACAAACGGTACACGATCTGGAATGCCGTGTAGGTTTTTCCGGTGCCGGTGGCCATCACCAGGAGAAGGCGCTTCTGTCCGCGAGCGATGGCGTCCAGCGTGCGGTTGATGGCGTTGCGCTGATAATAGCGTGGTGGGAAAGTATCTTGGCTGGTGTAATACGGTTGATTGATCGCCGCTTCCTGTTCGCTGGTCAGGCCAGACTCCTGCTTGTAGCGCGCAATGAGCGCCTCTTCCGAGGGAAAATCTTCCAACGCCAATTCGCGCATTTTCCCGGTGAGAAAGTCGTGCTCCACAAAGCCGTCGCCGTTGGAACTGTAGGCAAACGGCACGTCCAACATTTTCGCATAAGCCATGGCCTGTTGCAAGCCATGAGACACACTGTGTTTGTTGTCCTTGGCTTCTACAACGGCAATGGGGTTGTTGCTGTTGAGGTATAAGATATAGTCGGCACGTTTTCCTTTTTCGCGGAAAGCGATGTTGCCTTTTATATTGATCTTGCCATCGGTGATCGTCGTTTCCATGGTGATTTTTTTAGGGTCCCATTTCGCGGTGATGGCTGGAGTAATATATTGAAGCTTGATGTCTTCTTCGGACATCTGATGTTTCGGCAAGATGGTTGACATATATATTCCTCCCTTATTTCGTACGTTCTATTATTCATTTATTATACCACCGTTGTCGTAATGCTTCAAACATTCTTATAGGATCAAGGTTATTCTTTCGCCAACGCAAAACATCCCGCCATGATGGCGAGATGTGGGTATTTTAGTTTTCCTCGTAAGCGCGGTCCAGCAATGGCAGTGCTTTTTCGTAGTCGGCTCGCGTATGAATGGTAACTTCGACGTTGCCTGTTCCCAGGTGACCAATCTGTGTGGCATCGCGTGTGAATCCGTCTTCATAGTCCACGGTGCCTGCATCGAGTTTCAGGTAAAGCGTAAGGTGATTGTTGTGGATCTCTGCGCAAACAATGTTTTTGATTTTCTTAAAAGCTACATAATATTTGAGCTGTGTTTCGGTGACATCGTCGCCTAGGCTGAGCACGTAATTTTTCACGTCGTCGTACAGGGCCTGAATGGCTGGTGCAGCATCCTTTTTCTTATCCGCAAACGTCTTTTGCGCAATTTTTTGTTTGTTGCTGGCGCCATTGTCTTCTGTGATGGCGGCGGCGATATTTTCATTGATCTGCTCAAACATAAGCAGGTCATTGCCAAACTTTCGATAACGAATCAGGCTAATGTTGCGGTTCATTTGTTTGATGGCCGATGCGTCATACTTGGTAAAATCACCAGCAATACACACCACGCGAGGCATGGTCCAATCAATGGTGTCCATTGCTGCCAACCCGAGCTTTTTAATCACCAGCACGTTGAAGCTGTCTTTATGGTCCAAAAGCCAGTTCAGATAAAACAAGCCTTGGTTGATGACGTTCTCTTTTATGGAGCGCTTGTATTCAAAGATCACGGGGCAATGGTTTTCATCGATGCCCAAGCTATCCATGCGTCCGCCGTCAGTGGTAGAGTATTCGCTGGCAAGAAAAGTGACGCCGAAAAAAGTGTCCATATTCTGCTCAATCACCGTTTGCAGCTCCTTTTCCAGCGTCACATTACCGCTCTGATATTCTTTCACTTCACCTTTGATATTGAATAGCTTAATATCCGCCATCGACAATCCCTCTTTCCTGCAACCTTTTTGCGCACCATTTCTCCTGCCATGCCCCAGCGTCTAACAAACGCATAGAACACGCAGCATGTACCATTATTATATCAATAAGCATAACAGCTAGCAATAAATTGTCGCGGAATTGCAACAATGGTTGTTGATGGCTGTGTTAAATAGCACGGCCCGCCAATCACGGCTTCTTACTTTTCATTGAAGCCATGATCTCGACTTGATATAATAATGTTTAAAAGAGGTGGCTATATGGATACTATGATTCATAATTTAAGTGAGTTTTTAAGTGTGTTAAATAAATACAACACTCAATTTTCCAGGAAGCATAAAACAGGAGGGTTCATATTCCGTGGCATGAGCAATGCATCATGGCCGCTTCTTCCTGGCATTTATAGAGAGCACCAAGAGGACGAAATAACAGCGACTGTTTCTGATGCTTCATCGTCGAGGAAAATTTACCAAGCCAAAGAATACGCAATACTATCGCATTTCAAAAAAGAGGCAAGTGGCTTGCTTCCCCACATTCCTATGAAAGATGATTTCACCTGGCTGCAATACGCGCAGCATTACGGCGTTCCTACACGACTTCTGGATTTTACAGCCAATCCGTTGGTTGCCATGTACTTTTGCTGTCGAAGCGAAAGCGAGGACAATGGTGTTATTTGGATAATCAACACGGTGTCTTTTGAGTATTGGTCTAACAATGAGCTAATCTGCAATCATTTAGCCGCTGAATATAATCGAAAGGACCTAATAGATTCTATCATGCAAGAAATGCAAAAAATACGCGATAACTCTTGCTTAGAAGGAAATTATGATGGTCGTTGGGATAAAAAGACCCGTCCACTAATGTTTATCCCACCCTATATTGACCAACGTATGAGCGCACAATCCAGTCGATTTTTACTCTGGGGGGAAAATCAATCTGCACTAGAAGATATGATAAAACCAAATAATAAAATGCAGCTTGACACAGGAATGAACGTTGATTTTATAAATGACGAGCACTTTTTAGGCAAAATGATCGTCCCTACTGAATGTAAGAAAGGCATTATGAAAGAGCTGGATCTTCTCAACATTAACGAAAAAAGCATTTATCCTGGATTGGATGGAATTGGGATATACCTTAACAAATACTACGAAGATAACTCCGACGACTGTAATGATTATCTATAAATCGTTTAGCGGACAACCTACAAACAAGATGGGTTGCCCGCTTTTTGTATTGTTGGGTATCGTTTTAGCGCAACAGTTTCTCCCTCGGCTGCTCACCCCCCCTCAACGCAAAACATCCCGCCATCATGGCGGGATGTTCGATCAGGCGCCCCTCTTCCTTACATGGCCAGCCAGGTTTGGTTGGTGTATTTGTAAGGGCCGTATTTGGTTGGGGTGCTGACGCCGTTGTTGAAGTAGGTTTGGTAGCCGATTTGCTGGAGGTTGGCGCCGTTGTAGACGTAGTCTTCGAGGTTGAAGGTTGGGCCGCCGCCGATGCCGGCGCCATGCCAGTAGAATGGGGGCCAGCCGTCTTTGATTTGGACGGCGTTGCCGCGCTTGGTGGTGGTGAAGCTGTCGGCGCCGATGTCGCTCACCATGCCATTTTCTGCACGATACCCCACTTTCACAGCCTGGCGGGTGCCGCTGGCCATTTCAGAAATGAAAAGATAGGTGCAGCTGTAGATGCTGCGTCCAGTTGTGTCCTGATAGTACCAGGAGCCGTTGCCGTTGCTGTCGGCAGGCACGTAGTATTTTTCCACGAGCCAGCGCACTTGATACGGCACGTTGCTTGGCAGGGAAGGCGCTGGGGCGTCGGCTGCTGGGGTGTCGATGGTCACGCTGGCGGTGTAGCCATCCCAGACGAGGGTGCCGCCCAGGGCTTCGGCGATCGGGCGAATCGGCAGCATGGTGCGCCCGCCAACGATCTGCGGCGCAGCGTCGTTATAGCGGCTGACGCCGTTCACGGTAAACACAGTGCTGCCAACGGTGCAGCGAATGACGGTGCCGTCTTTGCTGACGGTGGCGCTGCGGCTGGCGTTGTCCCACACAACGGCGGCGCCCATGGACTCGGCGGCAGCGCGCAGCGGCAGGTAGGTGCGCCCGTTTGACACATAAGGGTCCACATCCGTCGCTACATAGCGCCCGTCCACATGCACCGTGAGCGGCACGCCCGTCTCGCCAGCGTAAGGGTTGTTCAGCGACGGGCCATAGGCATAGGCCGGCACCGCCACAAGGGCCGCCAACAGCGCGGCGGCAAGGATCAGGGTTCGTTTTCTCATCATACAATCTCCTTTCTCAACAATCGTCCTGCGTTTAAGCTTAATTTAAGTATACCGTGCTGGTGATGATGTTTCAATGTATTTTTCAGAACTGTTCGAAAATAGAATATATGCGGCGTTCCATGGCTATAACCAATGACCGCCCCCTCCCCCCAAACGCAAAACATCCCGCCAGCGTGTGGGCGGGAGGTGCGCAGGCCCACCAAAGATCAGCGACCTGGATGGGCATTGCTGCCCATGACAAGAAAAGGCGCAAGGCAATGTGCTTCCTCGCGCCCCCATCAAAGACAAACCCCGCGTGCAGCAAGCGGGCCTGACGGCTGTAAGGAGCATTGCCCAAAGAACATGTAAGAAGGTGAGAACATCAATTTGTCGCCTATTCAAATCGACAGGATGCATAAAATTATAGAATAACATCAGGATTACTAACTCCTTTAAAAGTTATTTATTCTGTAATGTTATGCTTGAATTGAGCATTCGACATTTTAAATATCTATGCAATTCTATTTTTCCAACAAATCGTGGTATAATACTCTTAAATGCTAAATACCAGAGGGAGGACCAATATGCTGCAGTTAGAATCTTTTGTTGTTAGTATTGCAGAATTTTTCCTTATTGATCGAGAGAATGAACCAAACTTTGATAATAATAGAAAAAATTATGTCATTCCAAAATATCAAAGAGAATATACGTGGACGACTGAAAAAGTACAAACATTGATTTCTGATATCAATAATAGAGATAAATTTCTCGGCAATATAATTTTAAATAAGGTTCCTAACTACTATGAAATAGTAGATGGTCAACAGCGTATTACCACAATATTTCTTATTCTAATTGCACTTTTTAATCAAAATAGACTTCCGAACAGCAAGGCATTAAGTGCAGAACAACATGACATTCTCCGTTATCTTTACAATGAACATCATCCAGTTCTTCTGAATGAATCCATCGGAGATTATTTTGAATTAGTCGATAATACAATTACAATCCGAATTTCTGATGAAGATGACATTTACTACCAAAAGGATACTTTTACCACCCTATATGAAATTATTTTAGATCAACTCAGCTCGATAGATTTAAGAAACTTTCAAAATAAACTACTGGATAGTGAATTCCTTGTATTGATAGGTGATACTCAGAAGCGTCATAGCAATTCAATTGAGGAAGTTTTTCTTGATATTAATTTTAAGTCACAACTTTTGGATGTAGCTGATGTTTTTAAAGGATATTGTTTTAAAAATTACACACCGTTATCTCATGACGATCTAAAACAACTCTGGACGGAAGTTCGAAAATACAAAAAACAATTTGAAAGAATTGGATATTCAAAGTCAGACAAAGAAACTTGTCAATATATTTATCACTACTTGCTGTCTCGTCCTGAAACCTACAGCATTCCGGCCAATTTATCAATTGCTGGTAAACATTATTTGGAGAATAAATCGCAAACACAAACTATGCAATTGCTAACAGATATGGCATGTTATGGAAAACATATCATAACTCTTATAGATAATCTCAATAAAGACAATTACATATTTGATGATTTATGTTCAGATGCAGGCAGATATGGTACTGATAGTGTCAATCATCAAATAATCAAGCGTGCACTTGCAAGCATAATATTATATCCAAACGTTCAATATTATAAGTTACCAATTTTTATGATTTTTCACTATATTATGAGCAACAGTGAATTAAAAGCGGCCTTCACATATATAAATTTGAAGAAGTTGGTTTCTAATTACTACGCTTATGCGTTCTTTTTTATATCCAATTCCAAAAATAAAAACAAGTCTTCTATTGATCATACAATTTTCACGGAATTGTATAGAATTGATGATGGGATCGCAGCTAATGAAGTTATAGAAGGAATTATTAATGCAACCAAAACTTTAAGAAAACACTATTTATCTGAGTATGTTCAGTTTAATATGTTTTCCAAGGAAAAAGCATACGCATTATATTCTTTAATGGACAATTATATTGCGAAAGATAATTATATTGGCAATATTTATTGTTCACCAGAGTATACTGTTGAACATTTAATTGCTCATGATAATAAAAAATTAAATATTATATGGGATGAAGAAAATAATGAGATCTCTTTTAGTTTAAAGGAACTTCTTGGCGTTCCTCATGATGGAAAGACTTGTAAAGCTGCTAAATATCGAAAAACGACAGCAAACTATTTGATTATTCCATCTGAATTAAACGCTGACTTAAAGAAAAAAGATATTGTCAAGAAAATTAAAATGATAAGAGAATATTATAATCGTCATAATATTAATCTTCCAAAACACGTCGAAACCATTTTGTCACACATAGAACAGCAGCCAGAGTATATTAGTTTACAATCACTGAAAGGAGCTCAAAAAAAGAAAGAAGAAATCAAAGAAGCATATAAGAATTTTGTGAATGCTTATTTTAGTGATGAACAGCAACGCATACTATATGAGAAGCTACAATCAGCTTTACAGAGTACATTTGAAAATCATTAATTTTTTGCAAAAAATCAGGGAGTCATAATAGAACTCCCTGACAAACTGTTGATAAACCCTATCTTGACATTTTGCCAAGATAGGGTTTTCCTATTTAAAAAATCAATCCTTTAGCGACTCTAAGCATATTTTCAAAAGCATTCACGGTATCTTCTAAGTCACTTTCTGGACCCCAACTAATTCGGATCGAATTATCTATTTGATCCGCTGGAATCCCCATCGCAGTCAACACAAAACTAGGATTGTATGAATTTGAATTGCACGCTGAACCATTTGATACACTGCAATATTGTTTCGCCGCCAGCATAAGAGCTTCTGATGAAACACCATGCAAACAGATGTTCATTGTACTAGACATGCAGTATTCCTGATCTCCATTAAATTCATAATTTATATCAGCTTTCTCCAGACAATTAAATAAAGCCATCTTGATGGCCTTGCATTTTTTTAAGTTTTCTTTGTATTCAATATGATTCAATTCGCAGGCTTTACCAAGCCCGGCAACAAGAGCAACAGGAACTGTTCCTGGTCGAATGCCATGTTCTTGCTGACCACCATACATAATCCCTTTTACCGGAGGCAACTTATATCGATTTTTTCGAAGGATCAGTGCGCCCACCCCCTGCGGCCCACCGATCTTATGAGCACTCATCGATAACATGTTATATTTTGTCGTTTTTAAATCATCGACCAACTTGCCAAAACTTTGTGTGGCATCGACATGGAAGAATACATCTTTATTTGAAAGATCTTCTCCAACTTCTTGAATCGGTTGTACAATGCCAGTTTCATTATTAACATGCATTAAGCTTACGAGAAGCGTATCTTCTCTTACTAGGTTAAGGATCTCTGAGGCAGATACTCTCCCACTTAAACCAGGAGTCACATAGTCAATTTTAAAGCCTTCCTGTCCCATTCTCTTAACCGTTTCAAGAACGGATTTATGTTCGATGGCAGATGTAATGATATGTGTTTTGCCGGTCGCTAAAGCATAGTCTCTAAGCCCTTGAAGCGCAATATTATTACTTTCTGTAGCACCACTCGTAAAAAAAACTTCATCCTTTTGTACCGATAAGATAGCTGCGACCTGGCTACGCGCTTCTTCGACAATTGTTCTCGCCTGATTACCAAAATCATGCGTACGACTGTCGGCATTTCCATACGAATGTCGATAAACATCAATCATATAGTCAAGAACACGTTCATCAATTGGAGATGACGCATTAAAATCTAAATACACACTCATAATTATCCCTCAAAAGCTAAATTTAAAAGATCGTCTAATGATTTGATGAAATTCGTTCCAGAAAGATAAGATATTCCTCTTTCTAAATGTAATTTAAAATATTTAGCTAGATTATCTTCAGTCAACTCAATATTTTTTTCTACACACCATTCAATCATCAACGCCTCATACAATTCACTGTATTCACCAGCGAAGGTATACCATGACATTTCAACATTGCTATCTGCAGCTATTGGAACGTCTGTCGGCACGGTATTCTCATGAAGCGAAAAGCAAAACGCCCATCGACATAATACATTCCAGTTCTTAATTCCTGTTTTCCCCTTCAACCTGGACAACTTATCTTTCGCGGAGTTTGATAATCGTATTTGTTTTATGATCATATTAGGCCCTCCGTGAAATATCCTTGTCGAATGGTTGTTGACTTACTCATATCATCATAGATCAAGGTGAATTCATCACCTATGTCGTCTTTCATGATTTTATAATAGTTTTGATCAATTTCTGAATCAGTAGAAAGTATAATCGTTTGTTCACTTGCCTGAGGAAAATAGGTTTGGATCAAAGATACACGATGAGCCGAATCTAAACGAGATAACGGCGTATCTATAATTACTGGCAACTTTTTCTTAGCACACAATGCCAACGCCCATAAAAGTGAAATAACCATAAGTTGCTTTTCCCCAGCAGATAATGAAGCTTTGTCAATCACTTCTCCGCTTGCATTAAAATATAATAGATCCAAAGTAACAGGATCCATATCGACCCTATCGATCAAATTCTTTTTATTCGCAAGTTTTTTATAACAAGCGGTCATCGTATCTGCTACAATACCTATTTTTTTTCGTTGTAAGCGCACCTGATATTCATCCAATATGGAAATAGCCATATAAGAATATTTCACAATGCGTTCTTCATCATCGCTTACCTCTGCGCGTTTCAAATATGCTTCTACATACCTGTTAAAGGCAGAAATAGCATTCATTGCTTCGCCATTACATTTTCTACGTTTTTCTCTCTTACGTTCAAGCTTTACGTCAATATCAATAATCTTCTGCTCAAGCATTTTAATCTCACGATATACTTTTGCAAGCGACTCTTCGTCGATTTCAACAGCCAAATAGCGATCCAACTGATCCATTTCTTTTTGAAGTTTGATATATTCATGCCTATGTTCCGAGACTCTTAACTTTGTAGCCAAAAGTTGGTCATCCAGCAACATCTGTAATTTAAATAGGGATGTATCTGATAATTGATAGGAAAAATCATCAGATGATCGTTCTATTTGTTCATCAATAAATGTTATAAAACGTTCAGCTGCATCTTGATCAGAAGCATAGCTCTTTACATATTTCGGCAACATTGCTCTCATTTTTTCCAATGCCACAGTAAGCATTCGCTGATCTTGTTCTATTTCTGCCTGTTTTCTAACATTTTCTAGTAAATCTTTCACAAGAAGGAATGGCAACTCAGAAGCAGCATCAGAAATCAACTGTTCTTTCAATGTATCAATATTTGATTGAACAATAGTTCTTTTCTGAAATAATTCCTGACGTTGTACAATTATGTCGCCCCCCATAGCAGAATATTCCTGACGTTTCTGCTCAAGCTCCTGGAAATGCTCGACTTTCAGGTCTTCTAGGGATGCAATTTCTTGATCGATATTTTCTAACGCGCTAACAGCCTGGTCACGTTTTTCGCGCAACATTTCAATCTCATTGGCTTCTAAACGATCACCACCGCTATTTTTGACTGCTCGATTGATTATTCTTCCAAGGTCATCTTTTAAAATATCCAATACTGATATTCCTAGAAGAGTTTTGATTGACGACTTCATTTGCGCACTTGTTTTTTCTACAGCAAGTTCCGCAATTTTTTCTCCATCAAAAAAGAAAAAGTTTGATAATCCACTTGGAAGAATGTTCTCTATAAACATGGTCCAATTATCTGTAAGAAATTGATTATATTCCCCATCTTTATATACCCTAATTTTTTCTGATACTCGTTGCTTTGCTCCGGACCATTCACGATGAATGCGATACATTTCATCGTCCATTGAAAACTCTAGATCCACATACGTTTCAAGAGTACCATCAGAAACATTCACAAACGACTTTAAATATTGACCAAAGCTTTTATACTTACTCTCTTTATATGCAAATGAATTGGATCCATAAAGTGACAATAGGACAGCCTCGAGAAAAGTAGTTTTTCCTCGCCCGTTCATACCACCTATAAGAACCACTGGCTTTTTGCCATGAAATTCAAACCTATTCGTTGCCGCGTAAACGCCAAAATTATGTAACACTAATTCCTTAATGATCATGTTCGCTATCAGCCTCTTCTGTATTTACGCCCTCAATATCCTCGAACTCTTCTCCTTCATCTTGGATATGTGCAAAGAACTTTTCATTAAATCTTCCGCCTAAATCTTTCTTACGAGTAATTTGTTTTGTATAATATGCCGTTGCATCTTCTTCGTTTTGATAGAAATTATGCTTTACACATTTTTCAAGCGAATTCAATATTCCCTTTCTTTGATTGATACTATTTGCTTGATTCTCTGTATCCACCAAACTGTACATCATTTCAAATGCAAGTTCTTCATCTGGGAAAAGGTCTTTGCATGTCTGTTTTAAAATTTCCCATTCAGTGTGGCCGTAAGCTTCTGATCCAATCCATTCTGGATCATCAAATGATTTTTGCATCACTGACTCATAAATGCGTGGCAGAGAATCGTCAAATTCATGCTTATCAAACACCCAGATTCTTCGAATACAACGAAGCTCTTCTAAGGTTATAAGCTCCAAATCTGAAAACTCTTGCGGACCATTTTCATTGATCCACCTTTGAATACTCAGCAATTCTTTAAGCCATTGTTCACGCACTTCTTTTTTGTATGGTCCATGATGCAACTGGCCATAGCTGCCTTGAAGATATCCCTGCATTTTTTTAAAGCTTCGACGATCTCGATCCTTTTCTTCGTCGCCAAAGCGATTACGAAAGTCTAATAAAACGCTCATCCAAGATTTTTCGTCGTCATTAGCAATCATCGCTTCCATGGATTTGTCTTTCTCTACCATGGTGCAAACCCAACATCCAAAACGACTTTTACCACAACTCGGCAAATTTTTCTCAACCATCATTGGGCATTCGTTGTCTTCCGTGGCCCCTTTATACAATGTTAAAAGATCCTTGTTTGAGAATCCCCATGGGTTCTTATACTGCATGAGAAAGACCCATACATCATTATCTGTCCAATCTTCTAATGGCGAAAAAACCAATTCATTGGCCATCGTTTCATTTGGACTCAAAAGCTCTCGAACACGCTTTTTCTCATAATAAGCCATGGTTTTTGCTCTTCGCTGACTTTCCGCCTTACGCGTGCCAAGAACCATAATAATTTCACCATGCTCAGCAATGGCAGACTTGACAAAATTATTGACTGGCTGAATCTTTAATCGGTCCGTACACCAACGAAATTTTTTTCTAGGAAACGGGTAACCTTTACCAAGAAAATTCACCCAGAACGTATTATCAATTTCTGGAGTCAGCCTATGCGTCACAAATGGAAGTTGATCTCGCTTCGCAGCTTCATCCATAATTTTTAAAGATCTCTCAACCCATTTTTCTATAACAGGAGATTCCACCATGGTATCTGTATTGATAATATGAACCTGTTTATGGAGCTGATCTTTTGAAAGCTCTTTTAAGGCCAACCAAACAAGTTGCACAGTAGCCGTGCTGTCTTTACCACCAGAATATCCTATTACCCAAGGGATATCATCAGCCAAATATAGATTTCTCACCGTTTCCATCAATCTATTAACAGACTCTTTAGTGATAGTCACACGCTGCTTGCTGACATTTTCTGTATTATGCTTATTATTACCCATTTACTAAAACCTCAATCTATTTTTAGAACATATTCTCCACAAGCTATTCGACCTCTGTTACAAAAACCGCTTCCGCATGTATTCTTCGATCATTGTTTCAAGCAGCATATTAATACCAGTCCTTTAAAGGTTATTTCTAATTGTTTTTTGATGATAGTTGTTATTGAATTGCTTATTCAGCAGTTTAGGTCATCGAAAAATATGTAGAAACAGCTAAACTCCTATAGTATAGCAGCTTGCAAGAAAATATACTATTCTCGGTGGGAGTATTCTTTCTCCTGATCTTTCATTACCCGCTACAATACAGCATCAATAATTCGAAAAGACTAACATTACACATTTCCCATCTAAAGCTTCTTGAGCTGGTGAAATAAAGTGTATTTTCCCCAAACTATATTATAGCGTTCTCTACCAAAAGTTCACCATAAACCTCTTTGCAAATTTTTCAAGGATCCTCATCGTTAAAAACGATCCCTGACATTCTGAGCAAGTCAGCACAAACGAGAAATTTCACATTTTGATCAATCATCTCTTTGCCCTATTACCAAGAAAGATGGAGCTGTCATATCCAGACAGATCGAACGTCAAGAACTCTCTTGTAATGAAAGAAGGCCCTGCAGCTTGAGCGTTTCTCACAACAGGAGCCCTTACACAACAGTGTTCAATTAAGATGCCAAGAGACACCTACTTAAGTAGTATACTTAAATAGGTATCTCTTATCAAGGCAAACATCTTTTTCTCAGAGCATTGCGATTAAATCCTGAGATCTTCAATTTCAAGATCTTCTAAAATTAATTCATCAATATCAAAATTTCTTCCTTCTACCGTAGCAACCATAAAATTTTTAATATTCTCCATGGTTTCTATTGTTGTATCACCAATCAATTCTGCAAGCTTCGTCGCTCCAAAATTTGCATACTCGGTCAAAAATGCTATTTTATTGAAATCAGTTTTCTCGCCAAAGGCCAGTTCCAAGCGTTGCTCCTCGGTAAAAGGTTCTGTCAAGGTTGATAAAATAGCAGCCTGAAAATAAAAATCCAGTTTTCCATTGTCATTATTGTTAATAACATTACGCGGAACATTTTTTGGCTCTTCTCCATTTTCTTCCGGTGTTTTTATACGTCTGTCGTACATAATACCAATAGCAAGACTTAGCATATATAAACTATAGTGCGTTCTTGTCTTAAAAATATCCGATAAACCTGTAATGACTGTGTTCCAAACCGTACCTTTTAGCAGAATATCCGATTTTATTTCCATAACTTTCCCTCCTCAATTCTTGCCACGTTCTTCTCCTCATTGCTTTGAATGGTCCAAACCCGTCCAATGTTTTCTGGAGCAATGACGTCATGTAAATCGTCCTTAGAGAAAACGATCACTTGCGGTGCAAACTGAGGCAACATATTTACAACATTCTGACGCTGATCCGGATCCAGTTTTGAAAAAGGTCCATCCAACACTAGTGGATATTCTTTTGCTTGTAGATCTTGATCATCCTTCAACATTTTCAAAACGCCACCGATATAAGCAAAAGAGACAACCGCAAACTGCCCCTCAGATTTGGATTCGTCATTATAACTGTCCGTGACTCGAACAGCAAATTCTTTTGAAACAGACACTGTTCTTTTACTGGTCAGCATTTCATTCAAAAGATACTGTATGTTCTTCTCTAACTTTTTGCTATATTCTGTGGATGCTCTCTCCAATTTATCGGTAAAGTACTGTTCTACCTCTTTCATGATGTCCATCTTAATAGCAATACGCTTATTATCTTCCGTTTTCTCTGTTAGTTCATCAAAATTTCTCATTTGTTTCTTCAAATAAATACGCTGTTTACTTTTCTCCGTTTCAAAATCGACAATCAACTGATCCAATTCATTCACGCGTTCCTCTGCTTGTCTTCTGTCAACCACAAGATCTTCAATATCTGGACTCTTTTTTTCAATTTCATCCAACGCCTTGATCTTTTGATCACATTGTTTTGCATTCTCCTGGTTGTTCAATGTCTCTACTATAAGTCGCTCAATTTTTTCTTTATCGTATACCTTCCCCAATCGCTCAGCTGTATGAGTAAAGTCATGATAAAGGATGGCTGGGGATTTTGGCGGAAGAAGCGATAAATACGCCTGAATATGTTCTCGTTCCGACTCACCAAGATCGTGTCCACAAATACATTGTGTGGTGGACGCTTTGAGAAGATAACTGACAAGTTTCTTGTTTAATCCTGACGGAAGATTTGTATTGTTGATTTTAAGGTTTAACTTTCCCTTGGCATCATTGACAACTTTTGAAATCAATAAGCTTGGAAACATCTCCATTATGGCATCACCAAACTGTGCCTGGCAGCTTGAAACATTTTCTAAAAATTGCTTTTGGAATTGTTTCTGCTCCGAACGTTGGGCTTCGTATTCCGCTTTGGATTTAGAGCTGCCAATCTGCTCAGAAATCTGAGCGATTATTTCTTGTTTCTTTTTCCGCTCATCTTTAGCCTCTTGAATATGACCATCATATTCCGTAATTTTGTTTTGAGCGTTCTCTATATTTGTTTTAATTGCAGAGAGTCCATTTCCATTTTTTATGTCGGCTTGGCTCAAATACAGTTTACCCAGTACGGTTGTTTTTAAATCCGTTCGGCCTATATGGTCCAACGCAGATTCTACAACATCTAAATCAAACATAGAATACAGTGCTTTTCTCAATTTACTTGCAGAGTCTTTCCCTTTCACTCTGAGGTCGGCAATCATGCTCTCACCGTCAAAGAAAAAGTACTCCGATAAACCGGACGGAAGCAATTTTTCAATGGTCTCAACCGGGCGTTCTACTCTCTTCCAGTTATAATCTTCATCCATCTTTTGAAGGGATAATTCTTCACCAATCTTTTCAGAATCATTGACTCCTTTTTTATAGATGTATTTTCTAGTAATGGAATACTTAGTGCCATCGTGCTCAAAATCAATACGCCCCATTACCTCAAAAGTATCTCCATAATTCTTTTCGCGTTCAAATGCCAAATTGTACAAATGATCCGTTGTCGTCTTATTAAATTTTACCCGCCCATATAAAACCCATTGGAACAACTGATGAAGCGTGGTTTTACCGTCACCATTTTTACCATAAATAATCGTGACCTTTCCATCTGTAGAACATTTGATTGTACCATAGTCTCTAAAGTTTCTAAAGTTCTCGTATTCAATAGACTCAATCTTCATTCTTCATTTCACGCTCCAGTTCATTCAAAATAGCATTCACGATGTCTGCACGAGCAGCCTTCGTTTCACCAGCCAATTTCGCAGCTTGAAGATCACGCTCAGCATTTTCTATATAAGAAATCATATTTTGGACTATTTTTTGTTTATTCATCGCCAAAATCCTCCATGTCTTCATAATCAAAAACATCCACGTCTTCCATTGTTAAACCATATTCAATGAGTAAATCGTCCAAGCGTTCCAAAAAAGACTCACTATTTAGCGCTAATTTTGCGTATTCATGGAAACGGCGCAACTCAATTGCAGCCCATTGCTTTACGTCCCCTTTTGGCAACACGACCACATCATAGATGTTGGCACTTTTCTTATCTTTATATGTTCTTAGAATTCGACCGCGTCTTTGAACAAACTCACGATAATCATCGTTGCTCGACAGAATTAACGCACTTTTGATCGACGGAATATTAATGCCTTCGTCCAAACACCGAATGGCCACAAGTGCGGAAATTTCTCCTTTATTAAAGGCATCCACCAACTGCATGCGTTCATTCATATTCTCGGTAGCGGTAAATTGGCTTGCTTTATAGCCATATTCTGAAAGAACCCTTTTAATGGATTGAATGTGTCTGAGTTCCTCACCTGTTGAACCATCAAACAATTTCCCGTCGCCACAGTACACCACAAAATGATCGCGTTCTTTAAACGAGCCAATAATATCCCGTATTTTTGTTTGTTTTTCTTTAGCCATTGAAAGCACACGTAATCGATTTCTAAGAGTCTTTACCAATAACTCGCGATTGATACATACGCCATTCCTAAAACACCCCAAGATTGTTCGTGTATATTTATTAAAACGTTCTTCTTCTTCAGCCGTTGCATAAACATAGATGGGATGATAATAATAGGGCACCAAAAATCCTCGTTCAAGAGCCTCCTCAATGGGTAAATTAAACACCTGACCGCCAAAAAATCGCATCAATTCATTGCCCTTTGCAGCAGAGGTGCCACTAAATGGAGTGGCGCTAAGGCCAAGCATATACTTATATGTCGAATGCAACTCTTCTGGCCGTGTCGTAAAACGATGCGCTTCATCAACAATCAAGAGCCGATCACCCTTATATTTCTGAATCGCAGCATCAAAGCGCTTCATATTAAAGGACGTAATGGTGGAAATCACTATGACCTGTGAATTTGAATGATATTTTGACCAAATTATTTCATTTGTAATCTGCTTCTCCCATCCAGGATTCTCAGACGAAACAAGGATCAGCTTTGCGTTTGGAAAGGCAACTTGCACATCTTCTGCCCATTGTTTAACAAGATGCTTATAAGGCGCACAGATCACAATGAACGCTGGATGTGTTTTTACCAATTCCTTGGCAGAAAAAATAGCTGTCCACGTTTTGCCAGTACCGGTAGCCATTACATAGAAGCCTCGATAATTATTTCTAACCCACGCTTGAATGGCTTCCTTCTGATAATCTCGAAGTTGAATGTTTGAAGAATTTTGCGCAATTCCTCTGTTGTTAATGATCTTCAACAATTGTTCTTCTGCCGTTCGTGTGTAATCCTGAACATGAACAAACGGATTTTGATCGTTCCAAAGAACATCAAACTCGTGCTCTTCATCAGAAACAATCTTCTCAAATCCAAGCTCCCACCCTTTAGCGATGCGAATCTTTTCATAATTTGATAAATAACCACTAAACGTAGCATTCGAAGACCCGTAAAATACAAGTGTATTTCCATCAAAATCTTGTAATATCCCAAGTTTATCGTGATAAATACCCGTATCTTTTGTAATCGCAATTTTGATATCCAGAATGCTTTCCCGAATCAAATCACAAAGGATCTGCAAATTCACGTCATCTAGTTTCTCAACTTCCCGCACAAAATCTCTAGTAAATGCAGAAGAAGCCAACGCCTCCCTCTGTTCATAACCCCAATCAATTGCATCTACATCTTCCTCACTGAGCCAAGGACTAGCTATAAGCTTAATACAGCCTCCGTTCCTGGATAAAGCAAGGATGCCCTCCATCACAGCGTTCAATACACTTGACGAAAAAAAGCCCACACTTCTCTTATACTCTTTTGTACACTTCAGTATTGGATTCAAAAAAGACGCAGAAATATTGTGATCCCCTTTACTAATATAACTCTGTTCAATATTCATCTGCTTATAATTCATAAAGATCCTCCCACTCATCCAATACATAGTCACTTATTAGCTCATCAATTTTACTGAGATCATCCACCTGTGCAATGGTTCCATCATAAGGCACTTCTACTTCGTCAAACATTGAAGCATCAAGTTTACCAATTGGCGCTACGATTGGATAGGAGTTTTTGAACTGATTAGACGATGCGCCTACTTCAAGTTTGGTGGACCATTTTTTTAGAACACTATAGATCAGCCATGCCGTCCATTCCACATTTATTTTTGGAAGAGAATGAATGCAATGTAACTGATGAATCGGCGTTGTGGCATCAATCTCAGCTACAATACGAGATTCCAGATTCCTTGCGATTTCCTCAGTAATACCGATGTAGCCTATCGAGGCAATCTCCAAATCGTTGATTAACAAATGAGTTTCATTGCAAGCATCAATGAAGTCTCTAATGCTATTTATCGTTACGCGATGTTCTCTGGCGAAGGCTTGAATCTCGGCAAGATCCATACGCTCTGACTCTTGAACAATATCTTCCAGTATATCCATTCCTCGCTCAATCGTCGCATTTTTTCTCGCAATATACGGTCTGGAAAAATTGTATAAATCACCGAAGAGATGGTCCAGCACACTATATAAGCTGAAAGAAGATTGAACAAAATTATTCGTCAGGAGTGTCGGATCGTTCACAACAATATATTCATACAGATCCTTGCAATGGCAAACGTCTTTTTTCCCAATAAACACTTCCACAGTGTCCTTTAAATAAGCGATTTCTGCGTCTGATAGCTTTAATCGGTCAGTATGAATGTATTCGCCAAACAAATTAATGATGTCCGGATCATTGACTGCAAGATTAATGACAATTTCGGTCACACCTGGAAACTTTCTGTTTAAATCATCCTTGCTAACC